>NZ_CAKMAB010000015.1:0-132609 GCF_924513355.1 Paenibacillus pseudetheri
TAATGGCCCGTTGCTTCTAATACGACGGTTGCACGCTTCCCCGTAAAGGATTCTAAATCTTGAGCAAAACGAAGAAAGGAAGCGAGTCCCTCAAGATCGTGTTTAAAACGAAATATCTTTCTGTAGGGGGTTCCTCTATCTGCAAAAGCTTGCGCATGACTTTCCCCTTTGGAAACATCCAAACCAATGACAGGATTCACATAATCACTCCCAATATATTTTCACCGGCAACCCCTAACCTTCTTGTCGTCCACATTATCGCATGTGATTCGGGATCATTGTCCCAACCAGCCTAATCATGGTTTAACAAGTAGGGGGGATGAACTGTATAGCTCTCGGGATCCGACTCCCACGGGCAGAAACGTTCGATCCCCGGCTACCGCTATCTTACGACCACACAAAAATGAGGTCCACCAGAAAGATCTGGTGACCTCATAATACGAAAGGGCAGGATAGTTTCATTTCACGGTGAACCGTATCATAAATAAGGGCAAGTTTTTTGCGTAATTCCTTGCGGGGCATTGGGATAAATTCGCTCTTAGCTTTGTCTTCAAGTTCAACCCTTAGCTGGTTGAAGTAATCTTGGACAAGATCGAGGAGCGCCTGCGGAATTGCTTTGGCGTGGCGAAGCACTTTTAAATCCTGATACGTAAAGATGATACGCAAAACAAATACCTCCTTAAGAAACAGAAATAGAGCCCCTTAGAACAGGAGCTCATGGAAATAATATATGTTTGAAATTCTGCCACTTTCGGTGTTGCGTTATACTCCCACACAGTATAGAATGAATTGATGACAAATTACTGGAAGGAGTGGGAATATGAGGTGGAAACGGGAGGCTTACAATAAGTCGATTGTTACAATTTCATATTCTCGTTCCATTAAGACACTAAAGCATTCGTTGCTTTAGTGTTTTTTATTTGCGCGGAGGTGTTAATTTGACAAGGTACAAAAGAGTTCTTATTAAACTAAGTGGTGGAGCAGTCGCCGGAAACACGGAATTTGGTTTTGAGCCTGAAAGGTTGGACCATATTGCCAATGAAATTATGTCAGTTGTGAATCTAGGTGTTGAGGTATCATTAGTTATAGGTGGAGGGAATATTTTTCGCGGTAATATGGCGGAAAGCTGGGGAATAGAAAGAGCAGAAGCTGATAACATCGGGACGCTTGCGACTGTTATTAATAGCTTGATGCTTCGAGGAGTTCTTAAAGCCAAATCAAACAAAGAAGTTCGTGTAATGACAGCAATACCTATTACATCAGTTGCAGAACCATACATCAGACTAAGGGCAGTTCACCATCTGGAAAAGGGCTCCATAGTAATTTTTGCGGGAGGAAACGGGCAACCCTACGTTACAACAGATTATCCTTCCGTTCAAAGGGCAATCGAAGTTAATTGTGATGCTTTGTTAGTTGCAAAACAAGGCGTAGATGGTGTTCTCAATGCTGACCCTAAGTTCGACAAAGAAGCAAGGAAGTTTAGGTCAGTTCACTACAACGATGTTTTAAAATATAACTTGAAGGTAATGGATCAATCAGCTTTCATCTTAGCTAGAGACTACAATCTGCCAATGCATGTGTTTAATTTTGACAAGCCGGGCTCAATGAAAGAAATTTGTGAAGGGAAAGATAATGGAACGATAATTAGCGGTGAGTCAATTTTGGAATTGGAATGAGTTGAAGATTATGAGGGGGTATAACAGCGCTCCTTCTTTTTCGAAATACTTGCCGTTACAGACAGCGCGGAGAACCGTATCACAAGTAGTGATAAAACGGAGAGTCGAATTAATGGTGAGTTTAAAATAGTAATAAGGAAAAGACCGGAGCACAGTAAATCCGGTCTTTCTTTGTAACAATCATTCAGGTAACGGGCAGTTTAGCGTACTACTTTAAAAAAAGTTCTTATTCATTCATGATACGGTTTCACCGTAAATTAACCTACAACTTATCAGAAGAATGCTGGAGTTGGGCGAAACAGGATTTTACATCATCTCATGTCGAAGAAGAGTAGAAGCAGACTACTTCGCTGAAAGGAGCCATTGCGGCATGATTGTGATCCCTGATACTTTTATTGAAAGAATGCACGAACTCTACGGTAAGCAAGGCATAGCATGGGCGGAAGTGCTGCCTGGGGTGATTACCGACTGTGCAAGCCGCTTCGACTTTAGTCCAGAAGCTCCATTTTCCAATTTATCCTATAACTTCGTACTCCGCGCAAAGCGCAGTGACGGGAAGCCAGTAGTCCTAAAATCATCTTTCATGAAGGACGAGCTTTCTAGGGAAGTTAGTGTGCTTCGTGCCTATGAGGGCCGGGGGGCGATTCATGTGCTAGATGCAGACGAGGAGTGGGGCGTGGCCCTGCTGGAGGGTGCCGACCCTGGCACACCGTTGTCGACAATTGAGGATGATGCGAGTGCGACGGATATCTTTTGCGAAGTATTTCGCCGCCTTCACCTTCCTGCACCAACCGGTAGTCTGTACCCGTCCATGAAGCAACACTTCGCGGCAATCGAGCGATACCGCGAGCGATTCGACGATGTAATCACTGCAGCACCACTGCCTGAGAGCTGGGTGGAAAATGCCGAAGAATGTCTGGCGTATCTCATTACGACCACGAGAGAGAATCTACTACTGCATGGAGACCTGCATCATGAAAACATCCTCCGCCAAGGAGAAGAGCAATGGGTTGTCATTGACCCCAAAGGCATCATCGGCGATATCCATTTTGATACTATCCAGTATCTGCTTAACTACGTTGATCGAGGTGGTAATTGCGAGCAGGTGCTACGGGGCCGGATTGCGATTATGGCCGATCGCCTTGGCCTGGACCCTCGCCGAATCGCGATGTGGGGTGTGGTACGAGGCGTGCTTGAGGCGTGCTGGACGATTGAAAATATACGGCCTGGATTATGTGAACAAATATCCAAACGAAGTAAGTTCCTTTGTCGGAATTGAGAGCAGTGTCCCCACGCAGGGAGGTACGGATGAGCCGTTTCAAACAGGGGTGTACAAACTGCTCAAAAAATCAGGGTTTTACCGATTGTTAATGAAGCTGGCCCCTGACCAATTGGGAGCCCCAGCCGTTGATGATGAGACCAGAGAACAAATTAGAATGTTATCACTCAAAAATACGTTTAATCCGAACAATCTAAATGAAGGCGAGAATTTCGGTCCTAATTTTAAGGCAGTTGAAAGCTTGTCCTTCCCCAAAGATCTTCCTGTTATTTTCTTTTTACAAGCGAATGATACAGAAACGGAAGGATGGATACCTTTGCATGAAGAGCAAGTTAAAGATTCTGTGCATGGAAAAGTGATGACATTCGAGGGAGAACATTATTTGCATCACACCCGATCCAAAGAAATTGCGGATAATTTCAGGAGATTTATGAATGAAATAAAATAAAAGATATAAATGAGTAGAGAAAAAGACACCTCGTCCATGGATGGTCAAGCCCCCATTTTATAGACACTGAAAAAAGACCCTAGGCAATAAGCTGTTTCCGATACTCTACCGGGGGCAGCTTATTTAGTTTTCGTTGTGGCCTATGTTGGTTATAAAATCGAATGTAATCTTCAATTTTCCTTTGTGCCTCATCCATATTTCGGATATGATATGGATAGAGTCCTTCCGTTTTGAGATGCGAGAAGAAGCTCTCCATCGAGGCATTGTCATAACAATTGCCCAGGCGTGACATGCTGATTCGGGCGCCAACCTTTGGCAGCATGTCGTGGTATGCATGGGACGTGTTATTTACATCCCTGATCGCTGTGAACGATCAGTCCAGTCACGTCTTTTTGCTGAGTCCAGGCCTGCTGAACGGTTCGGAGAGCCAGTTCATTGTCGTTCCTAGCGCTCATTTGATAAGCGATAATTTCGTTATTGAACAAATCTTTAATCGCAGATAGATAGAGCCACTTTTCGCCTACGCGATATTGCGTAATGTCTGTCACCCATTTTTGGTTGGGAGCATCCGCTTTGAAATCCCGTTTCAATATATTTTTCGCCACGCGATCTCCTTCGGAAGTAGCATAATTACAACGATGTTTTCGGCGGATCCTCGAACGAATCCTTAAATCCTGCATAATTCTGAGTACTTTCTTATGATTCATCCAAACCCCGTGGTCTTGCAGCAGGAACAATTGAATTTGGCGATAACCGTAGACTCCGTTATACCTTTCATACACCTTTTGAATCAGCGCCTTTGCTTCCTGATCCCGATCTGTTCCTTTGCGCTTCAAAAAAGCGTAGTATCCACTTCTGGAAACCCTGAAGAGTTTACATAGGTCGCTAACGGCATACTCTTTTGCGGCGCTCTCAATGACTCTATATTTGTGCGTTTCACCTCCTGCATCCAGATTTCCAAACACTTTTTTAACATTTCATTTTCCCGTTTGAGCTTTTGAACATACCCAAAAAACATAAGACAATTATTCCTGCTAAGTTATATAATATAAGAGGAAAGTAATATGCTGCTTTTGCTACCTGAGACCTTTTCATGAAATGACTTAGCAAAATTGGTAGATGCTTTACTATTAATAATCAAGCGGGGATAAGGCTATATGAAACGAAAGAGTTGGATTTATTCGCTAATGCTAGCAATTATAGTATCTGTTGTATTCGGGGGTGGCAGTATTTTTGCGGCTGCACGGAACATCACCGACATTGTAAAAGTGACCAAACCTGCTGAGATAAAAGTTGGGGAGTGGAAGTCATACGAAATAGCCATCACTGACTGGACCGATGCAGACGTTACGGAACATGACTTTACTCCGATCTCTTCAGATGAGAATGTTGTCAAGGTCGTACGAAAAACGCAATGGGTTTCTGAACTTCATGCAATAAATAAAGGGAATGCTACCTTAACTGTCAATATTGGAGAAAAGTTTGAACCTTATGTATTTACTGTTCAAGTGGTGGATGATTATACAGTCATTCCTGAACCAACTAAACCGGTAGTTATAAAGGAAGCTACACACGAAGAAATTATGTTACAGGATCTGGAAGATTACATTGAGCAGTTGCAGCCATTAGGAAGCTATGAAAAGAAAGCCATAACTACGTTAAATCAAAATAGACTCCTGAACGATTCAACCAGAAAAACACTCTTTCTTACTTTAAACAATACTGTATTGCCCAATTATACTAAATTTGTATCCGGGTTGAAAAACCTCAAAGCTAATAATGTAGAGTTGAAAGAAATACATACCTACTATCTGGCAGGAGCAAAACTCCAACTGGAAGGGTTCACTATAATGCGGGACAGCTTGAAGACGACCAAAATAAATTGGTCCAAATTCAATGCAGGTGAAAAAAAGAAGGCAGAAGGAATTAAGCAATTGAACAAATCCGAAATGCTTCTTGACAAGTATGCAAGTAAATATGTCAAATAAATATATTAATGAACAGAACACTTAAAGTGCTTTAAGTGTTCTGTTATTTTTTTTGAGGGGCCTGTGCCAAATATATAGACCGTTAAGGCATGCCGGCAGGGAGCTGGGGCACGGATGCTTCAAGAATGTAGATTATGTCATAAAGATAAAGTTCTTATAAATTCTCACATCAGCACAAAGCTAATTTCAAAATGGCTTTTAAATACCAAGAGGTTAAAGGTAAGAACGCTGTAAGTATAAACTTTAAGATGTATTATGAGAATACAATCAACACAAGAATCACTAAATATCAATGCCCTAATCATAGCTTAAGAAAAAAGAAAGCTATTTCAAAAATGAAATCCTATGTACCACCATGGATATCCATTGATTATCCAAAAAATTATGAGCTACTTAATTACGTAAGTTCTTATATAAAGAAGCATGATTATTAAAAACTGCTCCATTTGAGTTGTTGTTTTTTTTATGGCCAGAATAGGGGCTTTGTCGGCGAAGGGGCCAAGTTCTTGTCCTGTGGTTTTAAAAGGCATTGATATACAATGAATAGAACTACATAAGACATATGTACAAAATACGGGTTTTGTGAGTAAGTGGTATATAAAGTAATGGAGCAAGCCAATTTAAACCATACTAATGCTGTCTAATGACACAATCCCCCCTCATTAGTGACACAAATCTCCACTCATTTGCTTCTGGTCGCTCTTATCTTTATTGTAACGAGGGGAGATTTGTGTCATTAGTTAAATATAAGGTTATGAGTGTGGTGACACTTCGCGGCGACAGCTTCATCCGAGGAGGTATTTTGAATTAAAAAATTGGCAGTCTTCGTAATTTTAATCACTGAACCTTTGTCCAACATTTGTTTTTTTATCCAAATCAACATATACCGTGATACTTTCAGTTGAAACAGTCTCAGTATGATTAAATGTAACGGACCTATCCTCCCATTTGTAGATCAAACCACCCAAAACTGAAAAGGGATAGATCGTATCCACCTCTACTCAAATTATTCTTTGTCAAAATAATCATCTGGCAAATTTAATTCTTTTAAACAACCTATAGATTTTTCCCTGAAATTATTTTTGCTTTTATATTCCGGCCATGCAGCCTTATAATAAGGCAATAACTTCTTATGAGGGATAATGCCCCAAAATAAAATAGTGTTTTTCACAACCTCCTTGTCGCCACCCATTAACATCTGTTCAATGGTTTCCCAACTTTCCGATTTGTCATTGCATTTGCGTGTGGCATAGATTGCGGTAGTTTGTATATTCGAGTCGGTGTGGCACAAAAAGGGCGCAAAGTTTTGGAGTGTAATTGCGCCGGAGGATTCCAAAACATACCCCACATGACGTAACGTTTCCGGGTCCTGAACCCTGTCAAGACTTTGCAATATCACTTTTATAAATTCCGCTAAATCAAAAGATTTACCGTACCAGTTCAGAATGTTTAAAGCTTGTAGAAAATCCTCATTTCTTTCAGAATGCAACAGCTCGAGAAGAAAGTCTCTTCCCGCGTCAACAGAGGTTTTGCAGATTAGCTGAATGGCTGTGGTGCGATCATTTTGTCTTTGCTCAGCAACGCTTTTTAAAAAATCAATGGTTGGCTGCGAGATTTTCTTAAACTTGAACATTCCATTAAGCGCTTTTAACTTGATTTCTTCGTTTGGGGCGTTTTGATAAACCTGTATCAACACATTTTCATTGCCCGGCATTCTGCTGCCAAACCACGCGATATCATAATCCAGAATAATTTCGTCCAGCCAGCGCTCATACCAGTCCAGAAAGTTGTCTTCATAGATAAAGGAAAAGGGATGATCAGGATAAAAATCTGAAGTGTAAACGATTTTCCCACTGTGTTGCCCTTCAAGTACGAGATACATATCATATTCGCAGCCTTGTGTGCCAATGCACAACATGCCGCCCATTACCCTATCACGGGCTGCGTCGTATTCCAGGTCGGAGATGTCCTCACTATTGATCAGGGGCTCGGTCAGATGGTTCCATTCCTCTTTTGTCATTCTGGGGTGCAGAACGCATTTTGTAGTGAGTGCATTTCTATCGGTATAGGAAGTTGCCTTTTCAATCGAATAAATCCCGTAATACGGCCCGGCACCTCCATTTCCGACTTTCGTTAAAAACTGCGTATAAGGCTCCGGGAGTGTGACCTGATTCTTTGCTTGCCAGTCCGCAAGCTCTTTTGCTGTAAGCTTTTCATCAACCCTGTATTTGTGTGAGGATGCTCCAAACACCAAAAAAGCCGTATCTTTGCGCAGGGCCTTTTCGAGTTTGTTTTTTATTCGATCAAGTTGCGTTTCTTTCTTCCAAAACAACATATTGAATCCCCCTATTGATTATAGCCGGGCTTCCTTTGTTTGCTTATCCAGCAATTTCAGCAGATGCGGAAATCGGTATTCTCTGTGCATACTCTGTATGTGCTCGGCAGCGACTGCTACCTCCATGCCGATAGAGGTTATATACAAAGGCTTGGAGCTGTTGCCTCGGTAAATCTTTTTGACAAAGGCTTCGTTGTCGTGAAAGGCACTTTTTGCAACACCGATCACTGGAATTTTCCCTGAAAAATCTGTGTAAACATAATGTCCGAACCCAGGCTTTTTCTCATTGTTTAAGTACACATAACCATCCACAACAATGGTATGTATTTGGTTTATATCAGTAAGTTTCAACAGTTCCTGTATGCAAGGGAGCTCTCGTTTATAGAAAAAAACCCGTTTCGTATTCGTGAGGGTTTTCCGTATAAGACATGATGACTTCGAGTGGTTTAGAATCTTCCCAACATTGAAAAATAGCCCCCACTGATTTCGCTTGATTTTTCTCATAATACACATCGACAGCGATGATCATTGATAGCGATTCCTTCCTTTAAGCTCATTTTAAGTTATAGATTATAGCCATTATATCACTTAGTATTTTTTCTGCCGCAGGCGCAGCACAGAAAATATCTCAACCATGAGGTTCTATCAATACTTATTCATGAACAATCCAGAGTAGCCGAGATGGGGCTTACGGGCCAATTTTTCATAGATATGCCAATCGGACTGCTTGCTAGCTACAGGCTATTACGAGCTTTCCTCAAGGAATTCTAATATCGGTGTAATCAACTATATCCCTCTCATTCCTGGATTTAATATCTATATTAAACAGAGTTACTGATAATGATCTACGGGTAAGTTCCGTTTGTATAATGAAAGGCAGGGGACCACCAGCCTTTGATTGGATGATCTGATTATACCGAAAAAAGAGACAGCTTCCTCTAAAAAATAGAAGCTGTCTCTTTTTGGGTTGAGGGGCTTTTTCAGTGGCCTCCAGATACCGCATCGTTCTTTGACCCCAAAAAAGGACGCTGAAGAAACAAAAGATGCGTATGAAGTGGCATGGCATATGCCGAATGCGGATGATTAAGTCGAATTTTATAGTTATGAATTATGGAACAATTTCAAAAACGGTACCTTGGTTAAAATCAGCCACTTTCATAGAGCCATTAACCCCTAAATATAGTCTGGATTGATCCAGATTCGTTCCCAAACTAACAAAATATGCTGGTCGAGATCCGAAATTATAATCGGTTTCAATAACACTAAAATCATTTAGTTTACAATCTGCTTGTACCCTGGTATAAGCTAAAATCCCTCTAACTGGAGGGTGAGATCCTTCATCCCTGGCAAGATCGGTAAACACAACGCTTCCCGTTAAATCGGGGATTCCATTTCCCAAATATGGCTGGACTCCTGTAAGTGCAGTTCCTCCAAATTTGTCGGGTCGTGGATCCTTATGAAAATAACTCATTAAAGGCTGAAGACGCCTCACTGAAGTTTTTACTGCTTCATTGTAATAAGCAATAGTTTTCTCATCCAAAGTTGGATCTGCAGGGCAGCCCCTGATCATCGAAGTAGGAAAAGCACCTTCCCAACCTCGCCAGCCAAAGTTAATAAATCCTTCGTGGTCAAGTTCGGAATTCATTAAAGAAGCCTGAATAAGCTGGGGAACCGGTATTGGTTTATGATGAACGAATGAAAAAATCGACTCTACCAAATCCTGTCCGACATTTCCTACATATTTGATATAGTGGTTATAAAACCTTTTAAATGAAATACCCGGTATATTGCGAACCCCTTTGGCAATTACTGTAAGCGTTTCCTGAATAGGTTCGGGAAGTTCATTAAACCGTGTGACTACGGGTGGATTATAAATAAGTGTATTCTTAACTACATCAATTTCAATAATTTTTCCGGCTATTTCCATGTCATTCTGACTTAAATTAAATGGATCATAGCCTGATCCACCATCTCCGGTGGTTAGAACAAGTTTTCCTGTTTCAGGTGAAAAGTTTAAACTATTGACACCATTATGATTTAAAAATGGTCTTCTTAAGTTAAGTAATGTCCGTCGTTTTTGAGGTTGACCATTCGGTTGTAAAATCCATTCTTCAACTGTATCGATATGATCATATTGCGTTTCTCTATTTATCCACCTTAGGTTTAAAGTTCTGGGGTCACACGGGTTAGGCATAAAAGATTCAAAAGCACCTGGAAGAGCACCTGGACCTTGTGTTCCAGCTACTGAATAATGGAGATAAAACAGACCATTATAATAAAATTCGGGATGAAACGCTAGCCCTAGCAATCCCCGTTCATCATATCCACCACTAGAGACACCTAGTTTTATGATTCGCGGGCGAATATCTAAAAAAGTCCTTATAACTCCGTTTCGTATGTAAAAGATCTCTCCTACCTGGGTTGCAATAAATAATCTTTCAATTGAATCACCCGGAAGTATAGCTGTTTTCAAAACAGTGGGCATATTTATCTTACTTACAATGAGCCGTAAACTAACCTTAACTTTTATCAACTAACTTTAGCACTCCCTCCTCTTGTTTCCTTTTTTAAAATATGATTAGAACTGTTCCTTTAGTACCAATTAGGGCCGGGCAATACTTCCCGCTGTGGTATAGAACGTTCGCTGACTGACCTCAAGGGTCTCTCCAAGCGCTCCAAAACTATTGCCTGAAATTTGCTCCCTTATCCGAATTCACATGGAACAGGCGATGTTTTCAACCATTGAGACGTTATGAGCGTCTGGTAAAGAGAAATGCAAAAGAGACACCTTTTTCGGTACCCCCAGACGCTTGACTGGATACCCGCTCCCCTCCCTGCAAAGCATCATCCTGAATCGCAACAGTCAGTCGCTTCATTGCAGTGTACATCGTTTGGCTTGCGCCTTCACCTGTTTGAATGAGGGGCTCTGCATCCTTTATTTCTTCAATAGAACCCTCGACTTGTCTGGCTTTAGTTTGAAGTAAAGTTTTGCTGCTGCATGAGTACTTCATGTGTACCTTCTTCAACTATTCTGCCCGGTCCAAAACCATAATTCGGCTAGCAAGTTTCGCCAATCCCCTCCTATGAGTAACAAATACGGCTATCTTTCCTTTCAAAAAGTAAAGACGGTTGTGTTTGACCTCCTGCTCTATCTGACTCTGCTTGGTGGGCTAATACAGCCTCTACATAATAATATTACGATTATGCATAAAATCGTCCGTTAGCGAACAAGCTACTTGTTAGCGCTCCAGTGAGCGCTTCAATTACCAGGAGGCGATATACTAATGGCAAAACCGGATAATCGGGCAGATAATGTTGAGCATTTACAGCAAAGTATTCAGAATACACAGCAAAACCTGAATGAAGCTGAAGGATATTTAAACGAATTCTCCTCTGAAATCAGCAGCGAGGAACGTAACCAAATCGAAGAAAAAAATGAACGCCGTAAAGAAAGTATTAAAGGTTTTCGAGAGGAAATTAAGGACGAAGCAGAACATTCTCAGGAGTAAGAAAAAAACGGCGATTCAACCCCAGAAATTCGAGTGGGGCTGAATCGCCGTTTTCTTAATAAGGGCCATTCCATGAAACGTTGAGTTTTATGGCTGACTGACGAGCACGCAAGCGGTTTGTCCGGTCATGGTCATGACTGGCAAATGGAATAAAACAGGCGTATTCAATATCGAAGAGTTCGCTAATTATTACCATTTATCAACTTATATCAGTATCTTCATGCACGTTCAGTCTTATAGCTTCAATTTTAAAACATTTCTTCAACAATCCTTAATTGTCTTTCCCGTTCTTTAGTGGCAGCCCCGGCCACCGAGGAATCGTTGGATACATTCACCAGTTTAACCGCATAGTCACTGCTTACCATAGCGTGTCCTCTCACATGTCCAGTTGCTATGGCTTGTGCAAAAGAACGGGCAGCATACTTACTAGCCTCGGTTGTGGATTCTTTCGCCAATTCATTCACTATAAATCCAACTTTCCGTAAGTCAAAGGCTCTGATATCACCAGCTATACGCTTTTCTAGCGTTTCTATCCCTAAATCAATTCACGGGTCATTTTTAAGATGTTGATCCAGATGATCCAGGTGTTCAACAGCAACGCTCAAAGCCCATTTGGCCAGGAACTTCTGCGGTAATTTTTCAAGTGTCTCTTCAAGCTGATTTCTTAATTCATTATTGTCTACAATCTTTATCTTAGGACTACTGTAAGTAAATTCGTTAGTTTCTTTTATTTGCTGTTCATGTTTATTCCATGCGAATTCCTCAATGTTCAAACGATCACTCCCCCATTACAACACGGCACTCTTTAACTCTTTCAGATCTTCTTTCATAAAAAGCGTGTACCACACTGAAAAAATGTAAATTAGCCAGATTCTACGCGAATAATCACCTTTATTAATCCGATGCTGGATAAACATTTCTTCGATGATATTCATATTGAATATCTCTTCAATACCGCTATAGCGTATTTGCTCAAACATTATATCTGAAATCGGGGTCTTAAGCCAATCACGAATCGGTACGGGAAATCCTAATTTCGGGCGATTCACAATAGCATCTGGAACAATTCCTTCCATAGCTTTACGCAAAGCGAGTTTTGTTGTATTTTTGCCAATCCGATTGGAGACAGGAATTTTACTAGCTGTTTCGAAAACCTCTTTATCTAGAAATGGAACTCTTAATTCCAATGAATGTGCCATAGACAGCTTATCTGCTTTTGACAAAATGTCGCCAGGTAACCAAAAGTTCATATCAATAAACTGCATTCTTGTCGTAGGATCTAGGTGAACTGTCTTATCATAAAAAGGCTTAACGATATCCGTGGGATGTAAAAAGCTATTTTGAGCGTGTACCGATTCATGGAGCAAGTTCATCTTTCCACTTTTGTTAAAGATATTAGCATTACCGAAAAAGCGTTCCTCTAAAGGTGTCAGCCCCCGCAGTAAATAATTTTTGCCATAAAAATGATATGGATAGATGGTTAATGTTTTTCGTAACGAATCCTTTATGAAGTTGGGCATCCATGTGATGGGTCTTAATGCATCTGGCTCTCTATAGATTCTGTATCCTCCGAATAATTCGTCAGCGCCTTCCCCTGATAGGACAACCGTGACATGATCTTTTGCAAGCTGATTGAGATGATAGAGCGCAATGGCGGAAGGATCCGCAACAGGCTCATCTAGATGCCATACCGTTTTCGGAATACTCTCAAAAAAGTCTTCTGTAGATAAGATATGAAAATAATGATCCGTTCCCAGTTTAGCTGCCGTTTGATTTGCAATGATGGTTTCATTGTTTACCCCTTCAAATCCAATCGAAAAGGTCTTTGTTGATTCTTCTGCTTTCATCATTGCAGCTATAGCTGTGGAGTCAATTCCACTGGACAAAAAACACCCTCTATTCACATCACTTTGTAAATGAAGGTTTACAGACTCTTTCAATTTCCACTGAATTTCTTCCGCATAGTCTGCTAAAGATCGTTTTACCGGATGAAAATGGGGTTCCCAATATTTCTCGATCTTCATTTCACCACCAGCGTTAACAAATACTCGTTCTGCAGGTCCTAATTTATAAATATGTTCAAACATCGTATCCGGTTGCGGCACATACTGAAAAGTTAAGTAGCTAAATAAACTTTGATATTGAAGCTTTCTGGGTACCCCTTGCACTGCAAGAATGCTTTTGATTTCAGAAGCAAATAAAAGATTATTCTCGTCTTTGTAATAATAAAAAGGCTTGATGCCAAAATGATCTCTGGCAGCAAAAAGGGTCTGTTCCTTAACATCCCAAATCGCAAAACTAAACATCCCACGTAAATGATGAACACAATCCTTACCGTATTCCTCATATAAATGCACAATGACCTCTGTATCTGATTGCGTTTGAAAGTGATGTCCCTTTAGCCTAAGCTGATCTCGTAGTGTTTTATAGTTATAGATTTCACCATTAAAAACAATCCAAAGAGTACGATCTTCATTCGTCATCGGTTGGTTGCCATCACGTAAATCTATAACGGATAACCTACGAAAACCGAGCCCAATTCGAGAATCGAGCCATACGCCTTCATGATTAGGACCTCGGTGATTCATTGCCTCTGTCATTTGTTTTAAGGTTTCTTCTTGTGGAGGTTGTCCATTATATTTTAATATTCCTGCTATTCCGCACATGCTATTGTAGTCCTTCCTATAGTAAAGATTAGGATATAGAGTGCCCACAATTACGTTCATCAATCATCTTTTTTTAGAATCACGCTGGTGAATCGAACTTTAATCCATAAGAAAACGCCGAATGATTCACTATATGAATCTTTCGACGTGTTTGGATAAGGCTATATAAAGTTACTGTTCGCCAATAAGCTGCTTAACTATCTTCGCCCCCTGTTTGCGTAAGGCATCGTAATCGTATACTTCTTTAATTTCACCTAACTGGCTTTCAATATTAGTTAGATCATTCATTTTAAAATAGTTTCTCAAAATCTCGTACGGTGTCATCCCTGGTTTCTTCCCTGGTACATCTTCTATCGCTTCTTTCCATGGTAAGTTTACCTTATCCATCGTTAACTCCAAAGCGGCACCAGTTTCATAACGCATACTTCTTTCCAAAAAAGAAGGTGACTCCGCTTGCCCATTGGCAATAAAATCATATGCCTGTATAAATGTCACATGGTAAGGCTCCTGCTTGGTGGCCAGCACCATTAAATTACCGCCAGTTAACTTACTATAGCGATATTCCAAATACCTTGCAGAACCTTCAATGGCTTCTGCCTTCGTCTCGCCAATTAATTGGGGCCATTTATAGTACCTGTAATTTCGTACAACTGTCCAATCACGTAAATACTGTTGAATGCGTTGAGGATTGTTTTCAGCCATTGCTTGATCCAACAGTTTAAACTCGATGCCCATCAAAGCGTAATTCTCCTCATTTACAGGATAGTTATCGATATGCTCAGCCCCATTGGCATCATACGTCCAGTCTTTTTGTTTGAAAATATGAAACCCTTCATGCAATAAAAAAGAAGAAAAATCAAAATATAACTCGGGATCGCTGAACATTTTGGGATAATACTTAAAATACATTGTTTCCATACCTTTCAGATTTAGCGTCCCAAAATTAACTGGAAACCATGCCGAGAGGGTTGTAGGTGAAAAACGACTGATCCGATATACCTTCGGTAAGCCCATCGACTCGGGCATTTTGATTTCTTCGGCAAAAACCCCGTCCTTCATAGGTACATTCACGGCAAACCCTTCGCTACGAATCAGTCCGCTATCCTTAGTCGTTCGCACCAGCAACAAAGGTTTGGTGTCAAATCGATAATCCTCATTCCAGAGCTGATCACTGGATTGCTCGAAATGGTTATACAACTCGGATAACTCCGTCAGCATCAGCCGATCGGTTTCAGGCAAGGATTCAAACGTAGTACGGTAGGTCTTATTTAATAAAACGGATACCAAGCATATCCCAACTATACCTGCCAATATCGATAACAGGATGTTTCTTTTTCTATTCCTCTTGCTCATGGTTTACCTCGCTGTTTATTTCTTGTTATATGAGTAGTATGATTCAAGCTAAAAAAAACGTCAAATGATTCACCATATGAATCGTTCGACGTTTTCTCATTCACACTTATTTTATCTCTCTCATGAAGCTTCTAAAGTTCTCCACGATTTCTTTCGATCGGGTATGGTGTAAATAATGATCGCCTTCAAACATCATTATCTTCCCATGTAAGGAATCTTTGATCTGTTCTTCATGTAAAGCTGCCCAGCCCTCAACATCCGAATTATCTTTTACTAAGAAGAACATCACAGGAAGTTCTTTAGGGAACTTTAAGTTTTCTGCGGCTTTGAAGTTGCTTGAGAAATAATCTGCTTCGCTGATGATGTTTGGATTCATCATGTTTTTAAGCGAAATCATTCTATTTTGCTCTTTCGTTTTAGCATCAACATCGGGTGCAATGATTTGATCAGGCGAGAGTTTAACCAGCAATCTGTAGAAACCCGATTGTTTAAGGGATTTTAAGGCTGCTGTTGGAAGTTCATCGCCGGCTCCTTGTGCCGGAACACTGCTGTCGATCCCTACGAATGCACTAACTTCGTTTTTGTATTTGTTTACATAGTCTAGAGCATAAATTCCGGATATGGAGTGTCCCATCAGAATATAACGGTCTATATTTAATTGTTGTAAACACTCATGTAATTCACTCACAATATTTTCAGTACTTCGTTCTTTTTCGGTGACATCACTTAATCCATAGCCAAATGGCTCAATCACAACCACTTTGTAAAATGGAGATAACTGGTCAACAAGCGGCTTAAAATCAATACCCGGCGCTGCTGTTCCATATCCTGGTAGTAATACTACTGTCTCTTCACCATTTCCTTGAATTGTGACGTTCATGTTTTTTCCATCTACAGGTACAAGCTGACCATAGGGTTCAATTTTCCCTTTCTCGATTTTGTTGCAGATCACATTAACAGTAAAAACAATGGCTAGAAAAAGCGCTATGGCTATGACTATAACTCCTATTGCTTTCAGTAAAAAGAAACGTGTCCTTTTCATCATGTAATTCCCGCTCCCCACATATTTATATCTTCTCTTCTGTCCATATCATTCTAACAATCCAGTCTTAGATTCTGTGAAACACAAGTTTAAGTGAACCTTAACTTTCAGCATCAGCTAACGAAATCAAATTAAGCTTCCGTTAAGATAACTTTTATAAATATGTTCCACTTTCGTCCATTTGATATCATAAAAAACACCTTTAGATATTCGCTGATTAGCCCATAGGACCATTCAACGATATTCTAAAGGTGTAATTTCACTTCATTAGTTAAACATTAGTTCAAAGTTTCTTTACGCGATAAACGAATCTTTTCAGGCGTAACATCATTTCCCTCAGGATCTACAATCGTCACTCCCGATAGACTGTTACGAACTTGTCCACGAATTTCACGTAGATAATCTTCACGCAAAGCGATCTGCTCCACCCATTCACTTTTTGTCAGACCTTCTTCACGTTCTTTCCTGGCTAGTTCATTAATACGAGTCAAACTGGTAATCATCTATGTTCCTCTTTTCTAAGTTTTGATTAGCTTGCTAATAAATTAGCAACCATCTGTTTCATAAGCCTTCTTAATAATAAACGTTCTTCGGGTAGAATTCCTGTTAATAATTTATCCAGTTGCTTATTCCATATACGTTCCACAGGTTCACAAAGATTACGTCCGGCTGGAGTTAGATACACTCGGCTTACTCTGCCATCTTCAGGATCTCTTTTTCGAACAACAAACCCATGACTCTCAAGTGATTTCACCATATTCGTAATAGTTGGAGGCTCACAATTCAGACTTTCGCTTAACTGGATCTGTGTCATTCCATCTGATCTCCATAACCGGCATAATAACTGTTCTTGGCCCACATGAAGATTAAATTCTCTAAGCAATGCTGCATAATCTCTACGCATTTCCGCTGAAATTCTGTCCAGTAGTTCTCTTATCTCATCTTCAATCACAGCTTGTTCCCCCGAATCACCTTACAAATTAATTAGCAAGCTAATTATATCATGTTTTAAGAGGATTTCAAAGGTGGACGATCTTTAGATATCACCCACCAACGAATCCTCTTTAGGTTGGTACTTCATCGTATAAAAATGGTCTTCAACTACTGTTTCTCGGGAGTTTCACTTCAAAGATTGTCCGCACCACACTGCTTTGCACAGATACGGTTCCATTATGCTGCTCTACTATATTTTTAGTAATAAACAAGCCAAGTCCTGTACTTCCTGTTGGATGTGTTCGTGCACGATCACCCGTGTAAAACATATCAAAAATACGTGGCAGTTCTTCCGGCTCAATACAATTTCCATAGTTGATCACTTCAATGACTACCTCGTTAGCGTCCAAGTAACCGTGAATATCAATAAATTGACCATCGCTTCCGTATCGGGCTGCATTCATAAGAAGGTTCTCAAATACACGTGCTAACAATTCCCCGTCGCCGTATATCATCAGATGTTGTGCCATATCCATTCTGGAGATTAGACCATTTTTCTCAAAGACTGGATATAATTCTTCATTTAATTGTAAGAGAAGCTCACCGAGATCAATCGAGGATTTCTCAAGCTTAAGCTTGCCATAATTCATTCTTGTAATTTCAAACAGCTCATCGATTAATTTTTCTAAACGTTGAGATTTGGTATAAGCAATCGTCGTGTAATGCCTGGTCTGTTCAGGAGTTAATTGATTGTCTTTCAAAATAAAATCCAAATAGCCAATAACCGAGGTTAGGGGTGTACGCAAATCATGAGCCAGATTCAACACGAGTTGATCTTTACTGCTCTCGGCAATGTCCCCCCGCTCAATGGCTTCTTGCATATTCTCAATGGCTAGATTGAGATCATGACCAATCATCCCAAATTCATCTTTGGAGGGTATATCTACTCGTTCGGAGAAATCACCTGACGCTAGCTGATGAATCCCCTTTGATATTTCTTTGAAGTATTTTGCATACGGCTTAGTGAATAAGAAGAAGAATAGAATGGCTAGTGGTATAAAGATAATTAAAAATGTATTCACATCTCCAATATCTCTGATTACATAGCGAACTTTGGTTAGAGGATTCTCAAACTTCACCTCAGAGTGATAATATCGCTGGAGCACCTTATAGATTAAAAAGGTTATCCCACCGGATACTAGCATACTGGCCATCAGCAGCATAATCATTTTTGTACGAAAACTATAAATCATTTTAGGCATTGGATGTATACCCTTCCCCTACAGTATTTATCTTTGTAGTGATAATGGTATATGAATTCAATCTAAATCTCAAATTATTAATATCACAGATCTTTTTTCTCAAAGATCCGCAATGAAATGAGATAAGAACAGCTGAGTAAGAACACGTAAGCGAGTCCTAGTATGATATAAGGAATATAGCTAGACTTCACGCCAAAGCTCTGCCAGTTCTCTAATTCAGGAAACCATTGAAGCAAGCTACCAATCACATTCGGACCAACCATTATAATCATCATAAAAACGAGATTAACCACTTGCGTTCCTTTAGCCCCTAACCAGTAATGAATCGGTAAATAAAGCATAGCGAGGAGCGGGAAAATAGATATCGCAATACCAACCTCTTGCCAGAAATGAGGGGTTACCTCTTTACCTGTCATAATAATCAGGAGATAGGTAAAAGCAGTTGCTGCCAGCCCAATAAGCGCATACGGAAGGATTGAGAAGTATTTAGCACGGACAAGCTCTTGTCTCCGCACAGGGAGATTAACGAGAAACCGTTGCGTCATCTGCTGAGTATCCATAGAACAGGAGCTTATCAACAACAGCATGGGTGGCATTACCGTAAATAAACTGAAGCTATGATAGTTCGAGTAAGCTATAAAAATAAAGAAAGGGATGAGCAACATCAGAAATTTACGCAAAAGAATGAAGTCTTTTTGAATAAGACACAATGAATGATACACTATAATTCCTCCTTAGCTTATAACTCTTCCCTGCAAAACAATCGTAGTGAAATCTTATATGAGAAGTACAAGATGAATAGATAAACGATCCCTATCAAACTTATCTGCATTAGATGATCTTGCAGCTTTAAATGGGTTATTTTTGAGAAAACTGATGAATGTGAGAGTGAAGACCCAGCGTTTATGGTGGTTATCGTTATAACTACATTAAAGAAGATATTGAAGTAATAGTTTTTGTAACCAAGCCAATAATGAATCGGCAGATAAATAGACGCAGTCAAAGGAATCATAAGCAACGTTAAAGATACCCCTATCCAATACACTGGGCTAATGGAATATCCAAATGAAAAGGAAATTAGAAACAAAGCTAAAGAGCAAACTAAACCGATGAAACTATAAGGAATCAGTGATAAGTATTTAGCCAAGACAATCTCTTGCCGACTTACTGGCAGTCCTATAACAAACTTTGTGTTGTTATTCTGTGCATCCATTGAACAGGAGTATACGAGCAATAGTAAAGATTGAAATGTAGCAAACATACTGGAGCTATCCAATTGTATATATGCGACAAACAAAATACTCAAGAGAAATAAAGGGATGAAATTCCGCAGGAGAATAATGTCTTTCCGAATCAACAGCAAGAGATTAGACATACAAAGCGTTTCTCTTTACCGTAAAATACATGATTTCTTCCAGGGTAGGTATTTCGCATATCGCTTGATCTCTAAAATACCGCGCCTCCTCAGAATTGTGGTTAAGAAGCCCCTCAAAACCAAGTGCTGTCTCTCTAATCCCAATGAAACACTTCCGCACATCTCGATCAAGCAACTCTTTGTTGCCTTTTACCAGCATATATTTATTAGGTAGAGATTCTTTCATCTCATTAAATACTAGCCGCCCCTCATTTACAAAAACAATATAATCCGCTATCCGGTCTAAATCAGTCGTGTTATGCGTGGAGAAAAGAATAGATTTCTTCTCATCCTGGATATGTTCACTAAGCAGATCGAGCAGTTCTCTTCGGAATATGGGATCAAGACCTGCAGTAGGTTCGTCCATGATGAGCAGATCTGCACCGTGTGATAAAGCAATGGCGAGCGAATACTTCATTTTCATCCCTTTAGAGAGTTCTTTAATCTTTTTCCGCGGGGAAAGCTTAAACATCTCTATGTATTTCCTATAAGTCTCTTTATCCCACTGACTATAAAAGGGAGCAATCATCTTACTCATCTGATCGATGGTTAATTGATCGTAAAAGTAGTTCTCATCGGAAACATACCCAATTCGCTCTTTGTACTTTGCATTCTTTACGGTTGTTTCTTTGCCGAAAATCTCGATACTTCCTTGGTCGGGTTGTACCATACCCATCATCATTTTAATTAAAGTTGTTTTCCCTGCCCCATTGGGTCCTATTAACCCCGTAATATATCCTTCCTTGATACCGAACGTAAGTTCGCATAGGCTAAAATGGCCATATTTTTTAGATATTTGATTCAATTGAATGACATCGTTCATTCTGTCTCCTCCTCATACAGCAATTTCAACATCTCACTGAACTCAGCAAAATCAATCCCTAACATTTTACTCTCGTCGATAATCTCCTTCATTTTGTTCTCCATGATCCGTAACCGTTGTTCCCGAATAAACTCCTGATCTGCACCAGAAACAAAGGAGCCCTTTCCCACAATGGAATTGATAAGCCCTTCTCTCTCCAGTTCTTCATAAGCTCGTTTTGTTGTAATTACGCTAATCTGCAGCTCTTTGGCTAACAGTCGAATAGAAGGTAAAGGCGTGCCTGAGACTAACTCTCCTTGCAGGATCATCTGGCGGATCTGACTTACAATCTGTGCATAGATGGGCTCACCGGAAGTGTTGGATATCAATATGTTCATGAACTCGTGCCCTCACTCCTAGTTTATGTGTGTTCAATGTATATATGTAATATATACACTATGCTCTTTGTTGTCAATGATCTTTCAAAATCCACAAAAAACAAGCCGATTCCTATGAACTCAGGGTCAGCTTGCTTGACATTCAGCATATATAATCATCACCACATCAATCCAGCACTTCTTAAAAAGCGACTAACAATGTCTATCTGATAGCGAATACGAAGGTCACGATCAAGACTCCAGCAGGTTTCCACAGTAAATGCCTTCGCTCCTATGATACGGGAGACGGCTGAACGTGACGAGCCAGGGCGTTCTCGTAAACGGATATTAAAATGATAAGAAGGTTTAGCGATTGTACGATTAATGTCTTTTATGATACGTCTTGCCGTAACCGTTCCTTGGCTCCCCTGCTTAATTATTATAGACTGACCGAGGCGTTTCGGATTTCTTTGAGACAAACCGTTCGCTTCATGGAGATCAAGGTACCAGGTGGGGCGATAACGCCGTACTAATTGAAGCAAGGCTACGGATAACGGATGTTTGGCAGATCCATTCCGAGTACGTGGAAACGTTCGGTTCAAATCCGGCACGCCCCGAATTCGTTTACGATAGGCTTTTTGATTCATGAGGGGAACAATAATAAGCGTACCACGGTAAATATATAGTTCTCCTTGTCTTAAGTGATTCACGATGTTTTTCGCCGCACGAATGCTTGCCGTTTCATTCCCGTGTATGCCGGACACCACCATAAACACAGGACCAGGGAGCCCACCACTGATCACGTAATAAGGGGTGGCATGGGATGTGAACGATGCTAAGGTATAATTCTCAATGATCATCATGCCTCACCTCCGCATTTAGGTGTCCATATATGTGTATTCCGTAGGACCCCAGTTGTCCTAGACAGATAAGCAAAAAAAGCCTGATTTCTCAGGCTTTCTTTAGAATTTTAGAAATATGCAATTTATTTATACGCGGGCAGCCAATCTCCATGGGCCGTGATCAGCTCATCACACATATTTGTAATGTCATCCATCGACAGTTCGGCGGCAGTGTGCGGATCGAGCATAGCTGCGTGATAAATATGCTCTCTCTTATGAGTAATCGCTGCTTCGATTGTTAATAATTGTGTATTAATGTTCGTACGATTCAGTGCGGCACACTGCGGAGGCAGATCTCCCACGAAGGTTGGAGTGACGCCACTACGATCTACAAGGCACGGAACTTCTACACATGCCTCTTTCGGAAGATTGGTGATAAGACCTGTATTCATAACATTACCACCAATTTTGAAAGGTACGTTCGTTTCGATGGCTTCCATAATGTAGGACGCATATTCATGCGAACGTTCATGTACAAGCTCTTTGTTATTTACTAATTCTTCACGCATTTTCTGCCACCGTTCAATTTGTTCTACACAGCGGCGTGGGTACTCGTCGAGTGGAATTTGAAACCGTTCGATGAGCTCTGGATAATTACGCTTGATAAAATAAGGATGATACTCTGCGTTATGTTCTGAAGACTC
Source organism: Paenibacillus pseudetheri (assembly GCF_924513355.1). Taxonomy (NCBI): domain Bacteria; kingdom Bacillati; phylum Bacillota; class Bacilli; order Caryophanales; family Paenibacillaceae; genus Paenibacillus; species Paenibacillus pseudetheri. The sequence continues at coordinate 22,631 of NZ_CAKMAB010000015.1, forward strand.
CGTAATGTAGTAACCAAATTTAAGCATCATTTCATAACGAACCATGTCCCAGTGATGTTCTTTCTGCTTCTCAGCAGCGCGGCGTTTGATTTCCGGATATAAGTCCTCTCCGTCCTTCGTAACCTCGAGTAGCCAAGCCATATGGTTAATACCGGCAATCTTAGCCTGTACACCTGTCTGATCTATTCCCAGATGCTCGAATAAGCCTGGAATACAATGCTGTACGCTATGACATAATCCAACGGTATTCACACCACCATAAGTGTTCATCACATTCGTCAATACAGCCATTGGATTCGTATAGTTCATAAAGAGTGCATCTGGACAAACCTCTCTCACATCTGCAGCAAAATCAAGCATGACAGGAATCGTACGTAAGTTGCGGAAAATGCCACCGATACCAACCGTGTCCGCAATCGTCTGACGCAAGCCATATTTCTTCGGAATTTCAAAGTCTGTAATGGTACAAGGATCGTAACCGCCGACCTGAATCGCATTAATCACATATTTAGCTCCACGTAAAGCTTCCTTGCGATCCGTATAGGATTTCACGATACAAGTACTGCCACTACTTGCTTTTATATTACTCAGCATATTCTCGGAATCTTTTAGGCGCTGAAGATCAATATCATATAGGGCAAGCTCAAAGCCTTGAAGGGCTGGAGTTCTCATGCAATCTCCTAAAACGTTTTTTGCAAATACAGTACTGCCCGCTCCGATAAATGTAATTTTGGACATGTGAAATATTCCTCCTTAAGTAGTGAGTTCTACGGTCTCGACATCGCTAACCACTCCGAAAACCTCGATGAATTGTCCTTATAAACACTAGGATGTCAGAGGGTATCCGTCTCTCTCTTCACTATTCACTATAAATGAGAGCGATCTCAATGAGTATGGAGAAATACAATTCATATATGGATGTTTGTTGCATTTAAGTGGTCCGTCCTATAATCTAAATGTAATTCAAATCACGTATAGGAGGTCAGAAGCAAATGGCTTCAGAGCATTATCATTTCACAGCAGGGTTTAATCTTGCTCCTGATGAACCCGACCTGACTGTATTGTTCAGCGGAGAAGGTAAACCGGTCCCGGGACATAAGATGGGGCCTTCTGTTCACGATTACTACCTTATACATACCGTAATGGATGGAAAGGGTGTGTTTCAGAGTGGAAGTAATTCTCATGTATGTGGTACGGGAGATACCTTTGTTATTTTCCCAGGGGCATTATTCAGCTATCAGGCAGACATGGAACAGCCTTGGACTTATGTATGGGTAGCCTTGCAAGGAGAAGCTGTTCAGCAGCTATTTAAAGAAGTGGGGATTACACCGGACAAGCCGTTAATACACTTAGATAACCTTATAGAGATACATAACTTGTATGAACATATTCGTTTTTCCTTTCAGCAGTCTGCTTATCCAAGGTTGGAAAGTTTGGAGGCTTCTGGGTGGCTGCGCCTTTTGGTGCACAAATTCGGCCTTGCGAACATAGGTTCGCTCACACCTAAATCCGCACAATTACCGGATGTTATCGACCGCCAGATCAATCAAGCGATCCGCTGGATCTCTCTCCAATTTCATCAACAGATCAGTATCGACCACATGGCGTCCTCTCTTGGTTATCATAGGGCACACCTCTCTAAGGCCTTTAAGCAAAAGATAGGAATGTCACCCAAGCAATATTTGTTAAAGGTTCGCATGGATAAAGCAAAGGAACTGCTTGGAGGAACGCTCACCATCGACCAGGTATCCTCTTCGGTCGGTTTCAATGACGCGTTGTATTTCTCCAAACAGTTCCGTAAATGGAGCGGCATGTCCCCCAGTGAATATCGAAACCATCTTCGATCTGGCACATGATTGCTTATGGGTTATTTCATGGTTTTCGATAAAATCGAGGTGACAAACGCTGTTTTTCCCTCACAGTAAGCATCCATATCGTAGCGGTGTTGTTCTGCCAGACGCTGTTTGACCTCTGCATATGCTTGACGCGCTACCGCATTTGAACGGAGATAGTCTCTAAAAGCGATATGCTCTAAATACCCTTTTCCATCCTTAGGGCATGCATACAGATGATATTTCATAAATCCGTCTGCTTGACGTCTTTCGAAGGCTTCTCTGCCCTCGATTCCCAAGTTTCCTTGATGTTCATAGCCATGCTGTTGTAAACGTTCTATGATTTGTGGGAGTACATCGTAGCTATCCATTACAAGATCAAGATCTATGATGGGTTTAGCAGCAAGCCCTTCAATGGAAGTACTCCCCACATGCTCTATCGTAATAATGAGGTCGCCAACATAAGATAACAACTGTTCTCTTATTCTATCGAATTCTACCTTCCACTCTGGATCATACGGGACAACTTCTACGACTTTCGTCTTCTGAGCGATACTCATGCACCTCCTGCGTTGAATGTCTTCTTCTCAATTCCTCTATAGACTATCCATATACATATAGCGGCCACAATTAGCATTCCACCCATCAAGCAAACGCCACTCCAGCCCCAATGCTGCCATGCAAAGCTTCCTAGTGTTGATCCAATAGCTCCACCTGTAAAAGTGCTGACCATAAACACAGTATTTATTCGGCTGCGCGCCGCCGGCTCAAGTGCATAGATCCGTGTTTGGTTACTAACCTGTGACCCTTGTACTCCAAGATCCAGAATAATAACACCGGCAATCAGGCTCCAAATTGTAAATCCAGCTAAACCGAAGAATCCATAAGCAATCAATGTCAGCAACAGTAGTATACCTACTATCTTTTTCGGTGCGATTCTGTCAGCTAACCTCCCGATAAATGGAGCACCCGCAGCACCTGCTACACCGATCAACCCAAACAAGCCTGTGATAGAGCTACTATAGTGGTAAGGTTCACCTTCTAGAAAGAAAGCCAGTGAAGTCCAGAACACGCTGAAGCCACCAAACATACAAGCACCAATCAGTGATGCTTCACGAAGCGTCGAATATCTGCCAATCAAATTCCCCATTGATTTCAGTAGATCCGTATAGGATGAATTATTTTCTGGTTTCTTCTTTGGAATTAGTTGGTATAAGATAAGGGATAACAATAGCATTATAACTGCGGCAATCCAGTACATGGCTCTCCAGCCGAACAGATCTCCTATAATTCCGGATATCGTTCTTGCCAGCAAAATACCAAAAAATAGCCCGCTCATTACGGTTCCAATAACCTTACCTCTTTCTTCTGGCAAAGCGAGCTCCGCCGAGAGAGGAATGATGACCTGCGGCACCACCGTAGTTATGCCAATAGCAAAACTGGCGATATACATCCAAATAAGGTTCTGAGCTGTAGCGAAACCAACAAGTGATAGTGATACAGCAATAAGAAGTCCGGATATTAGTGTTCTTCGTTCACGAATGTCGCCTAACGGAACAAAGAATAACATCCCAAGCGCATAACCGATCTGAGTAAGCATCGATACATATCCTACTGCGTTAGAGGATGCATGGAATGTTCGTCCTATATCGGCCAAAAGGGGCTGATTGTAATACATATTTGCGACGCTTAATCCTGATGCAATGGCTAAAATAAGTATGAATTGTTTAGTTAGGCCTCCTCCTACACGAACTGCAGCGGGTGTGATAGATTGTGTCATGAAATTCTGTGCCTCCGATTACGTATGCTGCATCAAACAGCAAGCTTTATTTTCCTAATACATTATAGCAGTCACTGTCAAGCTAACGTATGTCTGCGATATAATAATTATCCTAAATATAATGATTCTGCATAAGTACAAATTATATTGAAATATACGGAGTGAGGAGTAAATAACATGCACCAGAATGACCGAATTATGACCAGATTGCGCAAGGAACCATTGAAGAATGTCAGTCTATTAAAAATGCTAACCTCATTCCACGAAGTCATGGAGTCTCATCTTGTCGAGCAAGGAAATCAATGGGGTGTTTTATTGCTTCTTCCTGCCTCAGCCTACGCATATGATCATAGAGTATATCCTCAAGCGGATTACATCGCATTTATGGATTACAGCAGCCCAGATGTATTTCCGGCGCTGTTTCAACTGCTGCCTCCGCAAGCAAAATTTGTATTTAAACTGCAAGACGTGAAATACAAAGAGGCATTGTCTTCATATTTTTCAATGGAGAAAGTCCGGGGTTTCTACTCATACAGTACAACTGAGGGACAAATCTTTCCGAAGGACGAAGAAGTTGTTATCAGTCATGTGGTTGACGACAGATTAATTCCGCTGTGGGCCGCTAATCATTACACGAAAGACGAAATAGAAGACTATTTTCAATATGGTGCTTTTTCCGTGTCAATTTTCCTAGGCGACAATCCGGTCAGTACCTGCTTAGCGTTCCGTAATGAAGAAACCATCTGGGAAATCGGCGCTGTACATACTTTAGAATCCTCTCAAAGAAACGGATATGCGAAAAAGGTGGTCCAAACCGCCATACAAGTAACGTTAGAACGAGGGTTTATTCCACGCTATCATGTGCTTGAAACAAATCAAGCTTCCATCAGACTAGCTGAATCTATTGGACTCGCTCCTTGTGTACAGCTAGAACACTGGATTAACTATATCCAATAACACGCTTGATAGGAGGTGATTTGAATGAGTTATGGGCCGAACGAGAATCAAAACTATTATCCTCCCCCGCCCCCACCAACACCGATGAATGGAAAGTCAATTGCTGGTTTCGTCTTAGGAGTGCTTTCCATAATTGTTCCTTATATCGGATTTTTGTTAGGGATTGTAGCGGTTATTCTGTCTGCCCTATCCCTTAGAGAAATACGGATTCGGTATGAGCAAGGAAGAGGCTTAGCTATTGCGGGTCTGGTATGCGGGATTGTCGGCACTCTACTTTACGCCATATTAATTTTATTTTTCGTTATTTTTATATACGCAGCTTCTGGTTACCCATACTGACCTATACACAAAAAAAGATCTCTATAGCCACCCTAATGGCTGCAGAGATCCTTTTTCTTTCCTAAGAACAAAATTCAGTAGGTTCCATTGTTAAGCTGCTGACGATACTCCGTCGGAGTTACTAGGAACCGCTTGCGGAACATCTGTGTAAAATGTCGCATGTCCTGATATCCAATACGTTCAGCGATTTCTGCCACCTTAAGCTTCGAGTTTACTAGCAGCAGCTTTGCTTGCTCCAATCGTAAGGATGTCACGTATTCTTTATAACCTTGACCCGTCTTCTGTTTAAATAATTGACTGAAGTAGACCGGATTCAGAAATACAACGGAAGCAATCTTTTCCAAAGTAAGGTCTTCGAAATAGTGTTCTTTTACATACTGCAATGCGATGTCTATGGCTTTTTCGCCACTACCTTTCGCTGGCGTTAAATCCAACACTTGCGAATTCACTGCCTCTCTTAAGCTCGTTACGATCTGAGGTACAGTATTTATATCGTAGCTAAGTCCGGAATGTATCATTTGGAAGGGTGTTTTTAAATATTGCTTCAAATAGGTCCGCCCATCTTCAAGAAAAGATTCTAATCGTGCTTCTTCTCTTAAAGTGATTAATCCCAGCAGACTCTGGCGGTCATAGCTGACCACAAACCCGCTCCCGTCCCGCTCTATCAGCTCAGTTAACACATTCTCTACAATAAAATGTTCTATCCGAATGTTTTTATCACCCGCATCCATTTGTAGCAAAATCAAATAGAAGCATTGATGATCTTCTATTAATTGGCTGATGTCTAAATTACCGAGATTATAACCAGAAGCGAGCCTCTGAAATACACCTTCTCTTAAATATTTCAGACTTGACCTTAATCGGTCTTCATCTTTAATAAGTTTATGATCCTGTTCTATTTCTAGCGATAAGTTACTAATAATCTCAAGTAGCTTGCTTTTACCGATCGGCTTTAGTAGATAATCTCTCGCTCCAAGACGAACGGCCTCCTGCGCATAGGCGAACTCACTGTGTGCAGAGATGACCACCCATTTGACATAAGGATACCGACGCTTAGAAATCCTCATGAACTCTAGGCCATTCATACCGGGCATAAGAATATCTGTTAAGACGATATGGATGGACTGTTCCTCCATAATCTTGACAGCTTCTTCTGTCGACGCAGCAACATGTACACAATAATCTGGATAAATACTTCTTATAGTGCGCTTAATGCCTTCTCGGATCACCCGTTCATCATCAGCTATGAGAATGTTCACGACTACGCTCTCCTTCCTGCGGAATCGGCAGCATGATAGAAACCTCGGTTCCTTCTCCAGGTAAGCTTCGAATCACAAGACCATAGGATTCTCCGAACATATGCTGGAGCCGCCGATGTAGATTTTGAAGACCTATCCCCATTTTTCCATTTTCTTTCGTTGTTGGTCGATCCAAGGATTCCACCAGCGCATTCAGCTTCTCTGCATCCATACCTTTGCCATTATCTTGAACGACGATGTTCAGCACTCCAGCTTCTTCAAGTATACTCACCTTCAGAATACCTTGACGATCAAGCGATTCTAATCCATGTTTCACAGCATTTTCAATGACCGGTTGTACAGTCATCTTGGGAAGGCGAACCTCAAGCCATCGTTCATCTATATTTATCTCAATCCGCAGACGACCTTCCAGCCGGATAGAAATAATATTTAAATAGTGCCCGATTTGTTCCAGTTCTTCCCGTAGCGTGACTTCTACGTCAACTTCCCAATGACTGCTGTACCGGAACATCGAAGATAGCGAGAGAACAAGTTCACCCAGTTGCTCATTCCCTTCCTCATCCAGCATCCAATAAATCATATCCAGAGTATTGTATAGAAAATGTGGGTTCACTTGAGATTGCAAGGCATGAAGCTCAGCATTCTTCTCACTGACGGAAGAAAGTTTTACCCGCTCGATTAGTTCTTCGATTCGGCGAACCATCCGATTAAACGAAGCAACAAGAATATTAATCTCTTGATAAGAAGAAACATTCACCATTCCACGAAAATTACCGATCTCCACCTGCTTCATCTCACGAATCACCTTTTTAAGCGGCAAAGAAATCGTTCGTGAAACAATAGAAGCTATCAAAGTAGAGACGAGAACAAGAATCGAAAATACAATGAACAGATAACGTTTCATCTCTACCAACTCTACATTCAGGTCGCGATTAGGTGTGATACTAAGCACCCACCAACCTGAGAAGGACAGTTTAGAAGCGACAAGCAGACGATTGGCTGTCTGTTCGACCACAACATTCTGGGAGTTCTGCAAAGACGGGAGCTGAGTTAAATCAGGTTCCTGATCTTCGGCAGAGGATACGAATCGTCCATCCTGCGACATTAAGTATACCTGGCTATGCTCACCCAGCTTCACATTATCCAGCGCATCCAGAACAGGCTTCGGATTCATCTCGTACAGAACAATGCCAATCGGTTTGTGTTCATTGAGATCGTAAATCTGACGGCCGAAGGCAAACACAGGACTATCCTCCACTTGATCGATAAGAGAATGTTCATAGACGCCGAGCCAGACCATTTTACCGGAGGAAGCTTGCAGCTGATGGTACCAATCTTCCTTCATATATTCGGGATCAACCACATTCATATAGTTTCCGTAATTATAGATCTTACCTTTATCTGTAATGACATGAATACCTACGAGATCATCCCGAGAATAAAATATAGCTCCTAAAATATTGGTAATCGTCTGTTCATTGATGTAAGCTACCGCGGGCTCAGTGCTTGTCTCATTAATCAAACGTATCAATTCAAAGTTATTGCTGAGTGATTTAGAGAGACTATCATACCCTTTGTACAGTAAGCTAAATAGATCCGCCGTCTGAGCGACATTCTTCTGCGATAAATCACTTATTTTCTCATGAAACTGTACAGTTGTGCGGTTGTAATAGAGCAAACTCACAATTAATAGAATGCTAGACATACAAAAAAGAAACAGCAAAAACAATCGATGGTGGATGGAATGAAAGCTGTTTCTCAAAAAGGCTTCCCTCCTCAAACTCATCTGTCCTGCTGCTTCTTCATTATAATTCCATTATTGTAATTTGCAATATCGATTTATCCTTTTACTGCTCCCGCCACCATTCCTTTTGTAATCTGATTGGATAAGAAGAAATAGATTAAAATGACGGGTAACGCACCCATCACTAGAAATGCGCCGATATTCCCATAGTTTACAGAATACTGACTAACGAATGTGTACACGCCAAAGGGCAAGGTCTTCAATTTCTCGGAAGAAATGAAGGTGGCCGCTAAGATATACTCATTCCAGATGTTGATGAACGTTAGAATACACACAGTCATTACCGGTGGTACGGATACAGGAAGAATGATCGTGCGGAAGATCCGATATACGCTCGCCCCATCAATAAAGGCTGATTCTTCGATTTCATGCGGAATGCTCTTCATAAACCCACTTAATATGAACACCGCTATAGGGGTTGAAAAAGCAACATAAGGCAATATGAGCGATAAGTGCGTATTCAGAATATGCATATTTTTGAAAATGATCATCAGCGGGAGCAAAGTGGCCTGCATGGGAATCATCATCCCCATTAAGAAGATCGTCATGACCAAGTTGCCGTAACGCCAACGGAACCGTGAGATCGCGTAAGCTACCATCGAGCTAAGCAGGATGACGAAGATCATTGTTACACCGGTAACCAATACACTGTTAGATAAATATTTTAGATAGCTACCGGACTTATAAGCCTCGCTATAATTATGCCACTGAAATACTTTAGGAAATGAGAAAAAACTTCCTCCCAAAATCTCTTCATTTGTCTTCAAGGAATAGAGCATTAGCCATAGAAGAGGATATAGCTGGGTAACGACAGGAATCGCAAAGAGAAGATACACGAATCCTTTCTTGAAATATAAGAACGTATGAGTTTCACGGAAGACATTATTCTTATATTTCTCGCTTAAACGCTCATCGTCCTTGTAAGGACGCTTTGGGCGTTTATGCTTGACATTCCGCATGATCGCGCACTCCTTTGCTAACTGAATTTTTTCTCAAGCTTATTAAAGATAGTATTAATGCTAGCAGTAAACACAAGGCACAGTATGACCAAGAACGAAGCGATAGCACTACCATATCCATATTTAAAGGATAAGAAAGAACTGTTGTACATATGTGTGGAAATAACATCTGTAGCATGAGCGGGTCCACCGGCTGTCATAACCATGACGAGATCAAAAGCCTGCAAAGACCCTATAAAGGCGAGTACGATAGATATTTTAAAGATTGGAATAATCAGCGGAAAAGTAATATATCGATCGGCTTTGAATCCGTCAGCCCCATCAATCTTTGCCGCTTCATACAGCTCATCCGGGATATTCTGAACCCCGGTATATTGAATCAACAAATGGTAGCCGAAATATTGCCAAAGAGATACTGCATAAAGCGCGAACATCGCAATTTTAGGTTCTGTGATCCAATTGTGAGTCCAGCTATCCAGCCCAAGAGAGATCAGGACGCCATTCAACATCCCGCCCATAGAGACAGGATCATAGATCGTTTTCCAGAGCTGTCCAATGATAACCACCGACAAAATAACCGGCGTAAAGTAAATAGAAACTAAAGTGTTTCCTTTTCTCACGTACCGATTTAGAAGGATAGCCATCAACAAACAAAATGGAATTTCCACCATGGAAGCCACAGCATAGAGTAACGTTCTCTTTACAGATGGCCAAAACACCGGATCATGAAAAAACATCTCTTTGAAATTAGCAAGTCCAGCAAATGTTTTCGTAGTCGTAATTCCGTCCCATTGTAGCAATCCTGTATAAAAGGATACTAGGATAGGAGCAAACACCAAGCACACATACAAAAGCAGGCAAGGTAACACGAAGACGGCGATTGTGCGCGCTGGAACCTTTAGTACCTTCATTATTTCCGCCCCCTAGAATGTAAACACGATGCAAAGAAGCGTTTAAGCACCCTCGCATCGCGTTTTCGAAACCTTCTTATTTATTAGCTTCAAATGCGGTTTGATGTTCTTTAGCTACTTGAGCGGAATCCACTTTTTGAACAAAAAGATTTTGGATGCTGCTTAGATGGACTTGTGCCGTTGCTGGGTTCATGGTGTTGTCAAAGGCCAAGTCGCCACCTTTAACCTGATTGAACAATCCTGAAATGTTGATCGCCAGATCAGAATATCCTGCGCCTTTCAGGTCCCCATCCACTTTTTGACCAATTCCTACAGCATTTTTAAGTTCAAATTGTTTTTTAGGAAGATTGAGTGTGAAGAAATTCAAGAAATCTTTCGTTTCTTGTAAATGCTCACTGTTCGCAGAAATCGCAAAGGCGCTACCTGGTGCGAGCATGAATTCATTTGGATCCCCTTTACCATTAACGCTTGGGAATTGGAAGGCCCCTGCTTTACCAGCGACTGAGGAAGCGTCAATTGCACCTGTTTCCCATGAACCGATAACCCACATAGCAGCTTTACCGGACTTGAAGATATTACCACCTGCATTAGCATCGATGGAAGTTGCTCCATCTGGGAATGCACCTGCTTGCACGAGGTCTTGGAAACGATCTACAGCTTCTACGAACGCAGGATCTTCAAATGTTTTTTTGCCATCAAGTACATCTTGAAGGAAACCAGGTCCTCCATTGGTGCGAAGCAGGATATTCATGAACAAGAATGAACCCGTCCATGAATCTTTTTCACCGATCGCGATTGGCGTAATGCCTTTTGCTTTCAAGGTTTTTACATCTTGGAGTAGTTCATCAAATGTTTTAGGAGTGTCTGCGATTCCCGCTTGTTCGAAGAGTTCTTTATTATAGTAGACTACCTCAATGTTATTACCATCTGGCAGCGCATAAACATTACCATCGAAGCTGTAGTAATCAAGTAGACCGGATTGATAAGTATCTTTCAGTCCATTTTGATCCAGCATATCATTCAGAGGAGCAAACAGCTTAGCATCAACGAAAGGTTTCATTTGTGCAGCCGGGTTAACAATCGTAATATCAGGAATTTCTTTGGAAGCAGCTTGTGTTTTCAATTTGACCTTTTGCTGGTCCGTATTTAAAGTATCCAGTTCGATGTGAATGTTAGGGTTTTCTTTTTCATATTGGTCAACTAATTCATGAAGCATCTTATAAGAAGGTGTTGCTGGATCCGGGTAAATATTTTGAAAAGTAATCGTGACCTTCTTACCGCTTTCGGTTTTTGTAGTTTCGGCATCTGGAGCATTCGTAGCTGTATTCCCTTTCGACTCTGTAGCGCCTTTACTCTCGTTGTTGTTTGAATTTCCACACGCTGCCATACTTAAAACTAAAGCTGCTGATAACGCAATTGTTGAAGTTGCCTTCATTTTTTTGCTAACCATTGTTTGACGCCCCCTATTTTCGTTATATGCTAATTATTATACTGTTAAGCGCTTTCAACAAGGTGTTAAATTTAAGATATATGGTTTGTTTTTTCTAGAAAAATACAATATATGTCCGAACATAACGAAACACCCGCTAATTCGGGCGCTTCGATTAAAAATATTTTCGATATTCTGTCTGTTGCAAGCTTCGTTCTATAGCCAATGTTTTCTGCCTGGAAATTTGTTCAATCAGATGTTGAACCAAAATCGGTAATCTTAAGCTTTAAATCAAAGGTCACTGGAATCCGAGTAAATTCCTCGTCCCAATGGTCCTTAATCTGTTTCCAGACATGCGGCTTTTCAATGCTGTACCAATCTCCGAATCCTGCTACATCCACTTTGTAAGTGGACTGCATTTTGTGGATAAGAGCATTTATATGTTGAGTTTGTGCTTCTTCAAATATTTTCTCTAGTTCTTTGAAATAATCAACATCCGAGGAATGCTTTTCAACATCCCAATTCTCTATTAGTCGTCCAGTCGACTCAATTGCAACATGAAATGATAACTTCTTTTCACCGGTCTCTTTCAGCGTAATCTTGCTCTTAACAGATTTTATCTCATAAGTAATTGCGTCGTTCGACTGATCATATGCTTTGAGGCTCCCGCCTTTTATCCCTCCCTTGATCCAAGCAATACTCTCCACATCATCTTGGTCGAGATTACCGATCCAATGTCCTGTATCTCCCTTGATAATACCGGCTCCGGAAAATTTGACCTCACCTTGTGCCTCCATAACGTTCTGCAACACAAAGCTTTGCTTGGAGTACATCAGCGCATCTAGATTCGATAACGTTATACCCTTCATAACTTTACTGGTTCTGAAGTTGTTATGGACCATCTCCACCAGTCGAAAGGAAGGAATCTCCTCCTCGGTCGTCATAAGCGTATCGGACGCGCGCCCTTGGCTAAGAAATATGAGACAGCTGGGACGGATATCGTTATCCCGCAGTACAAAATCCATCAACTGTCTGATCTTCACCTGTTGCACTAGATCCTCTGATATGACTATAACCTTGAGGTGATGGCCTATAATCGGACGGTTCTTGCGAATGGAGAACTGACGGAATATTTCAAGCAGAGAATCCCCTGTTTCTGAAATATTGTTAAAATGGGTTTTGATTTTTTCGCCTTCTTTACCAGAGGTTCCGATTGTTCTTTCAGGCACAATTTGTACGGTTGCCGTAACTTTATTATGCTTTTGGTAGCTCCCTCCACGTTCCTCAAAATCCCGCTCGAGCGTTCTAGGTTCCCCCTTGTCAAGCGCCAATCCCGTAATAACACTCAGGTCTTCAATCTCTTTGCTGCTCCAACAACCAGGCTGTGTAAGCAGAATCATGAATATTAATAGGAAGTGTATAATTCTTTGTCTAAACATTCTGCTTGAGTCCTTTCTTCCTGATCAGTAATACAACCGACAATAACAGTGGCAACAATATAAAAATCAGCACACCTACATAGCCGATGGAATCACCAAGTTTGAAGACATCATTAATGCGTTGAGGGATCATCGTGCAGATGAAGATTACAGGCATTAAGGCGAAAATCACCGGATGGATCTTCAGGTGGAACACTTGCGAGATTCCAAGTGACGCATTAAAGAAAAAGCTGCAAAAATTGCAGAACATCTGCATCAGCCATATGACTAACAGCGGAAATTCAAATCGTTCAAAAAAGAAACCTGAAATTTCAAAGCTCCGTACCAAATCTATCGTAGGCCAGGTACTGGTGATTACAGAATTGATGGACAGACCTCCAATAACCATCACAACAGTAACCAAATACAGTACCAGCGGGATGCAGAATCCGACCATCATTCCTTTGACCGCTTCTTGCGGGTGCTCCATAAAGGCCGTCATTGTCATTACAACCTCACATCCAGTGAAGATCAGGATGCTCGACTTCATCCCCCGGATGACCGGCATCAGCCCTTCACTCATGAAAGGACGCAAATGATGGATATCAAATATTCTGGAGCTTAAGATAAAACAAATGATCAGGATAAAAATACTGATCGGGAACACAATTTGAAACACACGGGCAATGGAATTAATCCCACCATACACCAAATAAGTACCGACCCAGATGAACGGCATCACTACCGCCCAAATAGGAGTGCCTTCCAGAAGAAAATATAACGTTACTTCCGCTAATACACGGATTTCGAAGCCTGCAATGACAATAAAGTACAGAATCAGCAGTGAACTCAGCACACTACCTGGAAGAATCCCAACAATTCTTTTAGAATACTGAAAGACAGTTTTACCTGGAAATTGCTGACTAAGCTTCACCATAACCATGATTACCATAAACACAACGACACCACCCAGCACCACAGAAACCCAGGCATCGGGAGTCTGCACAGCCTTGACTACATTTCTTGGCAAGGTCAGAATTCCAGCACCCAGCATCGAATTGGTCAATACTATGGTAGCCTGCGAGGTTGTGATCTTGTCATCCGTACGTTTGAACACTGTGATCTTCCCCCTGCTCCTGCAAGAATACATTCACTACGATTTACGATTTTTCTTCTGGGTCTTCAGCATCTCTGGTCTTTGCTTCATGATGGATAACGGTGCACGGACGAATAAATCCTTCCAGTCACTTACCCGGAAAGGGGAGATAGGCGTGATGTAAGGAACTCCAAAACTTGAAAGTCGAGTCAGATGGCTGCAAATCAGCAGGAAGAACAGGATGGTTCCGTACATGCCCAGGACTGCCGCAAATAACATGCCTGCGAATCGTAAGATCCGGAGAGTAATGCCGGTACTATACATCGGTATGGAAAACGAAGAGATCGCTGTCACGGCTACGACAATTACTAGAAAGGGACTTACAATACCGGCCTGTACCGCGGCATCTCCAATGATCAGACCTCCGACAATCCCCATTGCCGGACCTATGGGCTTCGGTAGACGAATTCCAGCTTCACGTAAGATCTCAATGGAAATCTCCAGAATCAGTACTTCAATTAAAGCAGGAAAGGGTACACCTTGGCGTGCTTCAATTATGGAAATGGCCAGCTGAGTAGGAATTAGTCCCGGATGAAAGGAGATAAAGGAAATATAAAGCGCAGGGGCTAACAGAGCCAGAAATGCTGCGCAAAACCGTAACACCCGTAAAAGTGTACCTGGAAACCAGCGCTCATAATAATCCTCGGGAGACTGTAAAAGCATACTGAACGTCACTGGAACAATAAGTGCAAACGGTGTGCCATCAAGTAAAATTGCAATTCTTCCCTCTAATAAGGAGGCAATCACACGATCGGGTCTTTCCGTATTTTGTGTTTGCTGAAACGGACTTAAATAATCATCCTCGATCAACTGCTCCACATAGCCAGATTCCAGAATAAAATCCATATCAATTTTGGAGATCCGGTCCTTCACTTCCTGAAGCAGATCAGGATTTACAATGTTTTTCATATAAGCGATAACCAGATTTTTCTTGATTTCACTGCCCACTTCAACCTTTTTCATTTCCAGATTCTTATTGAGCCCTTGGCGCCGTAGCATAGAAGTATTCTCACTGAGTACTTCGGTAAAGCCAATCCTAGGTCCCCGGAGTAAAGCTTCTGAGGTTGGCTCCGTGATTGCACGCACAGCTCCATGTGGAAAGCCCACCAGAAGCATCTCACGCATGCCTTCGACAATCAGTGCAGTGTATCCAAACAGGACAGACTCCTGCAGATGGTTCAAATCTCTAGCATCACTAAGCTGAGCCAGTGGGAGCATATTTTGTTTCATATAAGTGTATATTTCTTCCGATGCTTGCATTTCGCCGGCAAACATCAGATTTTGCAACACCTGTTGATTGATCAGTTCTTCATCCTGCATGCCCTCCACATAGACCAATGCTGCTCGTGCCTGAATACCTTTGACTGAGAATTCACGGAAATGCACATCACTATTCCCCCCCAATGCCATTCTTATTACTGCTAGGTCGGCTTCGTAGTCTTGGGTAAACACTGTAGACAAAGGCTGCTGTTGATTTGCTTCTCCTACCTTCTTCGGTTCCGAATCCTGAGATTTAGCCCCTGATTCCTTGGAACGTCCGCTTCCAACATAAAAATACAAATGCTTGTAAAGATAATAAATCCCTATGGGAAAGAGCAGCGTGATCGCCGCCTGCATAAAAATTGTCCAATCCGGAATATAAGAGGCTATTTTAGACCACATCGTTATCATCCTTTAATAGGAATCTTCTAGATACTATTCTCCGCTCGCCCTATATTTATACAACTTTTGGAATAGGAGGAAAGTCTAGATCGGCGCAAGGGGATAAATGTTGCTGTGCGTCCGAACATAAAGAGACGCCCGCATAAGCGGGCGTCTCGATTAAAAATATTTAAATAGTTACTGTGGTTGCCGCCATTGTTTTAGCACTTCAAGCAACCCCGGAACATCTAATCCATCTAAAGAAAAAGCTTTGCGCAGCAGCTCATGTGGGATGAACTCGTCATATTTCCCGAGGTAGGGTGCTTCATCTGGAGATAACAATGTTAAAGGATCAACGGCAGCCATACTCTCAGCGATGATCTCCGCTTCCAGCGTTTCTGCATCTGTTTTGCCTGCAACCACCATATAATAAGGCTCCATCGGCACGATAGATCGAAGTCCCTGTGAGCTCTTCAAATTATTCTTGAGAAGGCGTTCTAGTGTGCGGAATTGCCGACTACCGGCCCATGGTAAGATAAACATCGAATCTCCACCTGCTGGCATAACGGAACGTTCAAGCATCCCACTTTCCTTCGCTAAACGACGAGCTCGTTCAAGCCGCGCAGCCGCACTCGGAGCAAGATACGGATACAAGGATGTTGCGCCTAACACTTCACGTATTTTGGTCATAATCCGTGTATGCACATCACCACCCGCTCCAAGCCATAACGTATCCACTTTACCTCGTGAGGTTTTTACATAAACAGCTTTATGGCGATTATCGACCTCTTCTACCTTCCAGAGCTTCCCTGCCAGAGTAAAACAGTAACCCGGTGGTGGCACTGTTGTGATCGAACCGATCTCTTCAGTCCCGTTATAGACAACATGCTCTTCATCGTCTTTGAAGACTGCATAGAAGCGGAAGTTGTTCACGATCTTCTCCCCTGCCATCCCGATAATCAAGCTGCCTTCATCCATCTTCTCGATTTGTCCCATACCCAGCATATAAGTCATGAAGGTATCGTAATCCGCAGGATCAATGCTATTGAAGGAAGGTAAACTTAGCACTGCTTCCTTTAAATCCTCCGGCTCCGCTTCCCCCATACTCTTCAATATGCTCATCGTCTGATGGTATAACAGCCCGACTGGCAGCTGACGCACCACCAGTGGTTCAACCCACTTCTCGCGCACATATAGCTCTATAACCGCTATCGCTCGAAGCAGCGTCCAAGGCATCCGTGCCGGAAGCTGCGCTTCCTCATCCTCTTCCTCGGGCGTGACAAAGATCATCTCGGATGCGGCGTCACCGCGCCTGCCCGAGCGACCGAGTCGCTGCACAAAGCTTGCGCAGCTATAAGGAGCGCCGACCTGGAGCACCCGCTCCAGCTCTCCTAGATCAATGCCCAGCTCCAGCGTCAATGTCGCTGCCGCAACTGCAGGTCCGGAGCCTTGCCGCAGCGCGGCTTCCGTCTCTTCGCGGAGCATCGCGGAGATGCTGCCATGGTGAACGTGAAAAACATCACGTTCCCCACGCTTCGCGGCCGTTCTCCGCAGCTCAAGGGTAGCCGTCTCCGCATCCGAGCGGCTATTCGTGAAGATCAACACTTTCTTAAGATGCGTATGATCGTAAATGAAATCATAGTAAGACTGCTTCGCGCGTTCTAAATGCTCCGCCTGCACTTCATCCCGTGCATCCGGGAAAGAGAAATGCTCCACACTTAAACGGAGCTTACGCCCGCCTTGTGGAGCGGACACCTCTACACTCTCCCTTGTACCAGCCGCCAGCCACTCCGTCACCGAATCATAGTCGCTAAGCGTAGCCGATAGACCGATTCTACGCGGATAACATCCCGCCATTCGTGAGATTCTCGCCAGCTGACTCAGAACCTGAATCCCCCGATCAGCGCCCATAAAGGCATGCACCTCGTCAATGACAATATAACGGAGATCATGGAACAGCGCCGGGATAGCATTCGGACGGTTCATCAATAGTCCTTCAAGCGATTCAGGGGTAATCTGCAGCACGCCGGAAGGATTCTGCACCAGCTTCGTCTTATCAGCTTGGGGAACATCCCCATGCCAGTGCCACACCGGAATATTGCCCTCACGGAGCAAATCGTTCAGCCGTGTAAATTGATCGTTAATCAATGCTTTCAGAGGAGCGATATACAGAATACCAACCGAACCGGAAGGACGTTCATACAGCTCAGTAAGCGCTGGGAAAAAGGCCGCCTCTGTCTTACCTGAAGCTGTACCCGAAGCAATCAGTAAGTGATGCGGCGTATCAAACAACACACGACAGGCATCCACCTGCGCCTCGCGCAAAGTCTCCCAACGGTTCTTATAGATAAACTCTTTAATGAAAGGAGCCAGTCTATAAAACGGATTATCACTCATAATTCAAACTCCGCGAGGAATCCATCTAACTCGTTTTGTTCAGTATAGGCAGGTTTAGAGGTTCGTTCGCCCACTAGCTTCTCGAAAGAAATCTCCGGATGCTGGTGCAAGGTGTGAAGCAGATCCATGAAATCACGCACCACTTCACGCGGAGTCAGGAGCTCGTCTGCCCCTAATCTGCCTACAGCTTCTTCCATAAAATGAACCAATTGTTCCTGTGTTAACTGTGCTTCGTAACCATAATGAAGGGCATGGATATCTCTAAGCTTTTGCAAAAGGATCAAAATTTCTTCATGTGAGAGCATGTCCAGTGCAATAATAGGCCCAGTATAATTGTTCAGACCTGCTGCACCGTATCTTCCTGCAACTAATCTTGAACGCAGCGCTTCATAACTAAATAATCCTCGCCGGCCATCCTCCACAAATTGCGGAGTCCCCCCTATAAAAATTCCCAGGCTTTCTGCCTTGCCCTGCATCGTATCGTTGAACATCGTAAGCAGCTTTTCATAGTTGCTCTGACGTGAGATACTGTTCGTGATTTTGTAGAGATTGACGCCTTCGTCTATGAACAGCAGCAGTCCCTTATAACCAATAGCAGAAGTGAATTCCGCCCACAGCTTCATATAATCATACCAATTATCATCATCAATAATTACGCCTACACCGAGCGCTTTTCGTGCTTCCGTTCGAGTAGCGAATTCACCTCTTAGCCAGCGAAGGGAATCCTGCTTCAATTCATCGTCAGCGAGCTTATGTGCATTCCAATAAGAAGCCAGAACTTTGGCAAAATCAAATCCATGTACCAAACCGCGCATTTCGGAGGCTACAGCATAGATTCGTTTCTCAACTTCGTCTCCAAGCTGGGGGTGATCAGGGCCATATTCATTCTCTTGCATCACAGACTGCTGAAGCGTAATGATCCATTTTTGCAAAATAATCTCCAGAGCGCCTCCATCTGGACGTGTCCGGGTAGACAAATGACTCATGAGCTCTCGATAGGTAGCAAGACCTTGTCCTTTCGTTCCCACTAATCTTCGTTCAGGGGATAGATCCGCATCGGCTACTACAAAATCCCGATCCATCGCATAATTGCGAATCATCTGCAAAAGAAAGCTTTTGCCGCTACCGAATTTGCCTGTAATCAGCTTAAAAGCAGCTCCACCCTCCGCAATATTATCCATATCTCTCAATATCGCTTCAATCTCTGGCCGGCGGCCTACGGCTATATGCTCTAGTCCGATACGCGGAACCACACCGGCTGTCAGTGAATTGACTAGTGCTGTCGTCATGCGTTTGGGTATTTTTAAAACATTCATCCAAAGTTCACCCCATTAAATATTAAGCAGATAAATTTTATAATCTTCTGCAATTTCTTCGCCATCTATAATCAAATCACCAAGAATATCCATTGCGATATCATTGATCTCATCAATCAAGAGCTCTGACATCGTGCCATTTGCAGCCGCTAGCTTCTGTATGGTTTGTGTTCCATCCTCGTTCATAAGGGTAATCAGAGCTTCGTGTTGGAGTGGACTTAAAGCATAAGAGAACTGCTCCCACTCCGTATTTACGTTAGCAGATTGAATTTCTTCTATAGTTAATTCAGGATCAAGAGACTGAAGCGGTACAATGATTTCATCTTCAATTTCTTCTTTTTCTACTACTTCTTCAAGCTCGGATTCCTCAATAGTAATCTCAAAACCCCTATCCTCAAGCTCTTCCAGCTCATTCATTTCCTCAACCGTAAGCATAGTTCGTACAATCTCGGAATCACTCTGCAGCCTTTCAAGCTTCTCACGATCAATAACTACTGCCGGCCCCTTACCTTCCTGTTTCTCTTTCTCAAATTCCCGCTTCAGAAAACGAGTGATAAGGTCATCCATATCCGCATCCACATTAACCCCTTTGAGCCGACCTCGATACCCCAGCAGTTCCCGTAATTTATTCTCAGTCAAACGGAATAGCCTTGTAATCAAACTGCGAAGCGGTGGAGATTTACTGATACGCACAACTGGTATAAGTACAGAATAACCATACATCGAAATATCATATACGGCGCTACGGAATAAATAACGCTCTCGCATTACTGAGGGACCTGGTGGGAACATTTCAACCAAATTCGAGCCATGTTTCCGACTGACATAAGCGTTGATCAGTGCCACTACCTGTGGAATATATCGTTCGAGGGCTTCTTTACCTTCCCCCATATAAAACTTCGATTTACTAATATCGTAGTCCGACATTGCTGTTAATACCGTAAAAGTTAACTGCTCAGGAGTTACAGTAAGACATTTCTCTAACTCTAGCTCTGCCAGATCTCCAGCGAGACCGCGTGAACGAGCAACGATTAAAGATAGAGGCACATCCAAATGATGAACAAACGAGAAGTCCGCGATCCAACCACCCAAATATTGATCCAGACGTTTATAATTTTCTCGATAAGCTTCCCAGATTTGACTGAGCTGCTTATAGCCATCATAAGGGTCTTGCCAACCTACACCATTAATAAGCTCATACACGTGCAGAAAAATATATGAAAGATCCGTTTTTGGATATCTACCCTGCCTAACTTCATTACGCCAATAAAAATACCATCTACTTTGCGTGCCTGTCATATGACCATACGTTGGCCAGTAACTCTTAAAAGGAACAAATAGTGCCGAATCCTCAGTTCTATGCTCCAACTCCTTCGCTCTAGCTACAAATTGACCTTCGGTAGTTGTCACAGGCTCTGGCGTGTCGGTCTCCAGATCCCAAAGCTGAAGCTGTAAAGAAGATTCAGACGACGCTTTAGGCTTCCCAATAATTGAAGTAGATAACTTAGGCAGCGCTGGTTCTGATGAATTTCGCGGGGGAATAGGAACATTTTGTTCCGTACTTTCCCAGACTAATTCCGTGAAATGAGGCTGATTCCTATCCTTACTCATGTTCGATCGCTCCGTTCTTATAAAAGAAGGACTAATGGAAGCACAACGCCTTCTTTGCGGGGGCCCTAAATATATAGTTTCTAATGTTAAAAAAAACGGCCCTGTTCACAACTGTGAAGGAACCGTTTTGTTCTTATTAAATTTTAGCATTGTTGGTAGATTAACATCAAGTATGTAATGAAGAATTATCCTCTACAGGAGCTCCGTTCCCTTTGTCTCTTTTCCTAGGAAGAGCACCGCTAATGCACCGATAATAATCGTTACAAAAAATAACATGAAGATCGAACCAATCGCTATAGATTTACCTACCAGCAACCCTACTAGTAAAGGAGCGATGATACCACCAATCCGGCCAAAGGAAGTCGCTAAACCAGCACCTGTTGAGCGAATGGTTGTTGGGTACAACTCTGGTGTATAAGCGTACATGCCACCCCATGCTCCGAGATTAAAGAAGGATAAGCAAATCCCGGCTGCCATCAGCATACCTTCTGTAGTTGCATTTCCGAACCATGCCGCACTAACGGCAGTGAACAGCATATAGATGACCAGGACAAATTTACGTCCGAACTTCTCGATGAAATAAGCGGCAGTAAAGTAACCAGGCAACTGAGCGAGTGTCATGATAAGCACGTATTCGAAGCTTTTAACTAAGCTGAAGCCTTTAAGGACCATAACTGTAGGTAGCCATAGAAACATCCCATAATACGAGAACACTACAGTAAACCATAAAATCCATAGCATAATCGTAGAACGACGATATTCCGGTGACCATACCGTTGCGATACGTTTTTTCAAGGACACCGGTGCCTTCTTAATCTCTGCAAACTTCGGTGAATCGTCTATTGCGCGTCTTAAATATAGAGCATACAGAGCGGGAACAGCACCAATACCGAATGCAACTCGCCAACCATAATCGGGAATGACGAAGAATGCAATTAATGCAGAAGCAATCCATCCAACCGCCCAAAAGCTCTCCAGTAGCACAACCGCACGGCCTCTCTCACGGGCAGGCATACTTTCAGACACTAATGTTGAAGCGACGGGCAGCTCACCACCTAGTCCAAATCCAGCGATAAACCTAAATACACAGAGTATTCCGAAGCCTGTTGCAAAAGCCGATAAACCACTCGCAGCCGAGAAAATTAGGAGTGTCCATAGAAGTATCGGTTTACGTCCAAAACGATCGGCTAATATCCCTGCGGCCGCAGCACCCACAGCCATGCCCACGGAGTTAATACTTGTCAATATGCCTATCTGCTCCGGTCCCAGATTCCAATCTTTGGCTAAAGCTGCTACAACAAAAGAAATCATCCCGACGTCCATCGCGTCGAACATCCAGCTTAAGCCTGCACTGAAGAGTAATTTCCTTTGCTTCGGATTCCGCAGCAGTGTCATTTGATTCACTTCTAAGCCCCCTTATATCCAACATATATCTTATGAAACTTACTTTTGATTGTTTCACTTATACATATTAAAATTGAAGCGTTCAAAAATCAAGAAATAAAGCAGCATTAAAGTATTGTCTGGCAAGCGATTGAAAATAACAGGTCTGAACAGCTATCGTGGCTATCAGCAGTATATTGCGTACAGATTCTCTCTGAGATCTCGTAAGATGCGTCAGCCGATTAATCACACGATCTGTGGAACTTCTAAGCAGGGAATCTTCTTTCCAGGAAAACTCCTTGTGCAAAAGCTGATCTACTTTACATTGCGTTTGTATAGTTGGATTACTCTTAATCTCCTCAAAAAGTCCAGCATATGCAAAATATAGTTTTGCCGGTTCTATAAGATCATCATCGTCGCGATCTGGCTTTAAGAACATCAGTCGGAATAGCTGACGGATACTTTCGAAATTCAGGGCCGATTTGAGATCATCAATCATAAACAGAAGTGCTGCCTGATTGACTGAATACTTCTTTCCCTCTCTTGGAGAACCGAGATACTCCTTAAAGTCGCGCTTCACCCAGTTCTGCATAGTAGTCACAGTCAACGTGGAATACTCTATAAGATGGCCTAATGAAGCAATTTCACCGAGTGAAAAGCCTTTAACATTATCGCCCTTAATGATCTTTTGTAAAATGGGTGGAACATCTGTAGATAAAAAGGCGGGTAACGAAGTCCCCTTTTGTACTTCATCAAGATGAAATTTAGTCCATGCCTCTTGGAGGATATTCAGCGATTTCCGGTCTGATAATCCGGTCAATGAGAGCAGAAGACTGGACATCTCCACACGAGTCAATGCAAATGATTCCATATCTGTTTCCCTCCACCATTTGATATTTCTCTGAAAAGTTCGTAGAATAGTTCATAAGAACTCATAATATGAGTATAACCTATTTTAGGAACGAAAGGGATGGTAAAGATTATATGGGTATAGGACTTAGTTTGACGTTGGTGGCTATTTTGATTATTTTAACCGCTTTTTTTGTAGCAACGGAATTTGCATTGGTGAGACTTAGAGGTAGTCAGATCAGTCAAATGGTGATCGAGGGAAAGAAGAATGCGCTAGCTGTACAACGAGTGTCTGCTAATCTTGACGGGTACTTATCTGCTTGTCAGCTCGGGATTACAATCACTGCGCTGGGTATTGGTGCACTGGCAGAGCCAGCGTTTGAGCAGTTGCTCCTTCCAGTATTCGACTGGGCTAATATTAGTCCAAGTGTGAGTCACCCTCTTGCTTTTGCATTCGCATTCATCATTGCAACATTCCTACATGTCGTTGTCGGGGAACTTGCTCCGAAGACAGTAGCTATAAACATTCCGGAAAAAATCGGTCAAATTACATCACCGCTGATTATTTGGTTCTACAGAATTTTGTACCCACTCATTTGGTTTATGAATGGTTCCGCAAATCTGCTTGTTCGCCTTTTCGGGATGAAGCCTGCCAGTGAGCATGGAGACGCTCATAGTGAAGATGAGATTCGTTTGATCTTGTCCGAAAGCTATGAAAGTGGAAAAATTAATAAAGCTGAATATGGCTATGTCAACCGGATCTTTACTTTTGATGAGATGTTGGCCAAAGAAATCATGGTTCCACGAACCGATATGGTATGTCTTTTCACAAATCATTCATTGAAAGAAAATTTGGAGATTATTCGTAAGGAACAATATACTCGCTTCCCGGTTGCAGAAGGCAGCAAGGATAATATCATCGGAATGATCAATACGAAACAGCTTTATTTGCAATATGACAATAACCCTGATTTTGATTTCAAAGGCTTGATTCAGCCAGTCTTAACCGTATCTGAGGTAACACCTGTTAAGAACCTTTTAACACGTATGCAATTGGAGCGGGTGCATATTGCCCTGCTGCTTGATGAATATGGTGGAACATCTGGACTCATCACGATTGAAGATATTTTGGAAGAAATCGTTGGCGAAATTCGAGATGAATTTGACGGTGATGAACGCAGAGAAGTTGAGAAACTAAGCGATACAAATTATCTGTTCGATGGTAAGGTATCTCTAATTGAGGTCAAGGAACTTACTGGTCTTGATTTCGAAGATGAAGAAGTGACCACGATTGGAGGCTGGTTATACAGTCATATCCCAGATCCAGCCGTTGGCAAAAGTATTGTTCATGACCATGTAACCTTAATCATTCGTGAGATGAACCGATACCGTGTCCGCAAGGTTGAGGTCATCATTGGGACATCAGGTGACACTGAATCATCAGAGCTTGAGAATTCATAAGCTTTTAATCATAAAAAAAGGATAGAGTTATCAGATTAAATCTGATCCTCTATCCTTCTTTCTTTTATCAAAATCTTACTCATGTAATATTCATCTACCCATTGGCTATCGATCACAAGTGATTTTCTCTTTATCCCTTCGATCTCAAACCCATTTTTGATATATAGCGACATAGCTAGCTCATTATGGGTCATAACTGTTAGCTCTAACCGAACAATTTCTGTATTCTCAGCCCATGCATCCAGTTCTTTGAATAGCCCCGTACCGATCCCCTGACCTTGATACTGTCTTAGAATGCCAATGACTATGTACGCACTATGGCGATTGCGTCTAACATTTCCACCTCTAACCGATATAAATCCTATCAAAAGGTTATCAACCTCTGCACCAATAAGGATTGAAGTATCTGCTGAGGCGAATCTTTCCATCATCTCTTGGACCTGATTTAGACTGGATTGCCGTTCATCCGGCTCTAATAACATAAATTTGGATTCCTGATCCAACTGATGCTGTAAACGAAGTAATGCTTCTGCATCCTCTGGGATCAGCTTTCTTAGTGTAATGACCATTACTTACTCCTCCGGGCTGCAAGGTTCTTAACAACGACAGACCATAATAACATTACCGTCAGGATCTTTAAAATTAAACCAATGGTCATGCTCGATATCCGTAAGAATCTCTCCTCCATTCGCTTTCACATAATCATAAGCAGCATCAATATCTTCGGTATTCAGATGAAAAGATGGGATATTAAGAATGGACTCAGTAGTGTAAATCTTGCTGTCTAATACGATTTCTGGTCCCTGCATGGGGATGACGTATAAATGCCCGAATAATATCTCCCCATCTAAAGGCAAACCAAGCAATTGGCAATACCATTCTCTTGATTTCTCAATATCCTTTACCGGAATAAAAACTGCACCAATCTGATTCAGAATCGGACTTATCACCATTAAGAAAGCCTCCTCTTTAAAGTTGCAGAATAGGGTGTTATTCTAGAATAATTCGATAAAATATGTCAATTACCTCCCTCCACTTAGGGAAGGTCTGGCAAGTTATGCTATAATTTTGTAAGCACTACTCTAATTTTACGTATGACAGGAGAATTAATTTGGCTAACCTGAACTTCGGTGGATTGAAATTAACTCCACCTAAAGTCTTATCGCTAGGTTTTGTAATACTTATTACTGCCGGAACTTTTTTACTATGTTTGCCGGTCGCCTCAGTAGAAGGGCATATTTCTTTTATTGATGCGTTATTCATGGCAACATCGGCAACCTGTGTTACAGGTCTGGCAGTCATTGACACGGGTACACAGTTGACTACTTTTGGACAAGTTGTTCTACTCGTATTATTTCAGTTTGGGGGATTAGGTTTTATTACGATGGCCACCTTGATTACTTTGGTCCTTAATAAACGAATATCCTTTAAAGAGCGAATTCTGATGCAAGAATCTATGAACCAGAATTCCATGCAAGGTATTGTCCAGTTAATCCGCAGAGTCCTGATATATTCCCTGGTTATTCAGCTCACAGGTGCCGTCATGTTTGCCGGTAGGTTTATGATGGATATGCCTTTCGGGAAATCTGTGTATTATGGAATTTTTCACAGTATTTCTATCTTTAATAATGCGGGCTTTGATCTATTCGGTGATATTCATGGGCCCTTTAGTGGACTTACTCGTTTTGTAAATGATCCTATCGTGAATTTCACCTCGATGATCCTCATCTTTCTTGGAGGGGTTGGTTTTATCGTCCTGTCTGATGTTTTTGACTTCCCAAAACGTAAAAAGCTTACTCTACATTCGAAGGTTGTTCTTTCAACCTCAGCGATATTGATTGTCGTTGGGGCTGCTCTATTTTTCATACTAGAGTTTAATTCTACGCTGAAGCCCTTGAGTGCAGGTGGAAAGATGATGGCTACATTTTTACAAGCAATAACACCACGTTCAGGCGGTGTCACTACAGTTGAAATTCCACTTATGCGGGAATCAACGCAATTTCTAATGATCCTGCTAATGTTCATTGGGGCTGCGCCTGGATCTACTGGTGGGGGAATTAAGATTACTACGTTCGCTGTTCTAGTGGCTGCGGTTTCTGCAAGATTAAGGGGTAAAGAGGATATTGTAATGTTTCGTCATAGGATCGCTAAAGAAAATGTCTATAGAGCCGTGACGATGACATTAATGTCTCTAATGTTAGTGGTGATCGCTACGATGTTGTTATCTGTAACAGAGAAGGCTGAGTTTCTTGCTGTACTCTTTGAGTCCATATCCGCATTCGGGACTTCAGGACTCTCCATGGGACTTACTCCAGAATTGACTACGGCGGGTAAAGTGCTCATTATTTTTCTAATGTTTCTGGGTCGGACAGGTCCGCTAACCCTAGCTTATGCACTCAAGCCTAAGGGTAGTAAGGAACTTTACCGCTATCCTGAAGGAAAGATTAGCATTGGGTAAAGCGAGATGTAACCAGCGGCTATGAATCGCCGCTGGTAATCTCATCAACACTTGTATGTTTAATCTTCAACGATCTCTTGTTTATCTAATGCAGCATCAAGCAACTGATTGTATACATCGTCATCATTCTCAAGCAGCGCGTCGGTTTCTAAGAACTGCTCTTCGCTACCAGGTTCACCCGCGAAGCTTAAGCTGTAATCCCATTCCGTTCCCCTTGTACTAAAGAAAGTAATCTCATATGGAGCCTTATGGTTTTCGAGAGTGAATATCGTCCTCCCTACATAGCTTTTATCCTCTTTACGGCTCATTTCAGCACTTACGATCTCTAAATTCATCCGCTAATCTTCCTTCCATTCATCAAATCATTTCCCCTTTCAGTATAGCATTGAAATGAATGTAATTCCTCAATTTACACTGTAAATTCCATGTAATTGACTTTTTTCATCCGGCGGTTAATAATTTAGTACAATACTTGTAAAGTACCAAACTATTAGTAATTGGAGGAAAAATCGATGACTGATTTCGAGGCAAAGCTTAGTAAATATGCAGATCTAGCTGTGCAAATTGGGGTTAACGTTCAACCAGGGCAAATTCTGGTGGTGAATGCGCCGATTCTTGCAGCTGATTTCGTTCGTATGATCACCGCCAAGGCATATGCGATTGGAGCACGCTTGGTGAAGGTGAACTGGAGTGATGCGAGCATTACGCGCCAGCAGTTTGAACATGCTGCTCCAGAAGTGTTCACTGAACCGCCTACTTGGTACGCAGGTGAAATGACCGAACTCGCCGAGAAGGGTGCGGCTATTCTTAACGTGATCGCGGAAGATCCTGATGCACTTAAAGGTATTGATCCTGTACGCATTTCCAATTATCAAAAAGTACGGGGAGCCGCACTCACCAAATATCGTGAAATGCAAATGTCCGACAAAGTTAGCTGGAGTATTGTTGCCGTACCTTGTCAGGCATGGGCGGATAAAGTATTCCCGGATGTTCCAGCTGAAGAACGTTTAAGTAAACTTTGGGAAGCTATTTTCCACACCGTGCGTCTTGATCGTGAAGATCCAGTAGCGGCATGGCAAGAACATCTCGACACCTTAGATCAAAAAGCAAATGTACTCAACGCAAAAAAATATAAGAAGCTGCATTACATAGCACCGGGTACAGACCTAAGCATCGAGCTTCCAGAAGGTCATATTTGGGCGCAAGGAGACAGCATTAATGCGAAAGGTCATTCTTTTGTAGCCAATATGCCTACCGAGGAAGTATTTACCGCCCCTCTGAAGACTGGTGTAAATGGCACCGTACGAAGCACCAAACCTCTCAGCCATGGGGGCAACATTATCGATGGATTCTCTATTACTTTTGAGAACGGACGAATTGTTAGTGTTAGTGCAGAGCAAGGGCATGAAGCACTAGAGCACCTCATTAGTATGGATGAAGGAGCAAAATACCTCGGTGAAGTTGCATTAGTTCCTCATAAGTCCCCTATCTCAGAGTCCAATATTCTTTATTACAATACCTTGTTTGATGAGAATGCATCCAATCACCTAGCTATAGGTATGGCTTATGCTTTCTGTTTAGAAGGCGGTAAAGATATGACTCCGGATGAACTGATTGCACATGGATTGAATAATAGCGTTACCCATGTAGATTTCATGATCGGTTCTGCGGAGATGAATATTTACGGGATTTCTGCTGATGGAACAGAAGAACCTGTATTCCTGAATGGAAACTGGGCGTTCTAATAACAGTAAATATGAAATAAAGACTTGAGATATTGGAAGGAGTAGAAACTATGTTGGATTTCAAGCAAAAACTGGAGAATTATGCCTTGCTGGCAGTGAAGATTGGGGTTAATATCCAACCTGGACAGACGCTTGTTGTAAATGCCGACATCGTTTCCGCAGAACTAGTGCGTCTTGTAGTACGTAAAGCTTATGAAGCGGGTGCGAAGCTAGTCAAGGTTAATTATAGTGATGAGGTTGTTACACGTACTCGTTATGACCTTGCTCCATCCGATTCCTTTTTGGAACCGCCACAATGGCAAGCAGATGAATTGGAAGACTTGGCTAAAAAAGGTGCAGCATTTCTATCGATAACTTCAACGAATCCAGATCTATTGAGCGGTGTTGAGTCAGGAAGAATTGCGGATAATCAGCGGATCTCTGGACAGACATTAGCTCCATATCGTGAGCTGTTAATGGGGAATCACGTAAGCTGGAGTATTGTAGCATTCCCATCAGCATCGTGGGCGGCAAAAGTATTCCCTGAAGCATCACCTGATCAGCAAATTGATTTGCTATGGAATGCTATCTTTAAAGCTACACGTGCGGATCAAACTGACCCTATTCAAGCATGGAGTCAACATTTAGATGGTCTGAAAGCACGTTGTACTACCTTGAATGATAATAAGTTCCGCAAGCTGCACTATACAGGACATGGAACCGATTTAACGATTGAGCTACCAGAGGGGCATATTTGGTGTCAAGCAGGAGCTGTCAATGGCAAAGGAGTCCCTTTCCTAGCCAATATCCCTACAGAAGAAGTATTTACTGCCCCACTGAAGTCTGGTGTGAATGGTAAGGTAAGCAGCACTAAGCCGCTTAGCTATGGGGGTAATCTTATTGACAATTTCACTCTCACCTTTGAGAACGGAAAAGTAACGGAGTTCACCGCTGAAAAAGGTTCAGAAACGCTTGCTTCCCTTATCGCGTTAGATGAAGGTTCTGCTTATCTTGGAGAAGTCGCTTTGGTGCCTTTCCACTCCCCGATTTCTGAGAGCGGAATTCTATATTACACCACATTATATGATGAGAATGCCTCCTGCCATTTGGCCTTAGGTGCAGCATATGCCTTTACCCTTCAAGAGGGTACGACAATGACCAAAGAACAATTGCAAGAAAAAGGAATGAACCAAAGCCATACACATGTTGATTTTATGATGGGCTCACCTGAAATGAGCATTGATGGTATTAAGGATGATGGAACAACCGTACCTATCTTCCGTGATGGAGATTGGGCTTGAATTATTCGCTTAAATTATTGAATAAATAAATGCCAAACAACCTGCTTGGTTCCTCTTCCGAGGACAAATGCAGGTTGTTTTTTATTGCATACAAGATATCCAGAAAATAAATAGTCCAAATTTGAATAAAAGTTCAATATTTGTTCACACTATTGTTGATTTCCGTTCACAAATATGTCACAATACAGTTAAGGATTGAATTTCCAAGGAGGGGATTATCATGTTAAGAGATCCAGTATCCAATGAAATTGACAGCGTTGAAGAAGAACAGCTCGAAATTCAAGCACCGGTGGATTCAAGAATTGTTGCATCTAATGCAATCAAATATACCGCCTATGTTATGCTGTTTTTCGGATTCTTGTATTTCCTGATTGCTTACTTGGCACCCATGTTGGAACAATAATGTGATGGATATGATTTTATTAGAATACGCTTACGGTTAATCACTCTCAAGGGAGTAGTGATTAACCGTTTTTATTTCCATGAGAATGCTTTGTTCGTCCAGGCTATTGCTGCAGGCGACCATATGCCATTCATTTTCGAATGTAGCCAAGCTTTTGCGTCTTCTCTATCGCCTTCAAATGCGGAAAGACCGTTATCTTCCATCCAGTGGCTTACAGTCTCAAACGAGGTACTGCTCCAGCCATTTTTCTCACCTTCTGCATTTTGGCGTTCTTTTACACCTGAAATAACGATGTCCAGCGATGCCTGAAGCTCCGTAACCGCATTATCAAAAGCCGTCTTCTTTTCTTTAGCCTTCATATCAGCTTCAACACGAAGTATACGCGTATCAATCCCTTGATGTTCACGAATAATTTGCAGTAAAGTCACTGCTTCTCTGCTGGCTAATCCGTCATTATAACGTTCTTCTATAGATTTAGTACTACCTACAGCTACCACAAATGCTGGAAACCACTCCCTAGAGACCAGGATAGCTTTTTTCTTAACAAATTTACCGTATCCAGCCAGGCCTTCACCAGGAAACCTTACACGCCATGACCATGGATCTAGCTCTGAACCTGTATGCCAATTCTCCGCTTTCGTTAATCCGTTTAAAGATGGGTGCTCAGGAATCAGAGTGGCAAGCGGCAAAATCCCAATCTTGGCAACGATTTCTGCAGTTTCCCCAAAAGTGATAACACTTTCCTTTTCATATCCCTTATACATCACTACATCATCTCCTATGTACTCCATTATTTAGACTTCATATTTCCGATGCCGGCAATATAAGTACTGATGAGCCGAGATAGGCTCACATTAGTATCAAGCGCCAGTCCAAAACCGCCTTTTTGTTCCAAAGAGGCAAAGCCATGCAATATGCTTCGTAACCCGCGTACTGCATGAATTTCTCCTTCATCACCCAATTGATAATCCTTCATCACATGAATGATAAGCTTCAAAATATGATCACTTGCCGTTTCCAGCTCCGTATTTGCTTGTTCAGGGGCTCGCAGCGTTGTCTCGTATAATCCAGGTCGGCTTCTAGCAAAATCCACATACGCTCGCCCCATCGCCTGTACAGCGTCGTCTCCACTAAAGTCTTTAGCTGCGTTGTTCATTGCATTGGAAAGCTCTCCTAGTCCATAAATCGCAAGTTGTGTGCGCAATTCCTGTAGCCCGTTAATGTGATTGTATAAAGACGGAGAACGAACACCTAGTTTGTTAGCCAATGCGGCTAAGGTTACGGCCTCTATTCCTTCATGATCGGCGATTTCTGCTGCTGCAATAACTAGCGTACGACGATCTAATCCTGCTCTAGGTGACATTTTAATTACTCCTATCTTGAATCATTTGTGCTTTGTGAATAGCCTTCTCCATGGTTTGTACTGGGTTCCTAAGTAAGTCTCCATGTCCAGTAGCCAGTATAGTCGGGGAAGCCTCTAGAAGCTTAATCGCACTTTTTATTGCTTGATCTTTACTCCAGGTTGCCATAGCCGGAAACGGAAACCAAGGAATTACGGTTCCTGAAACTGCGGTTCCCCGGAAGGTTTGAAAAGCATCTCCAACGATAACAGCGCCGCTTCGTGAATCAATGAAGGATATAGAACCAGGGGTATGACCAGGCGTTAGAATTGCTGTTAATGAACCAATGGTATCCCCATCATAGAGTAATACATCTGGCTTTGTTGTGACCTTCTTGGGTACGCCTCCCTTAATAGGGGTCTGAGGTTCTCCCTCACGAAGTGAACGATCTCCGCGAAGCAATGCCGAATCCCTTTCTGAAATGTACACCTGAGCCTCTGGAAGCTGTCTCTTTAGCTCATCCAGTGCACCTATATGATCGTCATGAGCATGCGTTAATATAATACGAGTGATCTTTTTATCAAGCTTCACTGCGGTATCGATAATTCCTTTTACACTAAACGGCATTGCCGCATCTATCAAAGTCAATTCATTGTCTTCCTCAATCAAGTAACAATTCACAGGAAACACTCTTGGCATCCAAGTCAGCTGCAGTAAATGACCTTCACGTGTTAATCTCATCGTTACCCTCCATAAAACTAATGGTATTAGCTTAAATATAAACTAATCATATTAGTTTTACAAGCGTGAATTATTAGTTTTCGTAACCATCTAGATTTTGTCCGTATCTTTATTGGATCTTTTAATAATGAACCACTGCATCCATGTAATCCCTTTGAAAAATATAAAGGAACCCACAAGGATGCTCATGATACTTTTTGCAATATCCAAATCCCCGGCTTCTCTAAGATCAGATACGAACATTAACACAGCCCATATTAATGTGCTGGCAGCTCCCCAAAATAAATTGATTTTCTTATACCCTCTCACGTCGCCTTCTTTACTCGGCAGCAGATATATTCCGTTCATCCTCAATCCTTAATCCTTGATCTTTGACCCTCTAAATCTTATTCCTCCCAAAAAATATCGTTTAATGTTCGATCCAATGCCTTACAGATGGCTATGCACAACTTAAGCGTTGGGTTATAGTTTCCGGCTTCAATCAGACCAATCGTCTGTCTTGTAACCCCTACAACTTCCGCTAACTGTTCTTGGGAAAGATCTTTTTGTATACGTGCCAGCTTCATCTTGATGTTCTTGTTCTCCCCCATGCTTTTCCCTCCTTAATAAAATTCATCCACTTAACCAAATTGTAATCAATATCAATCATTATGTACATTATATATTGCTATATATTCATAAAACAAAAAAAGCATCCCTTCGGATGCTTCGGAGATATATTCCTTTGATATTCATTATTTAAATACTATAAAATCTTCTGCTTATTCCACCACATCGTTCTCTGGATAGCTATCAATGATCTTCAGTAGTTCAGAAGCATCCGTCCGTGGACGGCTGTCTGGCACAGTCTCCGGGTATCCAGCATGGATCATAGCTATGATCTTCTCTCCTGGCTTCACACCAATTTTGTTACGGAATTCAGGATTATTGATATAAGGATCGGTCTTCCATATCGTTCCCACACCTTGCTCCCAAGCCGCTAGCTGGAAGTTCTGCACAAGTGCTGACGCTGCTGCAAAATCCTCATCCCACTCTCTCTGCCGCGGATCTTCAGGCATCACCACAATTAACGTTAAAGGAATATTTGAGATATATTCTTTTCGCTTAGCAGCCACTTCAGGATCAGAAAAGGCACGTTTCACGAAAGCAAATGCCGCTTCAGCCAAGAACTTTGTACCATCACCTTGAAAAGCAATAAATCTCCACGGCTCACGCACCCCATGATTGGGCGCCCATACAGCTACATTTAACAATTCCTCTAATAGACCTTGTGGCAGTGGATCTTTTTTAAAAAGCTTAATTGAGCGACGTTCCTTTATTACTTCAGCTACGCTATTCTTTTGAGTCGGTTGAGTTTGTGTCATAAGATCCACTCCCTATAATAATGATAATCATTATCAATAATAATACAGTATCTATCTCCCTTTTGCAAATAATAGAAACAAAAAACACCGTTCCCTAAGGAACGATGTTGAAAGGCTTCAGCCGAAACGACCCATGATATATTCTTGTGTCATTTGATTCTCAGGATTAGTAAAGACCTTATCCGTCTTATCGTATTCTATAAGAGATCCTAGATAAAAGTAAGCCGTATAATCAGAAATCCGTGCAGCTTGTTGCATGTTATGGGTCACGATTACTATGCGTAGCTCTTCTTTTAACTCCTTGATGAGCTCCTCTACTTTACCCGTGGAAACTGGATCTAGTGCGGATGCTGGTTCGTCCAAGAGTAGAATTTGCGGGTTAACTGACAACGCTCTTGCAATACAAAGCCGCTGCTGTTGTCCACCGGACAATGCTAATGCTGAATCTTTTAAACGGTCCTTCACTTCATCCCACAATGCTGCTTTACGAAGGCTGCTCTCTACGATCTCATCAAGTGCTTTTTTTCCTTTAACCCCATGGTACTTAGGTCCAAAGGCAATGTTATCATAAATGGACTTATAGAACGGATTCGGCTTTTGCCAAACCATCCCGATCTTCTGACGCAGTTTGATAACGTCTGTTCCAGGAGCATTAATATCAACGCCATCAATCCAGATGCTTCCTTTGGTTGTTGATCCGGAGATTTCGTCATTCATACGGTTCAGTGAACGAAGAAAGGTTGATTTACCGCAGCCGGATGGGCCGATCAGTGCAGTAACCGTATTTTCAGCAAAAGGAAGACTAATCCCCTTAACTGCCTCATATGTTCCATAAAAAATACTCAGGTCCTCGGTTTGAAAAGATTCACGCACTGCTGTTGCCGACGTTCCCATCGATTACTCCTCCTACATCTCTACTTTAATTTTTAGGAATTAGTTCATTCTTTTTGAAGCTGTAAGCTTACGATAAATAAATCTTCCGAAATATCGTGCTGCCAAGTTGAAGATTAATACCATAATTACAAGTACTGCTGAAGCTCCCGCAGCTATTTGCGCGGCATCAGGAGCAATGCCTTCACTATTTACCTTCCAGATATGAACAGCCAGTGTTTCAGCTGGACGAAAAGGATTCAGTGGTGAGTTCGGGCTAAGTGGATTCCAGTTGGTGAAATCTAGTCTTGGGCTACTCATTCCTGCAGTAAACATCAATGCGGCTGCTTCCCCAAAGACACGGCCAGCGGACAAAATAGTACCCGTAATAATCGTTGGTAATGCTACTGGAAACAACACAGAGGTTACGATTTTCCATTTGGACAATCCTAGTGCAAAACCAGCCTCTTTTTGTTGCTTTGGAACACTACGGAAAGCTTGTTCAGTAATCCGAACCATCAGCGGTAGATTAAAGACCGTCAATGCCAGTGCTCCAGAGATTAAGGAGAAGCCAAGATTAAAATAGTTAACAATCAGCAATAGACCAAACAAGCCGACTACGATTGAAGGGAACGAAGATAATACCTCAACAATTAAGCGAATAAAGCCTGTGATTTTTCCTGGCCGAGCATATTCTGCCATGTAAATACCGGCACCCAGACCAAGAGGTACTGTAATTATTAGCGTGAGTACCAAAAGGAATAAGGAGTTGAATAACTGCGGGCCAATTCCTCCACCTGCTCGAATTTTTTGCGGTGCAGAGAATAGAAAATCCCAACTAATGTGACTAAGACCTCGAAAGAGGATATATCCTAATAGACCAACCAGAATAGCTACGATGAGCAATGCGAAAAACACAATAAGGCTTGTGGCAATTTTATTTACGGTTCTCGGCTTCAAATTTTATTTCTCCTTTCAAGCAGTCTCACAAAGAAGACAAATACAAAGGTCATCAGCATAAGAACCAGTGCCATACTCCACAGAGCATTATTGTGCGCAGAGCCCATGGTTGTGTTCCCCATTCCAAGTGTGATTACACTCGTCAGGGTAGAAGCTGATTCAAAGAGTGATTTTGGTACGAATGGCGCATTCCCGATAACCATCTGTACAGCAAGGGCTTCACCGAATGCACGTGCCATCCCTAGTACAATACCAGTCATAATAGCAGGAAACGTTGTCGGAATAATCACTCGAGAGATCGTCTGCCACCGGGTGGCACCAAGCGCATAGGAGGATTCCTTTAAATTTTGCGGCAATGAAGCCAGCGCGTCTGCAGCCACGCTTGTAATCGTCGGAAGAATCATGACCGAGAGCACAAGCGCGCCTGCAGCTACCCCGATGCCTTGACCAGGCAGGTTGTTGCGTAGAAACGGTACAATAACACTTAATCCGATGAAACCATAAACAACTGAAGGGATACCTGCCAACAGCTCGATTACGGGCTGAAGCAATTTTTTTCCCCATCCTGGGACAATCTCAGTCATGAACAGCGCAGCGCAAAGGCTAAGTGGACTAGCAATCAATGCTGCAAGTAGAGTAACTAAGAAAGATCCCATGATAAACGGAAAAGCACCAAAGGATGGCGTATCTGCTTCAGGTGACCACTTTGTTCCGAATAGAAAATCAGTAACGCTAACATCGCCGCTTGTGAAAGTTGAAATACCTTTAGACGCCACAAAATATACCATCGATACAATGATTGTTATCAATAGCAGTACACAGAAGGACATATATGTACGTCCCACAAAGTCTTCAATATGATGTTTCTCGATGCGTGAGTTTTTTAGTTTCACCCTCAATTGCTCCCTCTTTCTAAAGTGAAAAGAGAGGCAGATGTATCCGCCTCTAATCACTTGAGATTCTAATCCTTACTAATTGCTTAGAAGTGAATTACTTAGCTGTAACATTTCCTGAAACGTCACGAGTAACTTGCATTTTCACTGCTGGAATGTATCCAAGCTCAACGACTTCACCTGTTTGTACTTCGTCTGTTAAGAAAAAGTCAAGGAATGCTTTTACCGTTTCATTTGGTTCGCCGTTTGTGTACATGTGCTCGTAAGCCCATACTGGATATTTACCAGAAATAACATTGTCTACAGAGGCTTCTACACCATCAAGACTAAGTGTTTTGATTGAATCATCAAGGTATGAAAGAGCCAGATAACCGATAGCCCCTGGAGTTTCTCCGATCATTTTCTTAACAGTACCGGAGGAATCTTCTTGAATCGATCCTGGGATATCTTCAGTTTTAGTTCCTAGTGCAAAGCTTTCAAAGGTTGCGCGAGTACCGGAGCTGCCTGGACGGTTGATGATTTGGATTTTTTGATCCGCTCCGCCAACTTCTTTCCAGTTCGATACCTTACCTGTGAAAATATCTAGAAGCTGTTGCTTAGTCAAGCTGTCTACGCCAGCATCTGGATGGGTTACTGCTGCGATCGCTACTACTGCTACTTGATGATCTACAAGAGCTGCTGCTTTTTCTGCATCTTTATCTTTTAGTTTTTCTTCTGCGAATACGTCAGAGTTACCGATATCTACTTGTTTCTCAGCTACTTGAGTAAGACCAGTACCACTGCCGCCGCCTTGAACCTGAATGTCCACACCAGCATTTTTATCCATGAAATTCTCTGCTACCAGCTCAACCAATGGTTGTAGTGCTGTTGAACCTGAAGCTAGAATCGAACCACTTATTTTAGCGCCGCTACCTTCATTTGTAGCTGCAGCGTTTCCTCCCGTGTTGTTTGCCCCACCATTACCGCAAGCTGAAAGTGCCAGTACGCTTGTTAAAGCCAAAGTCATAACCCAAGATTTTTTTAATTGCATTGTTTTGTCTCCTCCTAAATGTTTTGTTAGCACGGCTTCCTCAAACAGTTCATATGAAACTGGCTTCGAAAGCTTTAACATGGTGTTGTGGAGCTTTGGCCCCCATATGCTTGTTTACTGTAAAAGTGCATTGTACGCATATGCTATTGTTGTTGTCCGGAGCTTCTTGGCCCCTCTGACTCTTCTTATTCTAGGGCTCGTTCGTTAGAGAAACTTCTTAACTTTGTAAAGCCAACAATAAAAATACCAATAGAAACTATATATATGTATAGATTTAATCTATAATGGAGATATAATTTGTTATCTAACTTAGCATTGTGCGGAGGAAAGTCATGAATATTATGAAGTTTAAGATCGTTATCCTACTTGAAAAATATAAGAAAGTAACCGATGTAGCTGCTGAATTAGGCCTTAAACAACCCACAGTATCTTTTCATATGAAGAATCTAGAGAATGAATTTGGAACGCCTTTATTCCAATATCGAAGTGGAAGAGTACTTCTCACAGATGCGGGTCGGGCCCTTTATCAATATGCGCTCAAGATTGTCTCACTTACAGCCGAAGCTGAACGTACTGTTAAACAGTTTTCTTCCCCGTCACAAGGTACTTTAAAGCTGGAAGCAAGTTATATTCCTGCAACTTATATTTTACCTAAAGCGCTAATCCAATTCATGAAACAATATCCTGGGATTAATAATTCAATGACGATCCAAAGTGATACTTTGTTAAAGGAACGACTCCGAAGCCGAGAAATTCAAATGGCTATTTTACACACTTCTGATTGGCATGATGAATCCTTTAACTTTCAGCTGGTTGTCCGCGACGAGCCTGTGCTCATTTTTGCCACTAGTCACCCTTTTGCAACTATAGAGAAGTTAACACCAGAACAGATCGCGCTTGAGCCTTGGATTCAGTATGAGGGTGGTTCTTGTTTACGGGGATTTGCGGATCAATGGGCAGAAATAAATCATAGTCGCTTGTGGAACCGATCCGAGTTGAATTCACCTGAAACTCTAAAGAAGTTAGTTAGCGAGGGAGATGGCGTAGGCATTTGTTCTAGAGTCAGCATTGAAGCAGAACTTGCGTTAGGTCGTCTTTGTTATGCTCCTCTACCGGGAGTTTTGCCTGAGAGCGGCGGTTTTGTACTGGCTTGGCGAAAAGATCATATATTAACGCCATTGCAGCAATCTTTTGCCGAAATATTAAACAACTTATAGGTCCTTATATGCTTTAAAAGGGAGCGTCCAAAGCCATAGTGGTTTTGAGCGCTCCCTTATTTGAAATATAGAAAGTAAAAGTTTCACACTATACTTATCCTTATATTTCTCACATAAACGCTAACCGTCTTTTAGGAACGCCGAAGGCGTTATTGCTTGCTTATTCTATAAAGGGAAACATTAACTTTTCATTCTCACTTGTGTACATATTTTCCTTCGTAATAAATTCGGAGCCTGTATCCATAACAGGAGCTACTTTGTGACCTGAAACGACTTCAAGTGCAGTTTTCACAGCCAAGTACCCCATAGTAAAAGGTTTTTGAATCACTGTTCCCAGCATCGTTTCATTCTCCAGCAACTGAACCTCACTACTGGAATTGTCGAAACCAACCAGCTTCACTTTTGATTTCAAGCCCATATCCATAATTGCCAGTCCCGCACCTAACGTAGAGGGCTCATTGAGACCAATGATTCCCTTTAGTTGTGGCTGATTCTTTAGAAGATCAACAGTTAATTGATATGCCTTCTTCGAAGATCCGTTACTATAAAGGGTATCCTGCACAAGATTAACTCCATTCTGAGATAAAGCATCCCGAACCCCTTTCTCCCTCTCGATAGCTGTAGCGGAGCCTTGTACAAAATTCATAATGGCGACTTGATCGTCGCTTTGAATATTTTCAATCAACTTCTGCGCTGCTTTACGGCCTGCTTCATAATTATCTGTGGCGATAAAACTCTCCGATATACCGCCGTTCAGTCCCGAGTCTACCGTAATAAGAGTGATACCAGCAGCCTTAATCTTCACTGCAACCGGAACGAGACGATAATAGTCGGTAGCAGCCAAAATAATGGCATCGGGCTTCTCCTCCATCGCCTGTTCCAGTATTTGAATTTGCTTATCCACATCTAGCTCGGTATCTGTACCTACCGTATGGACATCTGCACCGAATTCCTTGGCAGCAGTCGCCACACCTTGTTTCATTACCTCCCAGAATTCAATACTGGTATCGATAGTCTTAGGAACGTAGATAATGGTTCTGACTTTTGGATCAAGCTCATTCGTAAACATACGATAACCTACCCACCCGAGCGCTACAATGAAGAATAACAGTAGAGCAGACAGGCCTATTTTTGACCATAGTGAACTCATGGACACTCCTCCTCATAGAGCGCAGGAATTCTTAAAGTGACCGTCGTCCCTTCTTCCATTTCACTTGCAAAAGACAAACCGTAATGGTCCCCGAAATAAAGCTGAATGCGATGGTTTACATTCGAGACGCCTACCCCACTGCCAATCCTGTAATCAGCCTTTTGAAGCAGTAACTTGCCCATCTGCTCTGGATTCATGCCGACACCATTGTCAATAACCTGAATGGTAATATCGTTTTGCTCTTTTTTACCCCTAATCAGGATGTGCCCTTGCTCAGGATTATGCTTTATCCCATGATAAATCGCATTTTCAACTAAGGGTTGAAGGACCAATTTCAATATACTGCATTCAAGAATGTCTTCATCCACTTCTATCGAATAAGTGAATTTATGGCGATAGCGCATATTCTGAATCGTTAGATAGTGTCGAATATGTTCTAATTCTCTTGCGATCGGGATCAATTCCTCGCCCTCACCAATCGTAGAACGCAGCAGCTTCGATAATGATGAGGTCATTTCGACCACCTCCTCCTTCTTACCGGTCTCTGCCATCCAGATGATCGAATCTAGCGTATTATACAAAAAGTGGGGCTTAATCTGTGCTTGTAATGCCTTCAACTCACTCACACGCTTCATCTCTTGCTCCATCACAATCTGGCTCATCAACTCTTTAATCTTCATAATCATCAGGTTAAATGTTCGGGCAAGCTTGCCAATTTCGTTCGTGCTCTCAATTTCCACACGAATGTCGAATTCACCGCGCTCAGCCTTTTTCATGTTAATTTCTAGATTCTTGAGCGGCTTAGTTAGTGCGTACGAAAGAAGTACAGATATAGCCATGGCAAAGATGAGACTTACGGCTCCCCACAAGGCAGCGGTACCTTGCATCTGCTGTTTGTTAGCAACTAGATCATCTGGATAGGTTACCCCTACAATCTTCCAACCAAAGCTGGTTGTATCCACCGTGTACAGCTTCTGTTCGTTCCCTGTATTCACCGTAACCGACCCGCTCTTAATCCCAAGAACGGTTTCCAATTGCTCGAACTTAAGCTGTGAGTAGATCAGCTGCTGTTGAGGATGATAGACTAGGCTCCCTGACGGATCTACGATGAATACATAACCGCGTTTTCCCAGTTCGATTTGTTTACACAAATTGTTAATAACGCTGTAATTAAGATCCACAAGTAACACACCCTGTCGATCTGCTTCCATTTCAGAAAAAGTATCCGAAAGCTTTCTGCTGATCGACACTACCCAACGATATTCATCCTGAAATAAGTGCTGCACATGTGAAGAGGAGACAGCCACTCCCGTCTGGTTCAAAGCTTGCTGATACCACTCTTGAGCCATCAATTCAGGAAGCGGTTTCAAAACTGCGTCCAGTCGATCCGAAACCGTTATCCCCTCCGAGCTTGCATACACTATAGAAGAAATGTCGGTGCGGGATTGGACAACAGATCGAAGATATTGGCTGGCTAACTGCTTATCTTTGACCTTCCCTTCTTTTCCAAAACTCGAACCTTTTACATATCTCTCAAGATCACTACTAGTTAATACCAAAGCAGCAATACTCTCCATGTTGCTAATATAATTCTCGATGTTCAGTTTTACTTGTTCTATTAATTGTGAAGTATAGGCTACGGAATTCCCCATGACGGCAGCTGAGGAGAGTCGGTATGAAGTATAGCTTAGTACTATAGTCGTGCAGAGGATAAGAAGTGAAAAAGAAATAGCGATATTATTATGAATACTTCGGCTTCGGAAGAAGCGGCGGGGTTTCATAGAAGGAGATTCTCCTTCTGTCGCTGTCGATATTCCTTCGGTGTGATCCCAACATTACGTTTGAAAATCACACTAAAGTACTGAGGATCAGCATAGCCAACTCTAGCAGCGATGTCATAAGTCTTCAACTGTGTGACGGTAAGGAGCTCTTTAGCTTTTTCCAAACGAAGGCGAGTCAAATACTCAATAAAAGTCTCTCCAGTATGCTGTTTAAAAGTCGCACTGAAATAACTGATGCTCATAAAAATATGGCTGCACAGCTCATGAAGTGAAAAGCTGTCATTACAATAATTCTCCCGAATATAAACTTCTGCTGCTTTCATCTGAGATGTTCTGACGGTTGTTCTTTGTTCCGATAGCTTGAGTATCAACTCGTGGCAAGTTTTCTCCAAATAATTCCTTGCTTCATCTAAAGTCTTGAGGGCTGCAACCTCAGCAAACATATTATGCGAAACAAGCTCTGTATTTGGGAATCCGATATCGACCACATAGTTCATTAGAGTGACGAGCATTTGGTAGATGCTACTGCGGCAGTCTTCTATAGAAGAGCTATTGCTCTTTAGCTCCTGAAACCATTTCAAGAGGACCTCCGAGATCGCTGATGCTTTACCTGTCTTCAACGCGGATATGAATTGCTTTTCCCATGAAGAAAAATGTGCTTGATCCAATCCTTTGCCGAACTCAAGATCCTGTATGGAGATAACCTTATCTATGCCTAAA
Source organism: Paenibacillus pseudetheri (assembly GCF_924513355.1). Classification (NCBI taxonomy): domain Bacteria; kingdom Bacillati; phylum Bacillota; class Bacilli; order Caryophanales; family Paenibacillaceae; genus Paenibacillus; species Paenibacillus pseudetheri. The sequence continues at coordinate 65,085 of NZ_CAKMAB010000015.1, forward strand.
AGATATCGATATTCTATGGATGAAATCGCTTCCTGGAATGATTGTGGAATTTGCTGTAATTCAGCGTATTTTCTACCGATGCCGATGGTTGCAGTCAGCTTCAAGTACTTGTTCAGGCTGGTTTGTACTTGATCTGCAAGAAGTTGTGTTGTGACTTCGATCTCTTCGGAATCCCCTGATAATATCGCAGCGAGTTTTCCATCTCTCGTCTGAAATACGACACCGCCCTGCTCCTTCTCAAGTTGCTCCTGCACAATGTTAAAAGCAGCAAAGCGCAGTAGCTCAGCATCAGAAGCAATATCCAGGCTACGATTGTCCATTTCTATATCGATTACGATAGCAAGGTTAGCCGCACCCTGCAGCTGTATATGAAAATAATTCATTTTATTCTCGATCTCGTCGTTTTTCATACGAGTAGTAACAAGCTTCTCCAGAAAACGTTCGCGAAGCAAAGGAAAACTCTGATTTAATTGCATACGAAGCTTTGCGATATTGGCCTTTTGCAAATGCTCTTCATCCAAATCCTGCTTCATCTTGCTTAGATATTCGGCAAACTCACGAGCATTAATTGGTTTTAACAAATATTCCGTCACCTTCAAGGTTATAGCCTGTTTAGCGTATTCGAAGTCTTCATAACCAGTTACGATAATGACCTTCATGTCACGGTATCGTTCCATTACAGCTTTGGCCAATCCTAGTCCATCCATAAAGGGCATGCAAATATCTGTAATAATCACATCCGGTCGAACCTGCTCAATTGCATCAAGGGCATCTCTGCCGTTATCGAAATCTCCAACAAGTTCAAAACCATGATTATTCCATGCTATCTTCTGTTTAATCCCCTCACGTACCTCATCTTCATCATCAACTAGAATAATCTTATACATCCAACACCTCCTCAGCTATTGACTCATTGATTACTTGTAATGTAAAAGTTTACCTTTTCAGATAAGCATAATAGAGGTTGCCTTCTTGAGGCAACCTCTATTATTAATCTCTTCTATTCATACAGCAGAGGTTTGATCTCATCGGAATCTATATTGTTCTTATCATACCAGTGAAACCCTGTGTCAATATTCTTTTCAACGGTCTCCCCTTTAATCGCCTGTACAGCTGCCTTCACCGCTTGATACCCAATACCAATGGGGTCCTGTGTAACAGCGCCAGCTACAACACCACTACGAATAGCATCCATTAACTGTTTACCGGAGTCAAAGCCGATAACCACAATCTTTCCACCCATCTGTAATTCATTTACTGCATTAGCTACACCTACTGCAGAACCTTCGTTTGAGCCATAGATTCCTTTTAGGTCCGGATTGGCTTGCATCATCGCTTTCGCAAGATCCGTGGACTTCAACTGATCTCCACCGCCATATTGCGGCTCTAACACTTCAATATCAGGATATTTCGCTTTCATTTGTTCTAAGAAGCCATCACGACGCTGTTGACCTGTGCTGCTTGTTTGGTCATGTACAACTAAACCTACTTTACCCTTTTTGCCGATCAACTCAGCCATTTTATCAGCTGCCAAAGCTGCCGCCGCTTTATTGTCAGTTGCTGCGGTTGCTACAGGAATATCGCTATCTACACCAGAGTCAAAGCCAATGATTGGAATATTATTTTCCTTTGCCTTTTCCAGATATGGAATCGCTGCTTTGCTGTCGAGAGCTGCTAACGCGATTGCTGCTGGTTTCTTATCTAGCGCCGTCTGCAGCATCTCTATTTGTTTATCTACCTGACTCTCGTTTTCAGGTCCTTCAAACGTAATCTCGACATTAAACTCCTTGGCAGCCTTCTCGGCTCCTTGCTTCACCGCTTGCCAGAATTGATGCTGGAAGCCTTTTGAAATGACTGGGATATATGGTTTGTCTGAGCCGGATGCACTCTTCTTGCTATCACTGTTGTTACAAGCACCAAGTAAGGTAGTAGCCAGTAACAGACTGGCAAGCATGATAATCCCTCTTCGACGCTGTTTCATTTAAATCTTCCCCCTCTTCATTTGCTTTGTATATCACTCCGTATGGAGATAATACCTCGTTCATTGCTTCCGTCTGCGAAGAATATCAGCATATACTGCTATGATGATAACAACACCGACAATGACTGTCCGCCATTCCTGAGCAACGGACATAATCTGTAAGCCATTCGTAAGTACACTCATAATCAGTGCACCAATAATCGTACCTAGAATAGAACCTACGCCCCCGCTTAAAGATGTGCCTCCAATGACGACAGCCGCTATAGCTTCAAGTTCATAACCAGTGCCAAGTGATGGCTGGGCTGAATTTAGCCGTGATGCCATCAAGATACCAGCGATTCCGCTGAAAATCCCTGTGATGGTATAGATCACAATCTTCCATTTGACCGTATTCACACCGGATAAGCGAGTTGCTTCTTCATTGCTGCCAAGTGCAAAGTTATAGCGTCCAATAATGGTCTTCGACAAGATGATGCTTGCGATAACACCGAGCAATAGGAAGATTACGATGGTGTTAGGAATGCCTGGGATCATCTTGCCCATTGCAATCTTGGCAAAAATCGGATCATCATTGAAATAAATCGGCTTGGCACCCGTTATGACAAGTGACAATCCTTTAGTGACCATCATGATCGCCAGCGTAGCAATGAAAGGTGGAATATTCATTTTCGCCACCATTAAACCACTTATAAAGCCACATAGTGCACCAGCTAGAATTCCACCTACAATTCCTAGTGGTACGGGCAGACCCCAGAATGTAATGATGACACCAACCATTACCGAAGAGAAGGTCATTACAGTACCTAACGCAAGATCGATTCCACCCGTAATAATTACAAAGGTTGCGCCCAGCGCTAATACTCCAATTACAGCAGTCGAGACGAGGATTCCAACTAGATTAGAAAACTGAAAAAAGTTACTTGATGCTACGGAAAATAAGATGACCAGTATGATCAAACTTGCGAATGCTAATAATTTTTGTTTAAACCCTGATTGCGCCCCGGTTTGCTTCGAGCTGATAGGCTGGCTAATCCCTTTATCTGCGATCTTCATGACCTTGACACCTCCGATAAACTCTTGAACGATTATGAACGCATCGTCGCATATTTCATTATCGCTTCTTGCGATGCTTCTTCTGCGAGTAGTTCACCAGTTATACGTCCTTCACACATGACAATAATGCGATGGCTCATTCTTAGAATCTCCGGGAGATCTGAAGAGACTATAATGATCGCTTTTCCCTCACCTGCTAGCTGATCAAGCAACTTATAGATCTCACTTTTCGCTCCTACATCAATACCACGTGTTGGTTCGTCAAAGATCAACACATCGCAATTTCTCGTTAGCCATTTTCCGATAACTACTTTTTGCTGATTGCCACCGGATAAGAATTTGACTTTTTGACTTACACTTGGAGTCTTGGTTGCTAGTGCTTCCGCATGCTGCTCCGCGGACTTTCGCATCTCCCGATCCCTCATCCATCCGAATGTATTACGGAATTTGTAGAAGGATGCAATCGCATTATTCATGCTAATGTCCATATCTACAAGCAGCCCGTAGCGCTTGCGATCTTCAGACAAATAGCCAATGCCATGTTGCACCGCTTGATGAGGCTGTTTTATACGAACCGTATTTCCATGTAGCTTAATCTCACCCTTATCGATAGGATCAGCTCCAAATACGGCACGAACAACCTCAGTACGTCCAGCTCCCATTAATCCAGCGAAGCCCAGAATCTCACCTTTATTCAGATGAAAGCTGATATCCTTCAACAACTGCCCATTAGATAAATTTCGAACCTCTAGTACGACTTGTTGAGTCAGTAACGAAGCCGTTGGCTTCGACGTTTGATACAGTTCACGACCAACCATCATGCTAATAATCTGATCAATGGTTATTGAATCCGTCCGAACGGTATCCACATAACAACCATCCCGCATGACAGTAATGCGGTCTGTGATCCGTTTCAACTCATCCATGCGGTGAGAGATATATATAATACCTACACCTTCTTCTCGTAATTGCTCGATCATACGGAATAACTCGTTAATTTCCGTATCTGTCAATGCTGCAGTTGGTTCATCCATAATCAGTACCTCCGCATTGAAGGACAAAGCTTTAGCGATTTCAACCATTTGCTGATTAGCAACTGTCAGATCTGAGACCAATGTCTTCGGATCTAGTTTTAGATTCATCTGATCAAACAGTTCCTGCACCTTACGATTTAGCTCCAGATCATCAACGAACCATTTCAGTGCCTTGCGCGGCTCACGACCAATAAATATATTTTGGGCTACTGTAAGATGCGGCATTAGATTTAGTTCCTGATGGATAATACTAATCCCGAGTTCCTGCGCAGCACGAGTATTAGTAATCTCCACCTCAGATCCCTTGTACCACATCTGACCCGCATCCTTGGAATAGACACCTGTTGCAATCTTCATTAAGGTTGATTTTCCTGCGCCGTTCTCACCAACTAATGCATGCACTTCCCCACGCTTCAGCTCAAATTGACATTGATTCAATGCATGAACACCTGGGAAAAACTTATCAATCCCCGCCATTCGCAGTAATACTTCGTCCATTTCATATCCACCTCAAATCCTTTATGAATGCCTTTTTATAAAGTAATCGCTTTCAAATGTTGAATGTAAAATTATTGTATTACCTATAGGTTTCCAATGTAATGGAATATTCTCCGTAAAAAAGTTTAAAATTTTATGTTTTGAAGCAAGCAAAAAAGACTACACCGTCCTTTCACGGACGAAGCAGCCTTTAGTTCAGCTCATATGTGTATAACAGTTGTAATCCTTACATTCGAATAACCTACAGGTTCTGACCATTTCCAGCCACTAAGGTGAATGTCTTTGGTATTCCTTTATCATAAACATCCGAGGATAGATTGGGTTCTTCAACCAATTGGCGGATCACAAGCCCGGAACTGGCAGCAGCTGTTACAATTTCTCCAAGCGTCCAGCGGCGCCAATATACAACGCTATGTTCCTGTTCGTCTAATGGTTTGCCTGTGGAAGGCAAATACTTAGAGTACGAGACCTTCTTTTCTTCCAATGTCGTATCGAAATAGTCCCCGCTAACTTTGTGCTTACGAACCTTCGCTGTAGAACCCTTCGAGGATATAAGCTTAGTTGTCACAGGATGGAAATCACGTAGAACAAAAATCCCACCAGGAGAAAGTAACTGGCGGACGGTTTCCATAAACGGTGCAAGGTCGGTAAAGTAGTGTACAATTCCTAATTCAGCAAATACGATATCATATGAACCATCGAGCACGTGATCTGGCAGCTTAAGAACATCCGATACGATATAGTTAAGCTGAACACCTGCTTCTTGTGCGAGATCAGCTGCATAACGCGCATTAGCTTCTGAGAAGTCAGCAACAGTAACGTCCGCTCCAATTAATGACAGCGCGACCGCCTTCATTCCGTTTGATCCCATGAGATTCATCATCTTTTTACCCTGTACATCTCCAAAATAAGATGAGAGCGGGTACAGCTTTGCACCTGGTTCCTTAATCAACTTGGCTGCGGCCTCTGACGGCGTACCAAATCGGGCAACCCAAGCTGTGTACGTGTCTTCGTTCCATAGTTCCTCACTCGTTGGCCCTGTGTTTTTTTCAGTATTCTGATCTACAATTTGATCTTGTTCTTCCATACCTTGCGACCCCTTTATGATTAAAATATCTGTTATGAAGCATTCTGAATGGCATCTGCCAACTGAATTGTTTTCTTTCTACCAGCATACAAATATACGCCCAGTCCAAACATAACCAAAAGTCCACCTGCCCATTGTAGCGCAGTTAATTGTTCTCCTAAGAGCAGATAAGCTAGGATACTTGCCCCCACTGGTTCTCCTAAGATGTTCATTGATACCGTAGTTGCGGATACATACTGAAGTAACCAATTAAATAAAATATGGCCGAACACCGTTGGTACCACCGCTAGCAATAGGAAGATTCCCCACTCATTCGCAGGATAGTTGAAGAAGGCAATCCCCATTATCAGATTATATATAGCAAACACGCCAGCCGCTGACAAGAACACTATCAAGCTATACAAATATGAAGGCATGCGCACTACAAGCTTTTGACCGATAAGCATATGCACAGCTACCGCTACTGTACCTCCAATCGATAACAAATCACCTTTAAGATTATCTGCAGAGATACCAATATCTCCCCAGCCGATAAACACTACTCCGCCAATAGCAATACTCAGCCCCAGAATCGCAGATACAGCCGTTTTTTCTTTATACAAAAAATAAACACCCAGCATAATAAACACTGGCTCCAGCGCCATAATCATCGTTGAACTAGCTACCGAAGTATACTTCAAAGAGCCCATCCAAAGCAAAAAATGTAGAGCTAGCATAGTGCCTGAGAGCACTAGCATGATCCAGTCTTTTTTACGAAGAGCGAACGCTGCTCCGCTGTATGTTCTTGCAAAAGGCAACATCAGCAGGGAGGTGAACAACAGCCGATACATTCCTTGTATAGATGCTGGCGCTGCAGACCACTTAATAAAAATGGCAGAAAAAGAGATAGCCACAATCCCAATCATCATTAAAATCGGAATAGGAAGTGGCGGTTTTTTAAGCTTCACATGGTACGCGTCCTTTCAATATCTTAAGTCACTTATGTTAATTTAACGCACACCGTGAAAAAATGCATCTATTTTCACTAGATTTCACTAAAAAAAAGCATAAGCAATGTCATTTCTGACGAGAGCATATGCTTCTTATAGGCTACGGCCTCAGAACCACCTTGATGCAATCCTCTTTTTTCTCACTAAAAACATCATAGCCATGCTCCGCTTTACTGATTGGCAGGCGATGCGTAATGATATCTGTAGGATCAAATTTATTCTCTTTAATCATCTTATAAAGCAAAGGCATATAGTGAATAACAGGGGCTTGTCCCATCTTTAGAGTAATATTACGTTCAAATAGATGACCCAGCGGGAACATATTGTAATTAAGCCCATAAACTCCTACAAGCTGAATAGTTCCGAATTTACGTACGATATCCGTGGCCATTCTAAATGCGCTGAGTGAGCCTCCCTGTAGCTTCAGCGTGGTCTCCACTTTTTCCAAGGCAGATATTTTGGCATCCAAGCCTACACAGTCAATTACTACATTTGCGCCCCCACTGGTTATCTCCTTCAAATGAGCTGCAATATCCTTGATCTCTTCAAAGTTATAAACTTCAACATTATTGGTCAACTTCGCATGCTGCAGCCGATAGCCAATATGGTCAACAGCAATAACTCTAGAGGCGCCTTTGATCCAAGCAAATTTTTGAGTAAGCAGTCCCACCGGCCCGCAGCCGAGAACAATGACCGTATCCCCAGACTTCACTCCTCCGCTTTCTACTCCCCACCAAGCTGTAGGCACAATATCTGATAAGAAAAGCAGCCTCTCATCTTCCATTTCTGCATCCTCAGGAACTACAAAAGGGCCGAAATTACCATAAGGAACCCGCAGCAATTCAGCTTGCCCGCCAGCAAAGCCGCCATAAGTATCGGAATACCCTAAATAACCGCCAGTATCCTTGGCATCATTAGAATTGTCACACTGGCTCTCCATCTCATGCTGGCAGAAGAAGCACTGACCACAGGCCACATTAAAGGGAATAATGACACGGTCGCCTTTCTTAACTTTAGTTACTTCAGGACCTACCTCTTCAACAATTCCCATAGGCTCATGACCAATAACATAGTCATCATGCATACCTGGAATTTCACCATTAAAAATGTGCAGATCTGATCCACAAATCGCTGTAGAGGTGATCCGAACTATAATGTCATCCTTTTTCTCAAGCTTTGGATCAGCTACATCTTTAACTTTCACTTTCTTCTTCCCTTGGTAGGTGAGGGCCTTCATGCTGTGAATCCGCTCCTTTGAAGTATGGCATAGGGTTGAACGATAATGTGTCTTTCTATGTTATAACCCTAAGCCCTATCCTCTTATCCATGAAGAAGCGGAGAATACATCATAAGTGCGTAATTATCGGTTATAGCTTCATCTCCAACCAGCTCTCCGGTCCGTGTAAATACTTTTCGGCTAATCTTGTTACTGCGGATATACCCTCCCCAAGGTTCTAGGCTAATCCGATGATCACTTTCATACACTTCATATTCATAAAGGGACTGCTCATCGCATCTCCATTCCCCATGTAAATGACTGTCATCCAGCCAGAGCTTTAATTGATACGTCTGTGGAGTGTTATTCTTCAGCTGAAGATCCAAATAGTTATATGAACAGGTCTCCCCGCTTCCAAAAGGCTGTGTACGCTGTTCATCTGGAAATACATCATAGCTGTGCCGATGTCGTTCCGTGACAGTAAGTGGAGTGTGCAAGGCCATCCAGTAGATCAGATTGGACAACTGGCACAGTCCCCCGCCAACTCCAGAATGGAAGCCACCATAATGCAGCACCATCCCGTCCAGATACCCTTTTCGCTTACTGGGCTTACCGATGCTTCTCCAATAGGAAAAAGTCTCCCCCGGGCGCACCATGAGCCCATCCAGTTTCGCTATCGCCAGACGTAAATTGGTTATTTTATTGTATTGAAGTACCATATCTACATTCCGTAGACTTCTTAATAACGGTGTAGCATGAGTCATCACTTCATTAGATAAAATTTCACTTGTACGCTGCTTCGCCACCTTGCTGCGGCTAGTCCACCATTTCAAATATCTTTTCCAAATAAAATATCGCTTTCCGGCAAATAGTCTAAGGCGAGAACGCTGAATAGGTTTCATGGCAGCCTGAGGTGTATTCATCTAGAACTGAACCTCGCTTTCAGCTCGTAACTGGGCGAATCTACCTCCAATTACCGCATTATGATGCTTAATGATCTCACTACTACTCAGAACCCCGTTATCAAAGGTGCTATGAGCATCTTGAACGAGAACGCTCTTATATCCCATACTATAAGCACGTCTTATCGTCGTATCTAGGCAGAACTCACTTTGCATCCCACAAATCACCAGATTCGTGATCCCGAGCTTTTGTAGCTCATCTTGCAGTTCGGTTCGGTGAAAAGCATCCCAAGTCGGCTTCTCCACAATAACTTCGCCTTTCTGCGGTGTGATGCGGTGACTGATCTGCCATGAGGGTGTACCTTTTGTATATTCCTCATCTTCAGTGTGTTGAATATAAACTATTGGAGTACCTGCTATTCGAGCTTTTTGTTGAAGGGAGACAATCCTTTCCATCACACCCTCTTCATCGTACAGCTTTTGACCAGGATAGGAGAACATAGCTTCTTGAACATCGATAATTAATAGTGCAGTTGAATTTCCCATTAAGTACCTCCTGCAACTTTTATGAAAATCATACCAGATGATGGGACATTCTTTCTACCTGTTTAAAGATTCAAATCAATAAAAAAAGGGCATCTGCTAAGCAGACACCCGTTACATTTCAATACTTTTTACTTGCCACGCTTATTATGCCAGATCAATGCATGCAGTTGCGGAAGTACACGCACTCTATTCATTTCTGGATCCAAGATTACTTTATTAAACAACCACTCCAGCCTTCCCAAAAGTCGAGCAGAAATGTCGCCCTCTTCAGTGACATCATCATTCCCAGGCTGCAGAAAGAGCTGCACATTTGGATATCGCTGGTGAATGTCTTTTGCATAATTAAAGTCCTTATCATCAAACACAACGACTTTAAGACTGTGCGTAAAGCGGCCCAGATTCTCCATCTTACTCATGATGTTATCTAGTATTTCCCAATTCGTCGTCATCCCTGAGCTTGGCGGCTTGGGACTGATGGTCAGCACATCCACGTCATTGAACCATTCCTGCCATTTACTGCCCTGAGTTTCTATTGCAGCTTGTATCCCTCGCTCGTGTAGCAGGTTGATAAAAGTGCCCATTCCTTCACCAATCAAAGCAGGATTACCGCCTGAAATCGTAACACAGTCGAAATTATCTCCAGCTAACGCTAATAGTTCATTCATGATTTCATCCGCGGTCATCATTTGAACCTTATCCTTAGTAGTACCATCCCAAGTAAAAGCGGAGTCACACCAGCTGCAGCGATAATCGCAGCCATAGGTGCGGACAAACATCGTCTTCACACCAATTACCGCACCTTCACCTTGAATGGTCGGACCGAACATTTCAATTACGGGAATCTTACTCACAGTCGCAGCCTCCATACAAGCGGTAAGATGGCCCATCCTCAGGGATATCTTCAGCCAGCACCTCTGCCCAGGAGGTTGGTGTCTCCCACAGCTTTACAGCGTACAGCGGCAGTCCCGCTTGCTTCAGCTTATAAGCTATATAACAGGACATATTTTCAACTGTGGTGCGAAAAGACAGCAAAGCTACTTTGGAACCAGTATCCGTTAACGTCTCTAACACAGGTTCATTTCCCATAGCGAGAAAAGCGTGATCTAAACGATCTACAAGGCTTTGTTGTACTGTCATTTTGATATCGCTGAAATCAATGACGAAACCTTCATCCGAGTGACCTTCAGCGGTCATAGGTTTGCCCTTAAGCACTACTTCAAGCTTATACGTATGTCCATGCAGGTTGCTGCATTTCCCTTTGTGACCCACTAACTGATGCGCCGCGTCGAACGTAAATATTTTGCAGACTGAGACCTCGTTAAGCATTAAGAGCTTACCCCCGTTCTCTCCGCCTCATATTGTTCAAGACCACGCTGACGTAATAGACAAGCTGGACAAATTCCACAGCCACTGCCAATAATTCCGTTGTAACAGGTCAGGGTGTGTTCGCGGATATAATCAAAATAACCCAGCTCATCGGCCATCTTCCACGTTTCTTTTTTATCCAGCCACATCAGCGGAGTGTGTATCGCAAACTCATAGTCCATGGATAAATTCAGCGTAACATTCAATGATTTCACAAAAACATCACGGCAGTCCGGATACCCGCTAAAGTCTGTTTGGCAGACACCAGTAACGATATGGGAGTACCCCAGCTGTTTAGCTAATATGGCGGCAAATGATAAAAACAACAGATTTCGTCCATCCACAAACGTACTTGGGAGCTCATCCCCTTCACCAGCAACGATATCAATATCCTGACGTGTGAGTGCATTTGGTGCCAGCTGATTTAGCAGCCCAAGGTCAAGGATATGCTGTTTTACATTAAACTTAGCAGCTATTTCTGTAGCCACTTCGATTTCCGCCGCATGACGCTGATTGTAGTTGAAGGTCACTACCTGTACTTCTTCAAACTGCTTCAAAGCCCAAACCAGGCAAGTGGTGCTATCTTGTCCGCCGCTAAATACGACGAGTGCTTTTTTGTTCATCTTTATCTCTCCTTATCAACTTGTTGGGATTAGCGGTTATCCACTTTTTCCGGATAGAGGTCGTGATTCATTAAGCGGTGCTCCGCCATTGCCTCATACTTCGTACCCGGTCTTCCATAGTTGCAATAAGGATCAATAGATATGCCTCCACGCGGAGTGAACTTGCCCCATACCTCAATGTAACGCGGGTCCATCAGTGAGATCAGATCATTCATAATAATGTTGACGCAGTCCTCATGAAAGTCACCGTGGTTACGGAAGCTAAACAGATACAGCTTTAATGATTTGGATTCCACCATTTTCTGTTCAGGAATATACGAAATATACAGTGTGGCAAAATCCGGCTGACCTGTAACAGGACAAAGACTAGTGAACTCAGGGCAGTTGAATTTAACAAAATAATCACGCCCTGGATGCTTGTTATCAAACACCTCAAGAATAGCTGGATCATAACCAAACTTGTACTGCGTTCCCTGATTACCAAGCAAAGTGACTTCTTGCATTTCCTCTTTCAATCTTCCTTCTGACACGACAAAAAACCCCTCTCTTTTCCTTCGGCCTTGGCCGATAATGGAAAGAAGAACGAGATTTCGAAAACTTGGCTCCACTAAGAAGAAACGGAAGCAACGTCCGGGTTAAGGACTGCATCCGCTTATATGATTTAATATACTCTTAGTTTTTTATAGAGGGAGTTCGCGAACCTCTCCTGCACAATCCGTACAGACTTCTTCTTCAATCATATTGCGTCTTGAATATACCATGGTAACTTGCTTCTGACAAGTTCTACGCTTTTCCCGTCTTCCAAATCCAGAACGAAAGCACCACAATCCACAAGAGCAAAAGCAGGCTTTCTAGGAGCAGTACTCCTTCTCCATTTAGAATACTGTTCAAATTCTGACCAAGAAAAATACAACCATAAATGCGGAGCTGATGGCTGAACCATGTTTGGAGGAACTTACCTTTAAACCAATGATAATTCCAACTTACACAAAAATAATTCCACCCAATAACATATACAGCAAGGAAGGTAATAAATCCATGAAGGAGTAATCAACAGCGCATCAAAGGTTTTACACTCCCGCTCCTCAATTAATCCTGGACCGGTAATCATGATCCCAACCATCACTTGCGCAAACAATATCCAAGTAGAAAGAAGCATGAAGTCCAACCCGCCCTTGTCCACTACAGTGATGATGATTTTAGCCATAAATATAGGCAAAATTAACAGCTTCTTCTGCAATCGGCCAGGATTTCATAACCACTTTCCCATCCTGCTGATATTTAACTTCAATTTCTGGTTTACCATAAATGGTCTTAAGTCTATGCGGTTCATCAAGTGCCACCAATGCACCAGCGTGCATGATGCCTACTCTATCGCTTAATTCCTCGGCTTCGTGCATATCATGCGTCGTTAAAACAATGGTTGTGCCTTCTTCTTGAATTCTCTTGATATGATTACGTATGAGTGAAGCTGAATTTGGATCTAACCCACTTGTAGGCTCATCTAAAAACAACACTTGAGGCTTATGTAATAATGCTCTGGCGATTAGAACACGCTGCTTCCAGCCTTTGGATAAGCTGCTTACTTTAGCTTTTTCCTTATCTTACAGCTGGAGGGTTTCCATGACTTTATTCACTCGATTTACAGGCACACCATACAATTCGGCAAACAGCTCTAATTTTCTCGTATAGAATAGCGTATATACAGATTGGGAAGCTCGAAAACAACACCAATTTGAGCATGGTTTTCTTTTTTATGACGTGAAATATTCATGCCATTAATTAAAATTTCTCCGCTTGTAGACTGAAGAAGCCCTGTCATCATGCGCATCGTTGTAGTCTTCCCTGCACCATTTGGACCTAGAAATCCAAAGACCTCACCTTTCTCCACCGTGAAAGTAATTCGATCAACTGCACACCTCTCTCCTGATAATATTTTGAGACCTCAGTTAGCTGAATCAATAACACTCCCCCCTTTTTAGAATAGTTAACTTTCTTCTATCCTTATTCTGGTTGTAGAGGATTATCTCTGTTGTTGCTATTCTGTAACATTCGGATTCAAATCCTAAGAAAAGGGTAACTTAAACATAATAATCTTCGAGGTAAGGGTGGGATCATCTAATGGAACAAAGTATACAGAAACTAATGGACTGGATTAACAGTCATGTGAATGAAACCATTGTAATTGAAAAGAAAGAGCTTCGAGATCTGGATAAAATTCATTTTAATCTGGAGGCCGTTGCGTTTCGGAGTGCAGAGGATGTTATCGATGATTATCTCGGGAGTGCGTTAATATTAAAAGGATTTGGCAGCACTTTAAATGCTGATGGTGAGCTAGTATCGCTACCACACTCCACCTATGACTTAGCTATTGACGGGCTTCGGATTGAGGACATAGGTGATCGCAAGGCCGAAATAACTACCGATAGAGCTAAATATACCCTTTCAGTGGATTAAACCATATGTAATGACAGCAAAAGAGCCCGCAGTAATCTGCGGGCTCTTACTAATTATAGGTTATTCTTCTCCAATGATCTCCACTTCAGTTTCAAGCTCCACGCCGAATTTATCTTTCACAGTCGCTCTTACATGATGAATCAGTCCAATGTAATCGCTGGCGGTTGCATTATCAGCATTTACGATAAATCCGGCATGCTTTTTGGAGACCTCAGCACCACCGATTCTTGTTCCTTGCAAGCCACTCTCTTGAATTAACTGACCTGCAAACCGACCTGGAGGACGTTTAAAGACACTCCCACAGGAAGGATACTCAAGCGGCTGCTTCGATTCACGCAAGTAAGTCAGTTCATCCATCTTCGCCTTGATGGCTAAGGCATCACCAGAAGTCATAGCAAAATTGGCCTCAAGCACGATGTATTCACCGCTTGCGAACACGCTTTTTCTGTATCCCCATTGCAGCTCATCCCCTTGCAGAGTCACCAATTGTCCGCTCTTAGTTATAGCCAGCGCACTATGCAGTACATCTTTAATTTCTCCGCCGTAAGCGCCTGCGTTCATGTATAACGCTCCACCAACCGTTCCTGGAATACCACAGGCGAACTCAAGACCCGTAAGCTCCATATCCAATGCATATCGGGACACATCTATAATCTTGGCGCCGCACTCCGCATATAAGAGATTATCCCTAATCCCCATTTCCGTAAGTCCTGCCGTTTGTAGAACGATCCCACGCACACCGCCGTCACGAATAATCACGTTGGAGCCGTTCCCAAGTACTGTAAGGGTTATCCCATTCTGTTCCGCATATGTAACGATCTTTTGAATTTCCTCATAAGTAGCTGGTGCTGCCAAAATATCAGCTTTACCGCCCATTTTGGTATACACGTGATCTTTTAAGTTCTCATGACTCTTTACAATTCCTGCAGTCATTAGCTGCTCTAGGTCATTTCGAATTTTGTCAATATTCATGTTCATACTCCTTTAACCATGTATAAATGATGGTCCTTATCTATTTTTAGTAGTGGTATCATGGATTTGTAGGCAACCACAACTGTAACAACGAACAGGCTCCCTTGTCAATGACGGGAGCCTGTTCGTTGTATGATTTTCAATTATGATTACACAGCTTTGTAGGCTGCAAGCTCGTAAGGAAGGCACAGCGGCACACCGGTGCGTGGATCTGGAACAATATCTGCCTCAATTCCAAACACTTCCCGCAGTACATCAGGTGTCATAACTTCAGTAGGTGAGCCTTCACTAACCACAGTACCGGATTTAATAGCTACCATATGCTGTGCATAACGAGTAGCATGATTCAAATCATGCACTACCATGATAATGGTACGGCCTTCTTCCTCATTCAGCTTTTGCAGAAGCTGTAGAACTTCAAGCTGGTGAGCCATATCTAGAAATGTTGTTGGTTCGTCCAGAAAAAGAATGTCAGTTTCTTGCGCCAATGCCATAGCGATCCAAGCACGCTGACGTTGTCCACCAGATAAGCGGTCAATCGGACGGTCATGGAAAGGCTCCATACCTGTAACAGTGATGGCATTGGAGATAATGCTGCGATCCTCAGCTGTCATTGTGCCGAATCCTTTTTGATGCGGGAAACGGCCATAGCTGACAAGCTCAGAAACCGTCAGACCGTCTGGAGCCGTAGGGTTTTGCGGTAAGATCGCAAGCTGACGGGCTACCTCTTTCGTTGAAAAGTTATGGATCGATTTGCCGTCCAGCATTACACTGCCGCTCTTAGGTTTCATGATCCGGGCCATTGTCTTAAGAATTGTAGATTTACCAGAACCGTTAGCCCCCACTAGTGCGGTGATTTTTCCCGTAGGGATAGTTAAGTTCAACCCTTTAACAATTGTAGCCTCTGCATACCCAATACTTAACTCTTCTGTGTTCAAACGTTCTGACATGTTAACAACTCCTTAAAAGTTTTATGGAGCTATGCTCCTAGAATGAACTACATAGTAAAACTCGCTTCGTACGCATTATGCTTTTGATTTGGCGAGTAAATATAAAAAGTAAGGTGCACCAATGATCGCAACCACGATGCCTGTTGGAACTTCTGCAGGCTGTAACACCCATCTACCGATAGTATCAGCAGTAATCATAAGAAGCGCCCCTGTCAACGCACTAGCGGGCAATAATACCTGATGACGAGGTCCCACAAGCTTGCGGGCTAGATGTGGTGCAATTAGGCCGACAAAGCCAATTCCCCCACTTACAGCAACGCAGGAGCCGGCAAGCGCAACTGCTGTCACTAGAAGGAGAATACGCTCCTTCTCCACTCGCATTCCAAGTCCTAATGAAGTATGGTCCCCTAGATTCAATACATTAAGAATACGAGCTTTATAGAAGACGAACGGTAACAGAATCGCTATCCAAGGTAGCAGAGCAAGAACGAATCTCCAATCGCCACCCCATATTTTCCCGGCGATCCAAGTCGCTACAAATTGATAATTATTAGGGTCAAGCCGAAGTGCCAACACAAGCTGGCAAGCATTAATTCCGGCAGCGACCGCAATCCCGATAAGAATCAACCTTGTTGGAGATAGACCATCTGCTTTTCTATAAGCAAGAATATAGATTAAAGCGGCGGTTAAGCTAGCCCCCCCAAGCGCTAAGAGCGGCAAGACAAATACCGGAGCTGCTGTTGTAGCCGGAAAAAACGAGATGAAAATGATTACCGCAAAACCTGCACCCGCACTTATGCCCAGCGTAGCCGGTTCGGCAAGTGCATTTCTAGCGAGACTTTGTAAAATACAGCCTGACACTGCAAAGCCCGCTCCAACCAACAATGAAATTACGATGCGAGGTAATCTGAAATCAAATAAAATAAGCTTTTGCTGATGCGTTCCATCACCCAGCAGTGTGTGTAATACCTCCCGTGGGGATAGACGCATAAATCCTGTATTCATACTGACAATAAAGACAACAACGATCAATATGGCAAGGAGCGATAAAACTGAAATAGCACGTCTACGGCGTTCATTTTCATTGGGAGAAAGGGTTGTTCTGTGCATTAAAGCTCCCCCTTCCGCTTACTCGCCAAGTAAATAAAGAAAGGTACACCGATGATGGCAATTAATGCGCCTAGCGGCGTCTCATAAGGGGCATTTATCATTCTAGCGGCGATATCCGCAAAGATGATCAATAAGCTCCCAAGAACTGCCGAGCAAGGAATGATCCAGCGATAATCTACTCCAACGAAATGTCGTGCTACATGTGGAATAATTAGTCCTATAAAAGCAATCGGGCCCACCATTGAGACTGCACTTCCGGCAAGAACTACTACAACAATCATACACGCCAACTGTACTAATCTTGTCCGCTGCCCCAGACCAACTGCAACTTCTCTTCCTAAGCTGAGCAAGGTGACAGACCGCGATAACATCATCGCAGCGATTAATGCCACGAACACCCAAGGAAAAATAATCTTGATCTGAGTCCAGCTTGCCCCACCCATTCCGCCAGCCAGCCAGAAGGCTATATCCTGGGATAAGTTAAAAAGAATAGCTATGCCCTGACTAACAGCAACTAGTAGTGCACTAACCGCGGAACCTGCCAGCGTCAATCGTAAAGGTGTAAGGCCATTAAAAGATAGCGACCCGATTCCAAATACGATAAAAGACGCTATAGCAGCACCTATAAAACAAAACAACATAAGTGAAGTGAAGGAGAGCGAAGGTGCAGAAGCAAAAACTATGGCCAGCGCTACACCTGCTCCCGCATTCAAGCCTAACAGACCTGAATCCGCAAGAGGATTCCTTGTCATCCCCTGCATGATTGCCCCTGCTACTGCGAAACAAGCACCGACCAAAGCGCCTGCTATCGCGCGTGGAAATCGCAGTTCTCTTATCACCTGATGTTTTTGTATATCTGGATTGAAATGAAATATTGCTTCCCATACCGTAGCTAGCTTGATATCTGCCGCACCCACTGAGACCGAAAGTGCCAGTCCAAAGGCAATGGCAGCGAGTCCAATCACTAGAATACCCATTGCAGCTGCCGGTCGGGTATGTAGAGTTTTTTGTGTATCATTTTTATTACGATGTGCGAAATCTGAGGGTGAAACCATGAGTCGTCTCCTTAATCGATAGTTACAATGGTCTATATGATAACAACAATCATTCTCATTATCGCAAAAAAAAATTAGGTTGTACAATTGTAGGAGTTATTTTCAGTAATACAGGAATGGTTTATAAAAAAATGGTGCAGATCTAAGTATCCTAAGATACTTGATCTACACGCCCTTCCCCACCTAAATGATCAGTCACATTCATGGTGAATTACGACATTTTATTTCACAAAACTTTTTAACACATCGTCAATAATTTTGCCACCAGCGTTCGCACCACTGTATAGCCAACTGCTTGTTGAGCTCATTTCATGCACATTACCAGCTTTTACAGCCGGGATGCCTTTCCAAATTGCACTATCCAGAATCCCCGAACCCTCAGTCTTATCACTATTTACAAGGATAATATGATCTGCTGTCAGCTCAGAAAGCTTCTCTAGCGAAATTGGATTCCAAGTAGCTCTTGTACCAACAGGAATTTCTGTTACTAAGTTAGGAAGCGTTACACCAAGGTCTGTATATAATACAGCACCACTGCTGCGAGTTTCGTCTACAATATAGAAATTCTTTTGTACCAACCATAAAATCGCGACGGACTCTTCTCCAATAGCTCCTTTAAGCTTTTCTTTCGCTGCAGCCGCCTTGACTTCATAATCTTTAATGGCTTTCTCTGCTTCAGGGGTCTTGTTCAGAATTTCACCAATCTTGAGTAGCGATTTACGCCAATCTTGATTTAGCTTATCCCCAATCACATAAGTCGGTGCAATCTTATTCAGTTGGTCATAGATACCGTTCTGTACAGATGACTCCGATGGGACGAGAATAAGATCCGGAGCGAAGCTGGTTACTGCCTCGAGCGGAAGATCGTAGCTGATCGTAGGAACATCCTTCAATTCAGTGGACAGATAATCTTGAATACCATTAGTCACTGACCATTGCGCTACTGGAGTCACACCTAGAGTTACCAAAGCATCCTCCAGATAAGAACCCAGTACACGCCCAGGATTAGCTGGAATCGTTACTTCATGTCCCATTGCATCCGTTAACGTCTTAGGCGCTGCAGGAGCTTCTGTAGCTTCAGCAGTAGGTGCCGTCGTTGGCTCTGTTCCTGCGTTTGAAGCGTTACCGGGATTATTATTACCGCAAGCGGATAAGAATAGCACCATCACCATTAATCCGACCATCGTTAATTTCATGCTTCCAAATCTTTTTCTGTTAAACAAAAACATTAAATACCCTCCTAGTGTGTACATCCTATGTTATTCAAAGGTGTTGACTACCTCAGTCACCTTTAAATGATATTGATTCTCATTCTCTATGTCAACATATAAATTTTAAATTTTGTGGATTTGCAATAATTTCCTTCCTAATAACACAAAAAAGGCTATATTCCGAACGTTCCGGATATAGCCTCTCCTTAATGATCCATTATTTATTCAAATGATATGGGACAGTCGCAACTACAACATCTTTTGAATTAATTAGATACGAACGGATTAACAAGCTAGTCTGATTATGAAGTACGGCTTGCCACCAATGCTTAGTTATAAACTGTGGAATCAGGATCGTGATATGATCCGTCGCTGCGGTCTTCCATTCTACAGTATCAATAAATTTCACTAACGGACGAATAATACTGCGATATCTGGAACGAAGTACAATTAGGCGTACACCTGGATTCCATTCCTCCCACCGTTGCTCCATTTTTTGAATGTCCTCTTCATCAAAGCCAACATACACGGCTACAACATTATCCGTTAAAGACTTGGCATAGCTGATGGAATGCAGTACGGCACGTGTTACACCGGCAACAGGAACAACAACCGTGCTGCCTTTAATCAAAGGTTTATCTGTACTCGGGCATATACGAAGCTGATCTGCAGTGTTCAAATAATGCTTGTGAATCCGGTGGAAAACGAACATTACAGCAGGTAAAAAAATGAAAGCCATCCATACGCTTGAGAACTTTGTAATAATAAAAATTAGCGTAATCGTCAATGTAGTCAGCATACCGATGGTATTTACAACAAATCTTTTTTTCCATCCCGCTGGTTTTGTTTTAAACCAATGAACCATCATTCCTAGCTGTGACAATGTGAAAGGAATGAAGACCCCAACCGCATAGAGTGGAATCAAGCTTTCTGTATTTCCGTGGAATGCAGCTACAAGCACAGCAGACAGAACGCCTAGAAAAATAATACCATTGGAGAAGCCCAGACGGTCACCACGAACCATAAAAGCATGTGGCATATATTTATCTTTTGCAAACATAAATGCGAGCAGCGGGAACGCTGAGTAAGCCGTATTAGCCGCCAAGAACAAAATTACTGCTGTGATCCCTTGAATGAAAAAATATAAGGTTCCGCGGCCAAAGGTCGATTCAGCGATCTGAGAAACAACCGTTGCCTTTTCATTAGGCACTATGCCGTACCAATACGCAAGTAGTGTGATACCTGTAAACATAAATCCCAGTATAACCCCCATGACCATTAAGGTCTTGGCTGCGTTCTTTTCAGCTGGTGCTTTAAAGTTTGGAATGGCATTAGATACAGCCTCTACACCCGTAAGTGCCGAACAGCCAGAACTGAAGGCTTTTAATAGTAGAAACAAACTAACATTAGAAACAGCAGAGCCAATTTCAGGGACATTCGCATGCACGCCACCTGCTGCATATTTAATAATACCGGAGATAATCAACACTACAATCGACACAACAAACAAATACACCGGGATCGCAATGAATGAAGCTGATTCTGTAACTCCGCGAAGATTGATCAAAGTAAGTAAAATAATAACTGATACTGCAATAAGAACGGTGTGATTATGAAGACTTGGAAAAGCCGATGTGATCGCATCCGTCCCTGCCGACGCACTAACAGCTACGGTCAGAATGTAATCCACTAACAAAGACCCACCCGCCAAGAGCCCTGTCGGAACACCAAGATTACTCTTGGCAACGATGTAAGCTCCGCCTCCCTGAGGATAAGCGTAGATCGTCTGCCGATAGGATAAAATCAGGATGGCCAGCAGGCCCAATACGGCTAATGCAATTGGCAGGGAATACCAGATGGCAGTAAACCCCACAGCCACTAGTACAATCAGAATTTGTTCCGTTCCGTAGGCTACAGACGAGAGCGCATCAGAAGACAGGACAGCCAGTGCTTTCACCTTGGATAACTTTTCATGATCGAGTTCGTTCGACTTCATCGGACGCCCGATCAATAGTCGTTTTACCTTGCTTACCATTGTGGATACAGTTCCTTTCTTTGAGAGCAGAAACGGAAATTCCGCGCGCTGTTTTCATTGGTGGATTTCATAAATGCAGACACTAAAAATAGCATACGGAAATGATCCGCATGCTATGCATGGTCATTATCCCACCTTTGCTTACGAGGTTAGCTGGCGGATTCGGGCTGTGGTTTAGCCCTACGGTACAAGTCTAATTGACCCCTTCCGATTCACCCCATTGGCACTAATGCCAAGATTGGTTCCCCCGTTTTTCCTTAGAAAATTCAGCGCATATTCAACTTCTCACAAGGTCTAATATTAGTCTACAACGTGTATACAGTAAAGCATTGAAAATATTGAAAATAGAATGAAAAAACATCCAATAACCGCAAATATAGCGTCTTATTGGATGCTCTCTTTCATTCTCTTCAATTATCCCACTGAACCGTGTTTTTAATCACTTTTCAAATTTTTTTGGATCACTTAAAGTTAAAAAGTCAAAACCCTAAACTTTCCTCTGTATCTAATTCCATCACTTCTTCTTCCTTACGTCCGTACCAAAGTAAAATGCTAATTAAAGCAAAAGCGATTAATGCAAGGAAAGGAATCGTAATGAATCCAAAAAAGTTCAAGTAATCCTTATTACAAGGAACACCGATTGTACAAGGAAGCACTTTACTTAACGCAGGAATCTTCTGCTCCGCATAATGATAGATCGAGATACTGCCACCAATCAAGCTTAGTGGAAGTACATATGGGATAATCCTTTTATCCCCCCGAAACGTCGCAATTCCCAAGAGGAATAGCTGAGGATACATAAAAATTCGTTGGAACCAGCAAAGCTTACAAGGTTCATATTTCAATACTTCGCTTAAATACAAGCTACCGGCAACAGCAACTAAAGAGACGAACCAGGCCAGATACAGGCAGTTACGCTTGCAAAAAGATAGGAACTTTGTCACTTTACCTCCACAGCTTTTGCGGCGTCATTAATTTCAGTTGAAATCGCTTCAATGTTAAGTGGATCCGCAGTTATTACCCCATTAATGTAAAGGGATGGTGTAGTCGTCACACCCGCTTCACTAGCTAACTGCATACCCTTATTCAGCTCATCTGCATACGTACGATCCTTGATATCTTTACGCAGCAGTTCGTAATCGATAGCTAACTTCTCTTTCTCCGCAAGGCTTACTAAGAAATCTTCAGTCGCCCATTCTTCGCTTTCATCACCTTGTTGAGCATATACAGCATCATAGAACTTCCAGAATTCATCATGATTCTGATGGTAAACAGATAATGCAGCAAGTGAAGCAGTCTCAGAGTCTGGACCAACGAAAGCCATATTTACAAAGTAGAGCGCTGCTTTTCCGTCATTGACAAAATCTTGAACAATTTTCGGTTTAACTGAAGTTGCAAATTGAGAACACGCTGGACATTTTAAATCTCCAAATTCAACAATTTTAACAGGTGCATCCTCTTTACCGACTCTAGGCAGCTCACTGTAATTGAATGCTACTGGTTCTCCCGATGTGGCATTTTTTGCGGCATCTTTCGAAGCTAACATAAACAATCCAACAAAAATGATGACTACTAAAGCTATTGAACTAATAATTAAAATTCTCGTCTTCTGCTTTTGTTGCTCCTGTTCTACCCGCCGTTTCTCTTGTTTGCTCAGCTGGGGAACGCTTGTACTTTTATTAGGTTTACTCAAGGAGAGTTCCTTTCTGTCCTCTGTGGACTAATGTAGTTTTTATCATATACATTTAAAATTATATAATTTTTAATCTCTTTTTGGCAAACAATACTGTAAAAACGCTGTAAAAAAGACACAGCGCTATAGCACTGTGTCCTAATAATTACTAATAAGTTCGTTATGCACCAGCTTCTTCAGTCAATAGCTGTAACTTCAGTAGCTTAATTCGAGAAATCCGCTTATTATCCGTTTCTTCAACAATAAACAGATGATCATCAAATTCTACAGACTGCCCTTTTTGAGGTGGATTAACCTCCAGTTTAGAATACAGCCAACCGCCTATCGTATCATAATCCTCAGTTTCCATATGGAGACCCAAAAGATCATTAATCTCTTCAATAAGCATCAAACCGTCAATGGAGTGTTCATCCTCCCCCAGCTTCTCAACACCAGGACGTTCTTCATCGAACTCATCCTGAATTTCTCCTACAATCTCCTCCATGATATCTTCCAGTGTTACCATTCCTGATGTTCCACCGTACTCATCAATCAGAATGGCGATTTGTGTCTTTGCGCGCTGCATGACTTTCAACAGAGCACTAATCTGAATAGATTCTGGTACGGTTAGTATAGGACGAATTAATTTATTATAGCTTTGTTCACGATCCCTAATTAAGTCCTTGATATGAATGAAGCCTAGAATGTGATCCTTATCTCCATCACAGACTGGATAACGCGTCCTCATTCCATCAAAAGCAATCTCAAGGTTCTCTTCCGTTGAAAGATGATTATTCAGACAGATCATTTCTGTCCGAGGAATCATGATCTCACGGGCCATTGTATCCACAAATTCAAAAATATTGTCAACCAGCGTCATTTCGGTATTATCAATAAAGCCGCTTTTATTACTTTCTTGCATGATAATACGGATCTCTTCTTCCGTATGCGCCGTTCCCAGCTCTGAAGCTGGGGCTAACCGGAAGATCCGTAGTAAACCACGTGCCAGCCCATTTACGATCCAAATCACTGGATACATGATCTTGTAAAACACATTCATCGGCCCAGATGTTAGCAAAAGGACAGATTCAGCCTTGTTAACTGCAATAGTCTTAGGTGCAAGCTCTCCTAGTACGATATGCAAGATAGTGATAAACATTAGAGCAATAATCAAAGATACAACATTAACAGCGGTTACTCCAAAACCTATACTTCCTAATAAGGGCCCAACAAGGTTAGCTATAGCGGGTTGCCCCAACCATCCTAGCGCAAGTGAAGCCAATGTAATACCAAGCTGACAGGCGGATAGATAACCTTCCAAGTTGCTAACGATGCTTCTCGCTTTTAAAGCTTTTTTACTACCTTCTTCAATAAGGGTATCAATTCTACCGCTTCGTACTTTCACCATTGCGTATTCGACTGAAACAAAAAATCCATTTAATAATACCAACAGAATAATAAGACCTACGTGTAATATACCGGGTAAAGGGTCGCTCAATTTATAATCCTATCCATCATTCTCCGTACGGATGGATAGGCCCACCTCCTTCGTTTTTTCAGAGTATCGGCAAGATGCTTGCCAGTTGTTCCTTTCAGTATCAATTTCCCAATGGTTTCATCTCCAGTCTGGAATCACGTTTTTGAATATATACTTTATTATATTAATATATTGGGGCAAACCGCAAGCATGCGTGTCCTTTCGAAAAAAAATGGGTCTTTATTCCCCTTATTATTCCAAAATATCAGTATGTACAAGCAAAAACGCCTTCGTCGTCCCAAATGGACGGTAAGCGTTTATGCGAGAAATATAAGAATAATGTATAACGTGAAACTTATACTTTCTTATATTTTAAAGAAAACCCCCTCACCGTTAAGTGATGGGGTTCATCCACAAATATAAGGACCTGATTAGCGACAGTTTCTTGTTGTAGGAGGATTACCGATCACACCAGGATACTGGTAAGTAAGGGGCTCATCAAATGTAGCATAATCAAAATAAATCATAAGTAATACAGTACGTTGACCAGTTACTGGGTCACTAATAATAATGTGGTCACGGCCCGCAGCTTCCAGTACACCCTTGTAAACTTTGGCATTCCACTCTTTGTTATTTTCGTAAGTAAAATAAAATGTACCTACTTTACCTAAATTCAGTCTGAAAATATTTTCGATATACGATTGTTCAAACTGTTGAGGTGGGTTTTGAACTACAGCCCCTCCTGGTGTCATCGGACTTCCGCTGCTAACTTGTGGTGGCATGCTACCCATGCCTGGCATCCCTGACATCCCTGGCATTCCTTGCATTCCTTGCATTCCTTGCGTTCCTTGCATTCCTTGCATTCCTTGCATTCCTGTAGACATTGGCATTTGCATACCTGAAGAAGAAACACTACCAATAGTGTAAGTAACGGGGCGGTATGGTTGAACGATCATTTAATGAAACCTCCTAATTGTTTATCGGAGCAGTTGCTCCCTTTGGACACAAAAGAACCTTTACACTAGCTTACTGTGAGAATTACTCATAATAATGAGTAATTCTCTTTTACACAGTTACCCTGTTAATTACCAATAAATACAGCCGGGCAATCTTCTCCAGTCGGAGTAAAGAAACAATGAGCTTTAAAGCGGCCTGTGTTTTGTTGGTTATACCAGGTTGGAGGGCAATCTCCTACAGGACGGAAGAACCATAAAGC
This sequence comes from Paenibacillus pseudetheri, assembly GCF_924513355.1. NCBI lineage: Bacteria > Bacillati > Bacillota > Bacilli > Caryophanales > Paenibacillaceae > Paenibacillus > Paenibacillus pseudetheri. Next base: position 90,534 of record NZ_CAKMAB010000015.1, read on the forward strand.
ATTAGTCGCTGGCCAGGTTCTCTCACCTGCAATTGCACGTCTGGCAAGACGGATGTCTGCTTCTCTTGCCCGTTGATAGAAGTAGCTTTTTTGCGGGGCTTCGAATCCTCCTGGACTTTGAAAGACCATGTCATTCACATTACGAATATTCATAAAGTCCAGGCAATTTCCAAGAATTCGGTTGACACCAACATTGCCGACCATAAGCATGCCGAGATCTCCGTCTTCCTCAGCTTCTGCTCTCATCAACCGCGCTAGCACCCTCACATCTTCCGAGTTCGTTTTGATGACGGCCACGCTGTCTCCTCCTTGGGGTTGCTTCGTAAGCAACCTCGTTCTTAACTGCATGGTGTATTGTATGTGCATTAGCCCAAGAGGTGACAGTTCTAACCTAATTTTAAAGCCATTTGTATTCCGTTTAGTTGCTTAATAGTCCGCATATAAAAACCATCCCTCTGCTCCATTGAATAGTACAGAAGAATGGTTTAAAAATGAATGTATAGCTAATGACTACTCCGCTGTGGAGTATTGTGGTTGTCTCTCAAATCCGTGATATCTAGTTCCTTGATAGGTAAGCATGCCTTTATCGCCTTCTGCACTCATTCCATATTCATGGCCATCTACTTTAAATTCAATTCGACTGCCCCCATTTAATTCATACGTTAAGTAGTATGTTGTACTCGTACGACTTGAACCATTATCTTCTTGAACCTGCTGCTGCCTTATTTCACTCCGTTTGCTGACGATACGGGCAGGGATGGTTAACATGGGTGAGCTATTGTTCCGGCTCCATTGAAGCAAACCCCTGCCTGCTGATACTGCAAGAATACCAACCATTACAATGAGAAATATTGGCATCACTGTTCCAGAGAAATCAAACATCCATGAAAGATCCGGGCCCATTCCCATGACATTTTCCCCCTTCATACCCATTAATTCAACCCTTAACTTAGCTTCAGGCACTTCTGTACATGTATATGCCTCTTCTAGTCCAGAAAGCATTAAATTAGTGATACTTCATACAAAAAGACCACTTCGTTTTCTTAGAAATCAAGAAATCGAGTGGTCTTTAATCATAGTTTTGAGTGATCAGATTAAGCATGAACGAGGTCTAGCAATTGCTTCGTTTCGTCAGTTTCAACATCTAACATACCATTGTCTGCCCAGCATGCTCTGCATTGTTCTTCCGTTTCACACAGGTGAGCGTCATCACAGTTGTAGCAAAGTTGCAGTAGGTTTCTTGTCATATAATCTGTTTCAAAAGTTTTCATTGTAATCTCTCCTATTCGAAAGTTAAGTTTGTGAAAATTTGAACTTGTTCTATGTGTTAAATATATCACACGATCATTTAAATGTCATGTGATTTTTTTCACATCTATAAAGAAAATTTTAATTAAGTTTTTTCCTTATATTCAATCAATCAAAAACAAATTGATTTGGAGGCTGATTCCTTCATATTCAGATAAAAGAAGAAGCTGTTCCATAAGTAGTATCCACTACTTTCGAAACAGCTTCACTCTACTTTACATCACACGCCAACTAATCCCACCATTTGTAGTTTGTAAGAGGATCGAGCGTTTTTGTTCTTTTTTCTCAAGCAAAAGCCACCCCACCTCTGCGGAAATAAACTGCATCTTAATCGTCTCAGGATATTCCTCAAGCTTCGACCGCAGAACACTGCTCTCCTTAAGAGGGAGCCAAGTTTTCCCTTGATTAACGGTATGGTAAAGAGTGTTACCAATAATGGACCAACCAACTTGCGAATTCAGAAACGTCGGAGCACTCTGATGATTCCCTTCGGTTGGACTCTTTAATTCGAAAGGTGCAAATTTCCAGTTATCTCCACCATTAGCGGTAAAGTAACCGTGGTAAGTAATCGTCTTATCTTTATCATTTTGGCAGCCCACAGACATCCAACCATTAGTCTTACTAGCATCGAAGAACTCTGGTTTGCCAGTAATGACTCTGTCACAGCTTTCCAGTTGTTCATTTACCAGAAAAGACTGTCCTGGATTCCAACTCCCACCACCGTCCTTAGTTATAAAGATCTTTGGAAGGGCACCGGTCTGCAAAGTCACAAATCCATCTACACGATTTTTGAAGATCATTCCAGTACTCACACCTGTGAACGGAATCGAATGATTGGGAAGGTTCGGTTTATACTGTTCATTCTGCATCACTTCTTCCCATGTGGCCCCACCGTCTGATGTTGAATAAATCGTTTTGCTTTCCTTATTGGGAGTAGCGTTCGCAGAGGTCATCAGCCATCCCTGTGTTGGTGAATTGAAATAAACGGAAGATATATTATTATCATCACCTAATGAAGAGATTTTCCAGCTCTTCCCTCCATCTGTGGTTCGTAGCACTATATTCTCTGTCGTACCAAATGCACTTCTTATAATCCAACCATGATTAGAGTCAGTAAAAAAGATACCTTTTCCATAGACAGGTGTGGAGAGGAACTGCACATTGGGTGCAGGAGAAATATTAGCCCAAGTCGCCCCGTTATTATGGGTAACGTATAAACGAAGTTCATTTTTTGTTACACCCCATACCATGCCCTCAGTCTCACTAAGCAGATGAAAACCCGTAATTCGAGTTTGAACCTGATATTTCGGGCCACTCTCTTTGTTAGTATTGTTACTGGGTGGTGTAATCAGAGTAATCGTCTGTCCTTCTTCCGGTGCTTCTGTAGGTTGTGGCTGTGGAGAAGGCTCCGGTGGTGGTGAAGAACATGCTGAGACTATCCACGCTAAAAAAAACAGCATTATAAACATTCTTAGAGTTTTCAATCCAGCGGTTCTAGATGTCAATGCCCTCTCTCCTCTCAATTGGAATCATATTTATAATTTAACTTACTATTACGGTAGCCGTATAGAAAATAGATCAGAAGTCCAAGACCCGTCCAAATCAGAAATCCAATCCATGTCTCACTTCCTAGATTATACATCAAATATCCGCATGTTGCCGCACTTAGCAATGGAATGAAGGGTACCCAGGGTACTCTGAACCCTCTTTTCATATTGGGATGAATAACACGCAGGGCAATTACCCCCAAAGAAACGACAAAGAAGGCAAACAGTGTTCCAATGCTTGTTAAGTTAGCCAATCGATCCAAAGGAATAAAGCCCGTTAATACAGCTATAATGATCCCAACCATCCACGTACTACGAATAGGTGTCTGTGTTTTAGCATTGATCTTAGATAATCCTCGTGGTAAAAGACCATCACGTGAGATTGCGAATAACAGCCGAGTTTGACCGAACAGCATTACGAGCAGTACGGTGGTCATTCCCGCAATAGCTCCAACAGAGATTAGACCCGCTATCATATCTTGATTTACAACACGAAGCGCATAAGAAACGGGATCACTAACATTTAGATCCGTATAAGGTATAATACCCGTTAATACAAGTGAAACTAGTATATACAATACAGAACATATAGCAAGGGATGAAATAATCCCTATAGGCAAATCGCGTTGTGGCTGCTTTACTTCTTCTGCAGCAGTCGATAACGCATCAAAACCTATGTAGGCAAAGAAGACAGTTGCCGCACCGTTCACAACTCCTTGATAGCCAAAGGGTAGGAATGGAGTCCAGTTCTCTGGTTTAACATAGAAAAATCCAGTTACGATAAACAAAAGCACTACAGCTAATTTGATAACAACCATAATGGCATTAAAACGAGCAGTCTCTTTAGTTCCCCGTGTTAGTAAGTAGGAAATTAGTAAAATGATTATTACTGCTGGTAAATTAATAATGGTACCTGCTTCCGCATTATACGCCCCGGATAGTGCTGTAGGAATGTGGATCCCAAAGCCCTCTAAAAGTCCCTGTAAATAGCCAGACCATCCGCTGCTTACTGCAGCTGCTGCAACGCCATACTCTAACACAAGGTCCCAGCCCAAAATCCAAGCGAGTAATTCTCCAAAAGCTACATAACTATAAGCATAGGCACTTCCGGAGACCGGGATGGTCGATGCAAACTCTGAATAACAAAGGGCTGACAGCACGCAGGCAAAAGCGGCTAACAGGAATGAAATGACAAGGCCAGGACCAGCGTGTTCTGCTGCTGCTACTCCTGTCATTACAAAAATACCAGTACCAATAATCGCTCCTACACCTAGCATGGTTAGATCCAACGCACCAAGTGTTTTGTTTAACTTGGTTGCCCCCGAGTTTGAAGGTGCGATTAGCGGTTTTTTGCGGAATAAATTCATTCTTACATTCTCTCCTGTCTAGTCTTGTTGTCAAATTGATTAGAGAATTTCTATTTAGTATGCCCAAAATGGGGTAATGCATTAAATAAGACCTGCTTGAAAACAATAACGTTAGCGATTATGATGGACAAGATTAAAAACTAAAAATTTAAAATACTGAGGAGATGAAATTATGCCCCCGAAACCCAATCGTGTCGTAGTCATTGGTACTGGAGCAGTTGGTACAACAACAGCCTATACATTACTGCTACGGAGACGTATGCCTGAGCTCGTACTTATTGACGTTAATCAAAAGAAAGCCCTTGGAGAAGCATTGGATATGAATCACGGCATGCCCTTTGTTGGTGGTGTGAAGTTATGGGCTGGTACATATGAAGATTGCCGTGAAGCGGATATCATCATTGTAACTGCCGGTGCATCACAAAAACCAGGTGAAACCCGGATAGATCTGCTCCGCAAAAACATTTCAATTTTCAAAGATATCGTTGAAAAAATAACGAAATATAACCAACATGCGATTCTACTTATTGCTACTAACCCTGTAGATATTTTGTCTTATGCCACTTTAAAAATAAGCGGTTTTGACCGCAGACGAGTAATTGGTTCCGGTACGGTGCTGGATAGTGCACGCTTTCGCTACCTCATTGGCCGCCACAAAGAAATTGATCCTCGCAGTATTCACGGTCAGATTATCGGGGAACATGGAGACTCGGAGCTTCCTGTTTGGAGTCTAGCGAATATTGCCGGGACCGATCTCGGTTTTGACGAAGCAGAACGTGATGAAATATTCCAGGATACTAAAAATGCTGCTTATGAAATTATTGATGCCAAAGGCTCAACCTCTTATGCAATAGCACTAGCACTTGACCGAATCGTAGTCTCCATTCTGCATAATGAAGGTGCAGTATTAAACGTCTCTACTTTATTAAATAACTATAACGGGGTTTCGGATGTCTACCTTGGCGCCCCTTGCATCGTAGATCGAACCGGTGTACGAGAAGTACTAGACCTTCCATTGAATGAGACAGAAAAAGCTTTATTCCAGAAATCTGCCGAGAAGCTTAAAGCTGAGATTGCTAAGCTAGAACTATAAGAAAATGAATACATGGGGCTCTCCCTAACGTCATGATACATGGCCGAAGGATAGCCCCTTTTTTATGAAAGTACTTTGAATTCTATCAAATCTGGACTTGCAATTTCGACATGGCTTCTTCTTTCTCCCGGCTCGTGATATGCGTGTAAACCGTTGTTGTCTGAATGGAAGAGTGTCCCAGCAGCTCCTGAACCGTCCGTAGATCCGCACCTTTTCGTAGCAACATGGTAGCGAAGGAATGTCGAAGCTTATGGCTGGAATATGGTCGACGTTGTGCAGCAGGCACATCCTTTTGGAAACGATCGAAGGTGTCCGCAGCGATTTGTTGAATGCCACGTATGGACAACCTGCGTCCTTTTTGTGAAATGAACATAGCTTCCTCTTTACTGCGCCAAGGATTTAATCGTTCTTCTATTGCCAGATCGAGAAAAGGTACCACATCCTCTGGAATCGGTACATTACGCCATTTACGTCCCTTACCGAACACTCGAAGCGAATGTCTTTCTACATTATAATCACTTAAATTAAGCGTGTGGACTTCCCCCACCCGAAGCCCCATATAGGACATGAGTAAAAAAACTGCTAAATTCCGACCTTTGTATTTCCCATCTATAGAAGATAAAAATCGCCCCAGGTCACCTTCATCTAAGTAGACCGGTTCGCGATTGATCTCAGTTTTAGATTTCTTAATCCCAGCTGCAGGATTGGTTAGAAGCAATTCCAGCTCAATTAATGCCTTAAAAAAACAGTTAATTGAGGCATGCTTCCGGTTACGGGTAGCATCACTTACTCCACGTTCACGCACTGACGTAAGAAAAGAAATAACATGTAGCTTCTTTACGGACTCTAGCTTTTTACCATTCAGACTTTCTAAAAACTGTTTTACATCCACTAAATAGGATTTCTGCGTGTAGGGAGTGTAACCGGCATCCTTCATCCAGATTAAAAAAGCCTCAAGCCCCTCTTCGTAGTCTTCACTCCACTCATTCATGGCTTCGAGCCTCCCTTGATTTCGACAATCTATTGTACCATAGAATAGCTACGAGAATTAAACTTAGCTGCTCCATTTTTCAGCATGCTTTTGTACGGATTTTAAAAACTCTGTTAGAACAGGAGATTTCCATTTCTTATGATGGTAGGCAATTTGAGTAGCTACACGCTGCGATTCATCATTCCAGTTCAACCTAGTTAACTTCCCTTCCGTTAATTCGTTGTTGACAGTAATCATTGGAATAAAAGCGATGCCTAGACCAGCCATAACACATTGCTTGATCGCCTCGATACTCCAAAACTCTAGTGTAGGGTCAGGAAATACACCGTGTCTATTTAAATGATGTTCAAACAAAGTACGGTAGCTACAACCAGTTTCCGTATGCAATATCGTTTCTCCCTTAAGATGAAACGGTTCTACCACTGAAAGGCTCATTAAGGGATGATCCGGTGGAGCGATCAGGGTCATTTGTTCATGCACCAGTGTTTCTATATTCAGATCTTTATCTTCCGTCTCTGGTTGCAATAGGAAGGCCAAATCCAGTTCGCCGGAACGGACTAAATCCGTTAGCTCCCAGCAGGCTCCAGGCTTCAGAAGAATTTGGACCTTTGGATATTTCAGTCGAAATTCCTTGATAATGCCTGGTAAGCGAAAAGCAGCCAGAGATTCAGGTGCACCAATCCGTAAAGACCCTGTTAGCTCACTCTCGGAGCGAAGAGCATCTTGCGCTAGAGAGTGCATTCTGGAGATCTCTTGAGCGAATGGGAGTAGACGGCGGCCTGCATCGGTTAGGATGATCTTTTTACTGATCCGATCGAATAAAGGCTGACCTATTTCAGTCTCTAGTGCTTGGATTTGTGCGGTGATACTGGATTGTGCATAATCGAGCTTCTGTGCAGCGCGTGTGAAGCTACCTGTCTCCACTACAACAATAAAGGCAAAAAGATGACGTGATTCCATGCGTACCCCCTGAGTGATAGTCAACCATCGGAATTTCGAATGGATACTATTCAAAGATTCTGTTTTTCCAATGGATCTATTATCTGCTACTCTATAACAAAAGACAATGAAAGCAGGATTAAAAATCATGAATGATTCAAGTTCAACCACATTACAAAGAAACATCGGCATGCCGCAAGCCATAGCTCTTTATATCGGCGCTGTATTAGGCTCAGGAGTCTTAATCGTTCCCGGTCTGGCTGCAGAAATGGCTGGTCCCGCTTCATTGCTGGCATGGGGATTTATGACGCTGTTAATCTTGCCAATGGCCTTATCCATGGGTTTACTCTCTGCCAAATTTCCTAACGCTGGAGGTGTGTCCCACTTCGTTACCCTTGCGTTCGGACCTAAAGCTGGATCTTTAGTGGGCTGGTTCTTCCTGATGTCCGTTCCGATTGGTGCGCCTGTCGCCGCGCTGACCGGAGCTGGTTATATGACAGCCGCAATGGGCTGGGATGAACCTGCGAGAATTACTATCGCTGCTGTTATGTTGGCCGTTGGCCTGATTACTAACTGGATTGGTATGCAGGTGGCTGGAAAGGTACAAATTGCGGTAGTGATTGCGATTGTAGCTGTTCTCGTCTTCTCCTTTGCTACCGCGCTCCCTCGGATGGAGATTGAACACTTCACTCCATTTGTTCCACATGGCTGGATGAGCATTGGTCAGGCTGCAGCAATCCTATTTTGGTGTTTTATTGGTTGGGAAGCTGTCTCACATCTCTCTGAGGAGTTCAAAGATCCACAACGTGCTGCAGTTAAAGGTGTGACCATCGCTGCTATAATTGTAGGTGTTCTATATTTCTTATCCGCTTTAGCAACGGTTGGTACACAAAGCTACCTTAAAGGTGGGTCAAGTACTTCACTTGTCTGGATCATAAGTCAACCTCTTGGACCTTGGGGAGGATTTATCGCAGGTCTTACAGGTCTCTTCATTTGTACCGCCACCATTATCGCTTATGCCGGTGCAGCCTCGCGTGTGGCTTATGCATTATCACGTCAGGGCTATGCGCCGCAATGGATGGGTAGACTATCCAAACCCTATCATACCCCTATCGGTGGGATAGCTTTCCTGCTCCTCTGTTTTGTAACGGTGATGTCACTGTACGGTAGCGGATCGATATCTATCACTACTTTGATCCAGTTTCCGAATGCGACATTTATCTTAACTTATATCGGAGGCTGTGCCGCGGGGATACGCCTGCTCAAAGGAAGTCGCTTAGGTGTAACGATTAGCTGGATCTCTTTTCTCGCAACTGCTGCAGTGTTTCCTTTTACAGGCTGGGCGATAGGTTATCCGTTGCTTATTACTTTGATGTTTATTTTGATCTTTCGTATCAAACATAAACAAGAAGTTGCCGGAATGAAGGAGATAAGACGAGAAATTCATGAGGCCCAACGAAAAGCATTATAAAAATCAAAAACCCGTAACCAGTCCTACATCAGGATCGGTTACGGGTTTCTTCTAATTCATTTTCGTTTCAGCAGCTCCTTAGATGGTTATGGAATGAAGAGGTTAAACTATACTATGACCAGATAAAGGAGACGATACATCATGCCAAATCAACCAAAGATCATTCTTGAACCAGCAGCGCGGAAATTTGCCGATGATAATTCCAAACCTCCGTTCCTTCCTGATCTTGGACCAGAAAAAGGTCGTGAAACGGTAGATACTGTACAATCCAGTGAAATATATAAACCTGAAGTTGATATTGAAGATCTTATGGTGCCAGGAGGACCTAACGGTAATGTTTCTATAAGAATTGTTCGGCCCCCTAGCTCCTCTTCCGTCTCGTTGCCAGTGATCCTTTACATTCATGGTGCAGGCTGGGTGTTTGGTAATGCACATACCCATGACCGCCTGATCCGTGAACTAGCTGTTGGTGCGGAGGCTGCTATTGTTTTTCCAAATTATAGCCTCTCTCCAGAAGCTAAATATCCTACAGCAATTGAAGAAATCTATGCTGTTCTGAAATGGATCGCTGAACAGGGAAGTGATCATGCCCTTGATGCTAGCAAGCTATCCATAGGTGGTGATAGTGTCGGTGGAAATATGGCAGCCGCCATTACGCTTATGGCTAAAGAACTCAGGGGCCCGAAGATAGGGAAACAACTTCTGTTCTATCCGGTAACGGATGCCTCCTTCGATACCCAATCCTATCATGAGTTCGCCGAAGGATATTTCTTGCAGCGGGACGGTATGAAATGGTTCTGGGATCAATATACTACTGACCCTGAGGAGCGGAATCAGATCACAGCCTCCCCGCTTCGTGCTAGTGTTGAGCAATTACGCGATCTACCCGAAGCACTAATCATAACGGGTGAAGCAGATGTTCTACGTGATGAAGGTGAAGCTTATGCCGCCAAATTACGTGAAGCCGGGGTCACAGTCACAGCAGTTCGTTTTCAAGGTATCATACATGATTTTGTGATGCTAAATCCTTTAGCTGAAACCAATGCCAAAAAAGCCGCCATTAAGCTGGCGACGACATGGCTTCGTGAAGGCTTTTAAATAACTGAATACTCTAACCATGGCGAATTGGTCTACACAAGAATTTTGTGTAATCAATTCGCTTTTATTTGTTAACATAATCATAATTATGTTAACAACTTTATTTTTACAAATAAGAAACAAATACCCATACTCCGCGTCAATATATACTAAATGATCTATAAGGAGCTAAAATCGTGAAATATGTACCATTCATGCTAAAGACTGCTATTTCTTCCTCCTTGCTCGTATCTGGAGCTGGTCTATATTTGCCTGGTGCTCAAGCAGCAACTTCCACTACGTCCTCTTCAACAGCAGCCGATACAGTGACTACTATCAAACCCTTATGGCACGACAAAACAGATGGTCAAGGGATTTATAGTCAACAATCCCCTATTTCAAATGGATTGTTCTATTATTCATCAGGTGGCACACTAAAGGCTGTTGATCTCACTACAGGAAAAGTTAAGTGGTCCTACAAAAACGGATCGAATCCTGAAATTATAACGAATAATTCGGTTTTCTTTATCACTAATGAGGGTTATCTTGTAAAAGTTAATGCCCAAACGGGAAAACTCCTTTGGAAGGTTAAGGCTGCCAAAGATCCGATTGAGATTGGCGCTTTCACGGAGTTAGTTAGCGGAGTGTTGTACTTCCGGAACGAGCATGGTGGAATTGCGGCTTATCATCCAGTTACCGGTAAAAAGATCTGGGAAAATAAAGACATCCCTATGTATGTAGGGAGTATCGACGGTCTTTATGACGGGGTATTGGTAGTATCCAGCACCGTTGATAATAGGCGTACGCAGTTTTTCGGTCTCGATCCAGCTACAGGCAAGAGGTTATGGAGAATTCAGGGATTTTATAGCTTTGTTGCTTATCGGCATGGTCAATTAATACTCCGCGAACAAGCAAATGCTTCAAATGATGTCTCTAACGAGCCTATTAAAGGCTATCAGTTGACCTTGGTACATGTAGATGTTAATACTGGAAAAGCGAAGACCAAAGAGAACTATAAACCACTCGAAGATGTCAGTAGACTTGGTAATACTTTCACATCACTTCAAGGCTCGTACCTCTATACAGTTGATGGAAGTTTAGATAATTTTGATGGCAATCCACTTTACCGGTTTACCTTGAGTCAAGAAACAACGACTGAACCCAAAAGTTTTGAAGAGTATGGAAATTGGGTGGCTGGTCCAGTGAATAACATGGCTTTTTTCCAAAATGGTACACAGATGACCGGAGTTCCAATAAACGATAATGAAATCACAAGTTTCAACGGACCGGACAGTCCCGCGCTTAGCGTTCAATTGATCGGTAAGGGGATCTACGCTGGCTATGAGAATGGCTACTTCCATATCCTAAATGCAGAAACAGGAAAAGCGCTTGGCAAAGTAAAGACTGGAGCACAACAATACGGCAAACTATTTAGTGCGAATGGTATTCTCTACATCCAGACAGAACACGATCTATTCGCGATTTCTCTGCCAAAAGAATTAAAATAGATGCTGTTACGCCTCATCTTTTGAAGCTATTTCTCTCTTAAACTCACTGGTTCGACTCTCCAGATGAACAGAACCACCATTTCCAATCTGGAAGGTCGTTCCAGACTCAATCGATAAAATCCTAATATATTGCATATTAATGGTTGATTCCTCGGAATCATTCAAAATTTCAACTTCATCTTTAACATTCACTTGATTCGGCCAGGTCACATGAGGGATGTCTAAGCGTAAAGCCTCTCTATTATTGCTAATAATCTCTTGCATGTTATATAGGTAATTTTCTTTACTGCCCACAAACTTGGACTGAATCCGCTCTACAGATCCACATATGAATATCGAACTGTCAGACAGATTATTGATATACACATCTAGTATACGTGAGGTGTGCATTTGTTAACTGCCTTTTTGGACTTGATCTGGAGCACTCGGAGCATACTCTATCACGCTGTCAAATGCAGAAGAACAGTTAATCGTCTGTGTATCCCCTACTAAAAATACCGAAGAACCTGATATTGAAACCACTTTTACTGCGTTTACATTTATGTCTCTGTTAATCACGGTTACTTTCATGCGGCTCCCGCCTTCCAGTTATGTTAATTTCCAAATGACGCTCTACCGCCGTAACAATATCTCGTTTGATTTGCTCAACAATAGAAGCACTCTCCTCTTCTGTGTTTCCACGCCCTTCCTCTGAGGCAGGAAGCTGGCTTACATACTCGTTAATCCGGCCATCCATCTGATTCAGCAGATCCTGGGTTACCATTTGGATATACTGCTCATCAATACTTAAGTTCTGCTCTTTTTCTAAGCGTGAAAATTGTGAAGGAACTTCCTCTTGCACATACTTCAGAATCTCTGGACGAATCTTATCAGATAATGCAGTTGCAGTTGGTGTCCCTCCCTCTTGCTCCCCAATAGGCTTACCATTGATCATCGCTTCATCCAGATTATTACCCTCATTTGGTGTTATGCCTATATTTAAAGTGCCTTCCAGCTTCTCAATTTTCAATTGTTCAAAATGATAATTTATAGGACCTATACTTGCAGCTTTATTATTCTTAATGTTGTCAATGTCACCTTGTAAATCTTGGAGCTGTTTCTCTAGCAGTTGAATCTTTTCAGCTTGCACTCTTAATGCATTAAAGACTTGCTGAACATAATACGGGTGCATACAACCCCCTCCTATGGTTTATTGTATGCGAAGGATAAGAGCCTAATTCTAGCGTGTATATAGTTCAGTTGGTGGAGGCAAGGGTACAAGAGGTGAATCACTTACTGCTGGTATTGGCGCAGGAGGAGATTTTGGAACGTCACCAGTCTGATAACTATGAGACAAGGCATTAATGCGTCCGGATGTGCCGATCTGAAGGACCGATGAATTTGAGATCGTACCAATTTTTAGATTATTGACCGATATGCACTGATATACCGTAATATTCATATAAACCCACCCTTAAGGAGGCGATACTTGATCCACCACATCTGAATCCATTGTGTTCGTACTGCTGGCTGCATTATTCGTAATGTTTGTACCTATGGAGTCACCTATGGAGAAGGAGTTGGCACCGGCATAGATTTTGGAGTTACTGCTCAAAATAACGGATGCCGTATTTCCTACTAAGACTGTGGAACTGGGGCCTACGCTGTTGATTTTAATGTTTCCGATGATTGAAACCACCAAACCACTCCTCCCTTCGGAATGATAACCTATTCTATGTAGATATCCGCCCAGATGTCACTGAATAAGTCATACGCCCATACAATGGATAAAAAAATGAAGGAGGTTCAGCGTTCATGAGCCCCAATAAATCGAACCCTTTAGATTGGATGAACGAAGATCCCTTTTTTAAGAAAAAGCTATCCTTAAAGTCGCTTGAAGAGCAATGGAAGCTGGATCCAAGCCAGATCGATGGCTATGTTGAAAAAATAATCAGAGAAGCTACCACGGCGACCACTTCATCATTTACAGAAGAAACTTCAAGTCTGCATGTTGAGCATCTGGACACACATAATTATCTAATTACTAAAATTCGAATTCCAAGTGGAATTCACCCCGAAAGTATATGGGCACAAATCAACCGAACCCAAATCAAATTAAGCGGTCTTGGAAAAGATCATAGGGAGATCATCCCACTCCCCATTCCAGTCAATCCAGATCAGAGCAGAGGCACTTATAAACAAGGCTCATTACAATTCAGAATGCTGAAAATGTCAGCAGGTAAATTTAGAGATATCGACATCCGTTATTTATAAGAAATTCCTTAAAATCCCTCCTTTTCGCTCGTCCAAGTGGTGATCTTTCCTCGAAAAAACGTCTTAAAACTAAAACAGCGTATAATTTAAGTTATGCGCTGTTTTTTTTAGGGCGTTTTTCGCCCTTATTTATCTTTTATTTTGTCTGCAATCACAAAGGAATTTATAAGCTTCATTCTCCGAACTTTAAGGTTCCCTCGCTCATAAGATAGGGTATCAATCGCAAAGGTGGGCTATTTATGTCCAAAAACAAGCGCGGCAAAGCACTCTGGCGTATGCCATCCCGAGGCAGAGGAACATGTCTGATCTGCGGTAGCACTCGTATTAAGCTTTTGTACATCGGAAAAGGACTTTCAGGCGAAAAGGTTAACGTGTGTAAGAAATGCGAGGGTAAACAAGTAACTAACAGTAACTGAACAAAATTGTTCAGAGGATTTCCAGTAATCATCTATTGCATGGCGAACGGATTACTAAAAAAGTGCAATCCTGTCATCGAGCCTCGATGAAACCGAATCACACTTTGCTTAGTAATCCTCCACTTCAAAAACTATAGGAGTTCTATACGATACCGTCTTTCCTCACTTGATAAACTGAATCCGACAGATTCATAAAGATGCAATGCAGAATCATTATCGGTTAACACCATTAAAGATGCTTCTTCAAGTCCATGTGTTCTGAAATAGTTTAACGCTTGAGAAAGCATGTACCTAGCAATTCCAAATCTTCTCCACGGCTCAAGTACAAAAACATTTTCAATATACCCACTTTCCTCTTCCTGCCATACCATCAAGCTGCCTACTACCCTCTCCCCTTCTCGAACAACCATAGAGTTCCAAAGCGGATTTTGCTTAAACTGAGATAGTCGTTCTTTCCCGAGTGGGGTTCCTGGCCAAACCTCTGCTTCCAATTCTAAATAATGATCTTCTTCTTGTGGCGTCTCCATCATCCAAGTCGCAAATTCAAATTCCTTTTTCAGTTTAGGTACGGTGTAGGAATTATTAAGAGTATGATTCATTTTAAATAAGCTATTGTATTGACAGAAGCCCTTTTCTTTTTCAAAAAATTTCGTATTTGCGATCTCCGATGCGTTATTCCCCATACAGAGCGTCGTTTTGTACTCTGCTGATAAAGTTTCCTTCAATTCAAGTGCTCTCAAGAGCAGCGTTTGATACAAGCTCTCTAATAAATCATGGTCTTCTTCTCGTTCAGGTATTGTTTTCAAATTCAAATAGATCGAATGTCTGCTTTCCTTTGAACGCCCAGGCGGCACAATATTTATGATCTCTACTTGACCTTTGGCAACCATTTTCCCGTTTTCAAAGGCGCAGTACACATTCTCCCAGTTTCCCTCATCACCAACCCACCAAAAAACAGCATTTCCCCGCGAAGTAACCGAGTTATATAACTCACCCAGTAATGGCATGTCCCCTTGTTCAAAATGACGAATCGTTGTTCCTTCTGATGAAAGAATCGTAGATTTTGTCAAAGCAAAACCCCTTTTCATATAAATTTTGGCATACATTAAGAGTAGCACATCTCTTCCAATTTCACTTGTTAATGAATAGTTAAAATTAACTCTTATCTTATGTATCTTGCGATTATACCTCCTGACCTGCAGCCCTCGAGATCATATAATAGTCGTTGAAAGTCACCAGTGCGTTGCCCACAATTTTTGAATAACCAATATTTAATAATGCGCTTATTCTTTGCTCAGCGGTAGGAATGGCCTTGGTAATCATCGCATCAACCCTAAAACAATCATAGAACTCCTTCTCAATCATTGAGAGGATCTCTGTCAGAACTCCTTCATTCTCCAATCTCGAGATCAGATCAAGCCTTAGAACACCAATCAGTCCTACCTCTTCAACGCTCTCATTTCTCGCAAAAAATTCAATAGTACCAACTGCTTTATCACTCTCTTTCTCCACAATAGTAAATCGAACGTAACCATGCCCTGCATATTCATCCAGCCAAAATCGTATACAGCCACTCATCTCTTCTTTCGTTTGAAAGTTAAAATCGTTATTACAGTTATCGCTATTGAAGAGCGGGATAGAAGCAGCGTCAGAATAACATTCTAGTAGGTCTTCAGCGTCATCCTCTTGAACCAATCTATACACCAATTGCGCACTTTCAAATACCGGGCATACCTGATATGGGCTAATGGACATCTTAAATTCCTCCTTCACTTGTCTATCATGGTTAACAGGGAGCAAATACCCTATTTAGATTTAAAATCAAGAGTTGCTGCTCCGTTCAAAATGAGGTCGTGTTAGTCATTACACAGACGAACACGACCTCTTGTGACACGGAGTATTTATATGCCCTCTACCCCTACGCATTCCCCGAAAAATTTAATTGCCAGGTCACACCAAAACGATCCGCTACCCAGCCGAATTTTGGACTGAACGGATAACTTCCTAGAGGCATGAGAACCTGTCCACCTTGTGCTAATGATTCGTAGACCCGATCAATCTCAGCTTCACTCTCACAATTTACATATAAGGATATCGCCGGTGTAAAGGTAAACCCGTGCTGAACATAGCTATCTATACACATAAATACTTGTCCATGCAAAGAAAAGGAAGCCTGCATTACACTCCCTTCAGGTCCTGCTTCGTTCGCTCCATAGCGCTTAATGCTAATAACTTCAGAATCATCAAACAAGGACATATAGAAATTCATAGCTTCTTCTGCCTTACCCTCGAACATTAGAAATGTCATGATTTTTTGATTCGTTTCCTTCATGATTGTCCAGCTCCTTATTGTGATTTAATATAGATCATCTCATATCATTAACGCTTTCGTATACTTTCAAACGGGCATACACGGTTTCGAGAACCGGATACGCACCTTGACCCGGAACAGCCATAGCCAGAAGTGCACCATGCAGATGGTCTGCTTCTACAGGTAGTTGCTTATGCAAATCCCGATGCATGGATGAAGTAAACTCGGGTAGCACAGAAAGCATCTTTTGCATCGTGGAAGCTGACATTTCCGGTCCCACAGGCATTCCAGCATTTTGAGCCAAACTCACAATCTCTTGCAGAAGCTGCTCATAGATAGCACGTGCTTTTGGAGATGTTAAAATTGGTCCAACTGAGCTATCCATTAAAGTAGTAATCCCACTTAGACTAGCTACAAATATATATTTCTGCCACACTTCGCGCTGAATGTCAGAACTTAATGTCACAGTGAAACCAGCATGATCCAAATGACTCAGCAGCAATCTTGTTCGTTCTGACTCACCACCTGCCCATTCACCAAACACAATACTATGGAACGAACTGCTTTGAACGATAGTCCCTATTGAATCTAGTGTTGTTTCTATATAACAAAGACCACCCAGTACATGTTCTAGACCAAAACGCTTCTGCAAAATGCTAAATTGATCATAACCATTGAGGAGCGGGAGGATCAGTGTATGTTCACCGACGTAGGGTTTAATGTCATTCATCACCTGAGTCAAATGGTATGCCTTGACCGCTATAATAATGCAGTCGAAAATCTCTGCTTCTTCCCTATTAGAAATCGTTCGTACAGAAGTCTGAAAATCCCCATGAACACTTTTTACAAACAAACCGTCCGCTTCTAACTGAATCTGTTTGGCATTTCGAACGAGAAAAGTTACATCTTCTCCTTTTTGTACTAGACGCCCCCCGAAATATCCACCTATAGCTCCTGCACCCACGATAAGAAAACGCATAATAGTCTCCCCTTCTTTTTCCTTAATTTAAACAAACAAAAAGACCTTTTAGCTATCTGCTAAACAGGTCCGAAAGGCAAAAAAAGAGTCAAGTATCGACCGTTCTTTTGTCTCGGTCCTTACGGATCTGAGCAAAATCCAACGAGTTCACCTCCATGGCTACAAGTAAGTTACTATTCATATATCAAAACCTATTAGAGCACCATTCGATAATTTATCGATACAGCCTCCCTGGAAAGTATAGCAAAAGAAAACATTCGTTTACAAGCATTAAATACCTTCGGCGTACCTAAAGGACTGTAAGCGACTATGTGAGAAATAGAAGGATAATGTATCGCGTAACTTTTTTTTACTTTCTTATATTTCAATAATATTTAGGTAACTCTCCTTAAAGACTAGCAGTTTTGATCCACAGTTTTGAGATATCCAGAAATCCGAATGAACTGGTGTGAAGTCCAAACAAGCTTTGATTTAGCTGCGCTTTTTTATTCATATGACAGCCATATAACACCCAATAGTTGTCCCTAAGCACGCCTTCTGCCTGATTCAGCAACTTAATTCTTTCTTCCTTAGGGGAATGCGCGAAATCGGTGAGTACATCTGAGAATAACAAGATCTGATTGTCTCTCAGCAGAGAAAAAAGATAATTAAGTTTATTATTAAAGTAGTTAACCATTCCCCACTGCCAATCATCTTCAAGAACCTCTTCAGCAAGAAGGATTTCGGCGGTGTTCTTTATATCTGCTGAGTTAAACCCGTTGAATAAATACAGCTCAACATGCAGTCCTACTGAAGCAGCTCGTGCTTGAAGCCACAGAGCTTCTTCTCGCCCCTCTTTTTTGTCCTTTGTAGCTAAAGTTAAGGTCTCCCCTTGGTAGCCACTTGCCACTATAAGCTCTCTCGCGTGCTCCAAGGTAGGCTCAATAATATTTCTCTTACTGCTCTCCCAAGGTAAAAAGCTATCAGCAGGGGTACTACGGTTCCCTCCTAACTCCTTAATTAAGGCCGCTCGGCTGTAAAGGATTCGTATAGCCTGCCGGAATAGTTGGTGTTGATGAATTCCGTCTTTATTGAAATTGAACAAGAGATATCGGCATCCCAAGGCAGGGTAGTCAATACTGTGGTTACAGATGATATTAGGTAATAAACCTTCCTGTGCAGATTCAGGAAGTTCATACAATCGTTCATTTGAAGCTTGTTCTGGCAAATACCAGATTTCCACACGATCTAGTAGCGGGCGTATACCGTAATAATAGTCAAATGCCGCCAGGACTAGCACATCTTCATTAAGATCCAGTAAACGATAGGGCCCTGTTCCACTCACTTCATTAACAAGATCTACGTCATGAGGAAGAATCGACATATGAATACAGCTGAACAGGTGGAGAAAAAAGAGATTCGGACGAGACAGCTCAAACCTGACCCTGTGATCTCCTTCAAGCTCTACTCGTTCAATATCTTTGTACAAGCTCAACGCCGGACTGTTCAAATCTATAAGCCGTTGGAATGTCTCTTTTACGTCTCTAGAGGTCATAGTCCTGCCGTGATGGAATCGTACACCTTTCCGTAGATAAAAAATATAACTAGTACAATCTTCATTCGCTTCCCACATATGCGCCAATCCGGGAAGAAAGGTATCACTTGCCGCATCATAGGTAACTAATGTGCTATAAATTTGTCCGAGTAAATAGGATTCAAACGCGGTATATACATAAGCTGTATCCAGCACTTCCATATGCCGGTTACGTGTAATCCGCAAGACATCCAATCCTGATGTCGACTCCGTTTCACTACGGAAGCCCATTTGCTTATTTAACACCATTAATAACCGTTCCTTTAATGTGTCGCTAACCTGACCACGACTTAATAACTCTATAGCTTCCTTAATCTTCCCTTTATTAATCAGTTCCTGAAAGTTGTCCTCCAGCACCTCTTCAATCGTTCGTAGAAAAGTTAGCTGCGAGATATTTCCACGCCCTCTTCCAGGTTGCCAGTGTATAAAACCCTGCTCTTCAAGTTTTCGCAGAATAAACTTTACGTTACGCGGAGTGCAGCACAGAATTGAAGCAAGTCTATCTATGGTCACAGGATTAGCTTCCCCTAAATTTATTGAGGATGGGATGGCTATTGCTAAACATAAAAAATGATTACTAATATGGTCCACGATCGTTCACTCCTTTAAAGGTGAAACACTGTAAGTAATTCTTACACTTTTACTTCCCCCTTTTATCATTATAATTATACATATATCATCAATGAATATGCAGTACTAATATCAGATTAGGAGAACTTTTCAATTATGAACCAGCATCTAAGGCATATTCACCCACTAGCTTGGACTATCATCGTCGGTACGATGTTCGGACGTCTGGTAACTTCAATGAGCATTCCGTTCTTATCCATCTATTTAACCCAAGTCCTTGGAGCCACCCCCACACAAACGGGGATTACGGTAGCCGTCAGCTCTCTGGCAGGCGTAATGGCCAGCTTCTACGGAGGATATATCTCGGATATTGTAGGCCGCAAAATTGTCATGTTAATCTCCGTATTTGGCTGGGCGGCAGTATTCTTCGGATTCTCTGTGGCACAACATCTGTGGGTGTTCTTCTTGGTCAACACACTGAACGGTTTATGCAGATCCGTG
This sequence comes from Paenibacillus pseudetheri, assembly GCF_924513355.1. Lineage (NCBI taxonomy): Bacteria > Bacillati > Bacillota > Bacilli > Caryophanales > Paenibacillaceae > Paenibacillus > Paenibacillus pseudetheri. The sequence goes on from NZ_CAKMAB010000015.1 coordinate 110,438, forward strand.
TTTGAGCCAACATCACGGGCACTTTTATCCGACATTACCCCTGCTGAAAGTAAGCTGCTTGTATTCAACCTTAGATACGCTGCGATTAACCTTGGTGTTGTCTTTGGTCCGATTATTGGAGTACAGCTCGGTTCTGCCGAATCTACGTTTCCCTTTATGATTGCAGGAATTGTATATGTTGCATACGGGCTTGTGTTATTCGTGCAATTCAAATTGCATCGATCTACCATGGAGAGTCATATCCAAGCTGAACCACCACGTTTACTTGAAGCCTTGGCAACAACCGGTAGAGACCGAGTATTCTTACCAGTTCTACTTGGTACAATCTTTTGTGTGCTTGGATACGGACATTTTGGTTCAACTATGGCGCAATATTTAGCAATGAACACCCATTTCACAAATGGTGGGCAATTATTTTCCTATATGCTGTCACTCAATGCCATCACAGTATTAGTAGTGCAATATCCTATTGTACGTACGGCTAGCAAACTCTCACCGATTGTTCCATTGATTCTCGGAAATATCTGCGTTGCTTTTAGTCTTCTCTTAGTAGGTTTAGCCGAAGGTGTAGCCCTTCTAATGTTCAGTGTGGTCCTGTTTACGATAGGGGAAGTTCTTCTCTTTACGATGATGGATATGTTAATTGATCGGATTGCGAAGCCTGAAATGAAAGGTACGTACTTTGGAACGATTGGCTTTAATAATTTGGGAAGTGTAATCGCGCCTATTTTCGGCGGTGTGTTGTTGGATCATTATGGAGCTCAGAACGGCCTTACGATCTTCCTGCCACTCGCTTTAACCACGGCTATAGGTCTTCCTTTTCTAATCGTAGCGCACAAGAGGCTTGCTGTTAGAGAGAAGTTATCTCTTGGCGTTGACGCTAGCACATAAAAGGCTAATTTATTAAATCTAAAGGTTATTAAGGAGCAATCCGAAGTTAGTTAACATATTAATTATTATGTAAACTGTTTGAATGAAAAAACAATTCACAATAAAAGCGGGACCGTTTCATTGCAGAACATGCAATCGAAACGGTCTCTTTTTCACAAAAAAATTATGCTAATTATAAACCTCCTGAAGCAAATTCGCCTGTACTTTCACATATTGTCTCAGCTCCAAAGGTTCCACAATCTCGGCTTGTCCAAGTATCCCCCAAATATTCGTACATGCACTATCATAGCTATACATATTTACAATAAGGGTTAATTGATCTCCTTCCTCTACTCTATTCATGATCTCTACTCCGTGTAGCGAGGCCTCTCTCCTCTTATTCGTTCTAATCAATACTGGGTAGATCTCTTCCTCTTTACAAGCTTGCTTAAATTCCCTCTCCTGCTGCTTCCAGTGCCTTTCTAATGAAAAGTCCTGAGGGATAGCGTACGTCTCGTCTATAAGCTCCGTAGAGGCGATTCGCTCACATTTGAACGTGCGGATTTGTTCGATTACTTCACAGTAGGCTATAAGATACCACTCTTCTTTTTTCACAACTAGACCATAGGGCTGTAATTTCCTGTTGGAAATAACTCCGTTAATCTTGTGGTACTCAATCTGTAGTTTCTGAGATCTCCAAACAGCAGTTCGAATCGATTCCAGACATGGAATCTCTAAGCGTTCTGTCCACCAAGGCGTATCATCGAAATAAAAACGTCTTTGTGCCTTCTGGATATCCGTCTTATAGGAAGCGGGTAATGTTTTTTCTAATTTCAAGAGAGTTGTCTTTAGTTTTAATCCGGAATCTGTATGTCCGCCAGAATGAATCCCCATTCCAGTTAGGAATAGATTGATTACATCTTCCCCATGAAGCTGATTTAGGTTAACAGTATATCCCTCCATCAAGGAGATGCCACCATTCGGTCCCGGCGTGGATAACAGCGGTATTCCAGCTTCAGCTAATACATCAATGTCTCTATAGATAGAACGTACGGAGGTTTCCAACGCTTCAGCTAAGTCATTGGCCTTCATCTTCCCTCTCGATTCCACTAATAATAAAATTGCAATCAAACGATGCAAACGCATGGGGAGCCTCCAAGTTTTTCTTTTTTTATAGTATACATCATAATTCTTGCCAAGCTGTTGTCAACAATAGAAGGTTATGATTAGTTCATTACATTAAAGGAGCTGATACACATGAATATAGGCGTATTGGGAACTGGATTCGGAGCTTATCATGCGCAGTTATGGACGGCAATGGATCGAGTAGATAAAGTAATTATCTTTGGTCGGAACGAAGCTAAGCTGCAGGAGCTAAAACAATCTTTAGGCGTTAAGATAACTACTAACATTGACGATATTATGTTTGACTCCACCATCGATGTGATTGATATCTGTTTGCCCTCTTTTTTACATAGGCAGTATGCAGTCGATGCGCTTAAGCATGGAAAACATGTATTCTGTGAGACACCGGTTTGCTACAACTTGGAAGATGCTCTTGCGATGAAGGAAGCCGAACAATTGTATGATTCGCGAATTCTCGTCAACCAGTTTATTAAATTCGATCCTGCGTACAAATATCTTTACGAAGCGACTCATAATGAGAAATATGGAAAACTCTTATCTCTTACCTTAAAAAGAGAAACACCTCCCTTGTGGGGTGACCTCGGTCTTCACGCTATTGCTACAAATCTGATGATTCACGAATTGGATTTTGTGACCTGGATGCTGGGGTCTATGGAGCCGCACTCGGTTTGGGGAACCGATGGTGGTAAAAGGAATCAAGCCTTAGTCCATGCAATTTTTCAACAACCTAATGTATCCGCTGAGATCGTTGCTTCTTCACAAATGCCGGCTTCGTATCCTTTTACGGTAGGCTATAAGGCTTATTTTGAACAAGGCAAGCTTGTCTATCAAGAGAGTGACAACATGAATGGAGCTGTTGAAAGCTCATTAATTGAATATAACGCTGCAGGTAAACAAGATCTCTTGTTAGAACTAGCTAATCCCTATGAAAAAAGTATGGAGCATGCACTCCAATGTCTAGAGGAGGGTAGTTCATCAATAATTGAGTTAGATCATGCCATACAAGCCATAGAACTAGCTATTAGCATTGAAAAAAAGCTTGTATAAATGAATCGAGGGATGTTATATCCTTTTTCATGGGTTTAGTATGTAGGGTGAGGTAAATTGTCTGTTGATGGTTAGTGTCTAGGGTGAGGCGGTAGTGGATTTTGAATATTCTATTGCGAATTTTTCATATGATGAAATAACGGAAAATATTAGCGATAAAATCAATACTTTTTATAAGAAACCATTATCCTAACTAATAATAATTGGTATCTAAAACAAGAACTAGTTAACATAATTTTTATTATGTTAACTAGTTTCAGGGAGATCTATTTTCCACACTCGTTCACCGCTTCTTTAGAGCAAGTGCAAACCGTTCTATCGTCTCTTTCGATAATCCATTTACACTCTTATTCTTCCCTTTTACCACTCGCAGAACCACTCGGTCTAATGCAGTCATCTTCTCTTCGTAGATCTCATCACCGAACACTTCTTTTGTAATTGATTGGTTATACAACTTTTCTGGAAATGAAGATTTCAATTCTAGTATGGCTTGCTCCCCCTTCGCTCCTGCACAAATAAACAATCCAACGCGCTTCTTAGCTAGTTCATTTTGATATTTTGAAGCAAAATCCATCATTTGCTTTTGTATTTTCCCAAAATAAATAGACCCACCTAAGATGACAGTATCGTACCGTTCTAATGTAGGCTCTTTAGCATGCATTAAATTAACTACTTCAGTCTCATCACCCAACTGATTTTTCAATAAATAGGCAGCTTTCTCCGTACATCCATATTTAGAAGTATAAATAATAATCGTCTTCATTCTAATTGTTCCCTCCACCCTCTGATCTTCCTACTGTGTTAAAGGCTCACGTATCTCCCTGGTTGCAATTGAAACCATAGAATCCAAATAACAAGATATCAGTGCTTCAACCTGATCTTCAGGCAAATCTTTTTCCACAATCAAACGCATAATTAATCCGAACGCAGCACTCCATATTACTTGAGCAGTGAGCTCTATCGAAGATTCCTTATGTTGTTCTTTCGATTCGAACCTGGATAGACATTGGCAGAGCATACCTATCGCCTTACGCTCCTGAGCAGCTCCCTTGAATAGAACCGCTGTGTAACTAAGAACAGCCGGTGTATCATTCAGCATTACATTACGGTACTCAACACTTGTGGAAAGGGTCATCCTGATCCATTGCTCAAGTGATTGTCTCAAAAGCGTCTCTGGTGGCAGTTCATGCTCCTCCTTGCGCTGTACGGACTGAAGCCCGGCAACCATATCTGTATATTTTTGTTGCAAATATCTCACCACAATTTCATCTTTACCCTGAAAGTAATGATAAATAATACCCGGAGAATACTCTATTTTCTCTGCAATTTTGCGAATAGAAAGCTTTTCAATACCCTCCTCTGCAATCAACAAAGTTGCAGCCTGTAATATCATTTCCTTCATTTCCTCACGCTCACGCATTTGCCGTTGTTCTTTAGTCATCATGACATCTCCTTATAATTTGAACATCGTTTAATCATTAAACACTGTTAAATATATATAAGTTATAACGACTTTTCTATATAGTAAGTCACAGGCAAACCACCCAACCCTTATTGTCATATCCAGACATGAAAAATCCGCCAGTCCATATGGTCTGGCGGAACCCAACTTCATGATGTTAAAGGATTACAGACAAAGAGTTTTAGTGATGATAACCAACAGGATAAATAGAACCAGAATCGCTCCTGTGGAAGTAAATCCACCAAATCCTCCTGCGAATTCGCCCATTTTAACTCCTCCTTTGTAATTGAGTACATCATAAGATATGCTAAATCCCCCTCTGTGCTTGGGTAAAATGAACAAAAATAACCCAACAATCCTGTTAAGGATGTCAGGTCATTTGTATTTAGTTTACATAATAAATAATATGTAAACTAAATACGCACTTATCTAAGAATCGTGAGATAACCATTAATTTTACATGAATTCATCATCACTGTTATCTTTTCAATTGTTAACCCTATTATTAGTTAATGTATTGAAATATTGGCTCGGATTTCCTTGTGGTGGATTAAAGCGCTCTTGAAATTCTCCATTTGTGTACTCATCAATCGCTTTATGCCAGAAATTACGAGCTGGCGTATTCGCGCGTACCTGTGACACCTTCCAGTCTCCTGGGTACATATCAAACAATTTATGCGCGGCCCAGGTCCCCACACCGCTCCGGCGATATTTTTGCATCACAAAAAACTCAGTCATGTAAAATTGCCCTTCGGGATCACGCAACAACCGTTCTACCAAAGCAAATCCGGCAATATGCCCCTCTACTTTGAACAAATACGCAAATTTATTGTTACCACTACTCCAAAATGATTCTAATCCTGGATAAGCTGGATATACTCCATCTTGATCTACATCAAGCTCCAGATAACGGGTGAAATCATATAAATAGTACTGCATTAGTTTGCTTATCGTCTGTTTCCGCTCTCTGGGAACCAGCTCCATTCCAAGTTCCATTGTGTGCACCTCTGCCATTTATGTTTACTACACATCATATAACTTAGTTACTTCAGGAGCAAGTTCATCACTAGTATTTGCTTTGATCAAAGCCCATGGGACAAGAAGAACCGGCTTTACCGTCCTTATTGGGACGGTTTACGTTTCTGCGAGAAATATAAGACATAAAGTATGGTGTGAAACTTATACTTTCTTATATTTGGACAAAACATGATAAGATAGAAAGAAGAAATTATATGCAAACTATGGAAAAGGTGAATCACATGAGCGTTCAAAAGAACGATGACCGTAAAAAACTGGATCTAAAGCTACCTCTCATGCCTTGGTTCGTTCAGCAGTTTATTGACTATAAGCGTCCTGATCTATCCCCTTCCACCCTATTGGAATATATTCGGGACTATGAGTCCTTTTTCGGATGGCTGCGTGCTGAAGGTCTCTCAAAGGCCAGCTCCAACACAGAGATCACACTCCTGGAATTAGAAACCCTGCACATGGATAGTATTGTTGGATACCGCCTACATCTCACTACCCGAGCTGAGGGAACCAATACACGTGTAACCGTGTCCCGTAAGCTGTCCGCATTACGCTCTTTATTTCATTATTTAAGTCAAATCGCTGAGGACGAGAACTTCTATCCATTGCTTAAGCGTAACATTATGGCTAAGGTTGAAGTTAAACGAACGCATAAACCTAAGGATACTGCTGCTAAATTAAAGGGCAAGATTCTAGAAGATGAGGAACTGCTGGAATTCGTGGGGTACATTTTCGAAGGATATGGACGAGATGTTGAAGGAAACAAGCAGGCCTATTACTCCTTTCAATTAAATCGTGAACGTGATGCCTGTATTGCCAGCTTAATTCTGAATTCTGGCCTTCGTGTATCTGAAGTAGTCAATCTAAACGTAGATGATCTGGATGTTAACAACAAGCTGATCTATGTCACCCGAAAAGGGAACAATGATGAAACGTTCAAAACCCCTGTTTATTTTCGAGAACAAGCTAAAGATGATTTAGCTCTTTATTTAAGCCTACGTCAAACCCGTTATAAAACGCCAAAAAGAGAAAAAGCTTTATTTATCACTTTGCCCAACGGACGGCAAGAAGGCAAACGCATGACCAAAAGAGCCATTCAAGAAATGATTATTAAATATGCAAAACGCTTTGGTAAGCCCTATCTAACGGTACATAAGCTTCGTCACTCTTTTGCAACAGACTATTATCTGCAAAACGATATTTATAAAACGAAAGAACAGCTCGGGCATGCTTCGACAGAAACAACCGAGATCTATGCTCATCTTACGGACAAAACGATGTCTGAGGCGATTGAACGCCGTTTGGATAGTTAATTTTTTTGCAAAAAGCCAGCCAACCTCCTCCGATTTTTATGGAAAAGGTGTGGCCGGCTCTTTTTTTACATGGTTTAGAAAGACTGATCAGATTAGCATTATGTGAATTATTGGCTTTTCTATTATGAATTTTTCATATGTTGAAATATTGTAAATAATATCGTTGGTGTACTTGATAATTAGCTATTTCCATCCTATTGTTCATGTCAAAGAGTACATTTTACCTTTATCCTATCCGCGAATCTCTCCTGGAAGCTTAATAATAGTCACTTTAGCTCCCGCAGATAAGCCTCGTTCCTCTGGTGGAACAACAATCAGACAATCGCTATCCTTAATCGTAACCGTCACGGAAGATTCATCGATAGCTGCTGGAAAGGCATAAAGACTGCCGTCACGGATCTCTAATCGGGCTCTTACAAATCGGGTAAAGTTATTTACTCTACTATAATCTGTACCAAGTGTAGCGCTCCATTCTGGTAAGAAGGGTTGTGACGCGCTCTGCATTAATCTGATAACCGGACGCGCGAACAATTGAAACCCAACGAAACAAGCACCTGGATTACCTGATAGAGCTAACAGCAGCTTACCACCTCTAACAGCCGCTGTGGTTACACTCCCCGGACGCATCGTCACTTTATTAAATAGCATATCTCCACTCTGTTCACGAACCAAATCGCCCATAATATCATAATCTCCTACTGATACACCACCAGTAGTGATTACAAAATCATAAGTTTCCAGCGCCATCTGCACTTTAATTCGAGCCAGCTCCAGATCGTCCACAATAGATCCCAGCATCACGGGCTCTCCACCTGCCTCTTTGACTAAAGCCTCAAGCATAGGTGAGTTACTGTTTCGAATTTTGCCAGGCTGTAGCGGTTCATGTACCTCTAGCAGCTCTGTTCCTGTCGCAAAGATAGCGACCTGAGGCTGACGATAGACTTTCACTGTATGTATGCCAAACGCTGCCAGAACAGCTATATCCCCCGCAGAGATTAATCGTCCCGCTGGCAGTACTAGCTCACCAGGGCTTAACTCCAGCCCCATCGGTGTGATATTAGACTTAGCTTCCTGCTTCTTTCGGATACCAACGTAAGTCTTTCCATCCTCCACACGTGTCTCAGTTACTTCCAGCATTACCACAGTATCCGCCCCTGACGGAACTTGTGCCCCAGTCATTATCCTTGCTGTAGTTCCCGAAGTTATATCTACAGATTGCACAGCGCCACATGGAATATTGTCCACCATTTCTAACCATACGACTTGTCCATTTACACAGTGATTGGTATCTGCTGCAATAATTGCATATCCATCCATGCTAGAACGGTTAAACGCGGGAAAAGGATGTGGCGCAATTACTTCCTCAGCTAAATAACGACCACAACACTCATTCAATGAGACCTCCTGTGGTTCTAGCGGATTAGCACATTTGATGATTTTGGCCTGTGCCTCTTTTACTTGAAGCGCTCTGCGCTGAAATTTTTGATCCTTCATACCATACCTCCGCTCTAAATCGTCCGTTTTTGCAGTACAATAGGTACTATTTTAACATGAGCTACCCTGAAGTAAAACGAATGGTGGAAACGACATTAATCCTTTACCGATTTCAACTAGGTAATTACAAAAAAAAGATGCGATCTCAAGATCACATCTCTTACGATTCATTTCTAGGATGCTCTAATTACCTTCACATCACCAGGAATTACTTTCTCCCCTTCATACAGCATGAAACGTCCATGTTGCCATTCCACACGCAGAAGCCGAGAATCATCTGACTGATATTGCCATACATGCTGCTCTCCACCATTCATAAAAGGGGTTTGGCCTAGGGCAGCAACATATCCTTCATACTCTTCCTCCAGAAAAAATGTATAATCGTCCAGTTCAAGTGTTGTTGGAACTTCAGCAGGATTATCTAAGCGCCCATCAATAGGTTTATATAAACCATATTGCAGCTGTTCCCGCTCCTCAATATGCAAATAGGCAATTTGACTACCATCTCTTAATGTCAGTACTACCGCATTTCGTCCACGATTATGGGTCCTGCCGGTTACCTCGTAGGTAACGAGCGATACTTCACAAATGTCTCCGGGAGACAAATTAAGCATGCTTTTCTGAACTTCCTGAGGCACTGGTTTGGAGAAAAGATTACCTATACGTTTCCATATACTCAACTTGATCGTTCCCCCTACATAAATGCAGAAATAATTAAAGCTCCCGTAATTTGCAGTGAGCCTGATAATAAGCCGTACCCGATTTTGCCGAGCTGTGTACCATGATCCAGATCCAGATTCCCCCATTTAACTAAGAGGAGACGGACCGTTCTTTCCAATATAAGCAAAAGAAAAAAAGATACAATCGAGATCAGCAAAGCATCTGGCAGGCTGTTAGAAGCAGCTATCGATGACGACAAAATGAATGCCTGTGCCAATAGCTTCATTACAAAACGTGTAGTAACTGCCATATTTCCAGCCTTTAACTCTTCTAAATCATTGTATCGAGTGAAAAGTGAATCTACGAACATCAGCACAAACAGCAACACCGCGCCGCTCACTGTCCACACGACCATGGACACCAGGATATGGAAATCCATTCTATAGCCCCCGCTTATTCATTTTGCATGCTGTCATAAGCATAGATAAAGCGAAGCGGAAACGATATTCCTGTCTCCCCTTCGCCTGTGAACATCAGCCGTGAAACGGCTAAGATCAAATGTTATTGCTTCTCGTATTGTTTCATCAGAGCTGCCAATTCATCTTCTACTGCTTGATCTTTGTTCAACTTCTCGAACTCATCATCAAGTGATTTGTTGCCCGAGCTCATCTCATTGCTCGCTTCAGCTTGAGCTTCTGCTTGCAGCATTTTGTCTTCCATACGTTTCAGGCCAGCAGATGCGGAATCAGAGCTGAAACCACTCATCGCTTTATTAATTTCAGTTTGAGCTTTGGCTGCATTATAACGTGCAACCAAGGTTTCGCGTTTATTCTTCATTTGAGTGAGCTGCTTACGCATCTCGTCAAGTTTGCCGCGAAGATTATCCGCAGATGCTTTGTTCTGGTCGAAGCTAGCTTTGTATTCTACCAGTTTAGCTTCAGCAGACTTCTTCTCTTCCAGAGCTCGGCGAGCAAGGTCAACATTACCAGCTTGAGCCGCAGCATGTGCCTGTTGCGTACGTTTGTTAACAAGCGCTTCCTGCTCTTCATACAGCTGCTTGAACTTCTTCTCAATAGCGATTTGAGCCGCTACCGCTTTCTCTGCATCTTCCAAATCTTCGGTCATATCACGAATGTACTGATCCGTCATCTTAATCGGGTCTTCTGCTTTGTCAATAATCGCATTCACGTTAGACATCGTTAAATCGCGCAATCTTTTAAATATAGACATGGTTTCATTCCTCCAAAAGATAATTTAAATACTCACTTGATATCTTTTACGCAGAATTGCCAATCCCGTTTCACATTTGTTGTGCTAAATATTGATTTAATTTATTATTTACGATCTCAACGACCTCTTTAATGCCTTCTTTCGTGAGATCGTCGTAATGAATGCCCATAACAACTGTGACTGTCCTGTTTAGAGTCTCAGCAACCCTGATGGCAATATCTTCGCTTATCGTATGCTCTTTATGATGAGGAACGGCAGAGGTCTGCACTTCTACCCGCTCTCCATTTAAATACGCAGTACTTGCCGCTCCAATATGACGAACGCCTCCACTAATTACGAGTAAGAGATCACGTCCGACAGCCGTTGCCGTCAGCTCAATATCCTCGGGGTTAATCTTGTTACAAGTCAATAGTATCTCCTCACTACTCCACTTTATATAATGCCACGTATTTCATCCAAGAATTGAATATTCTCTTGAACCATGAATTGCTCAAGCTCTTCAACAAGCTGACTACCTGCTCTCAAATTCATGAAATTGTAGGTTCCTACTTGGATTACCGAAGCACCTGCCATAATAAATTCAATAATATCAGTAGCTGTGGTGATGCCTCCCATTCCGATTACTGGAATAGATATGTTCTGTGCGACTTGATGCACCATGCGCAAAGCAACTGGCTTAATCGCTGGTCCGGACAGTCCGGCATACAAGTTATTAAATACACTACTTCTTCGTCGCACATCAATTTTCATCCCGGAAATGGTGTTGATCAGCGAGACAGCATCTGCTCCCTCTGCCTCACACATTTGCGCCATCTCAACGATATTCTCAGCCCCTGGAGACAGCTTTACCGTAAGTGGTAGCTTAGTGGCACGTCTAATAGCCTGTACTACTTTTTGCGCTTCTGAAGTCTTGATTCCAAAGGCAATTCCGCCCTCTTTTACATTTGGACAGGAAATATTCAACTCAATCATATCAACAGCAGTTTTACCTACGCTTGATCGAAGATCTGCATCACGCTGGATCATTTCTGCTCCAAGTACGTAATCCTCAAGCGTCCCGCCCCCAAGGTTCACCAAACGGGCTGTATCGAGTGTTTCCCAATAAGGGCATTCTTTTTCCAAGAACGCAGCTACACCAGGATTCTCCAATCCTACACTATTCAGCATGCCAGAGGCTGTCTCATAAACTCGAGTGCCAGGATTACCTGCTTTTGGATGAAGGGTGAGCCCTTTCCCTGAGATTCCACCTAGCAAAGATACATCATACAGCTTTCCATATTCACGACCAAAGCCGAATGTTCCTGAAGCCATTACAATCGGATTCTTAAAATGAACGCCAGCAATTGTTGTGCTCATCTTAGTCATGGAAAATCACCTCCTCAGAAAGGAACACGGGTCCGTCTGCACAGGCTTTTCGCTGACCATCACGACAAGAAACACTACAAACAAGACAGGCACCAATGCCGCAAGCCATTCGATTCTCTAGAGAGAGATAAACTTTTGTATTGCTACCCACCTCTTCAGCCGCTATGCCTTTAAGCTGTGCAGCTTTAAGCATAGGATGTGGGCCGCAGACGAAAACATGATCATATTGACTAAAATCCACACGATCTAAAATAAATCCGCCTACATCTACTGTAAGCTCGGCTGCTAATGGACGAAAAGCTTCTGTCCGGTAAGCTTCCCGACTAAAACCCAGAAAGATATCACAACTAGGCAGCTGCTTTGCACAATAATATAGCGGCGCTATTCCGATTCCACCACCAATAAGTGCAACCTTGCCTTCGACCTGCGGGAATCCCGTGCCAAAAGGCCCTTCAAGCTCTACTGAGTCACCATGAGTCAATCGTGAAAATATCTCAGTGCCTTCCCCCACTACGTGATATAAAAATTCGACACTATCTTCTTTTACTTCATGTATACTTAACGGTCTGGAAAGGATCGGATAAGCACCCCATGCCCGTAACATGTAGAATTGACCCATTTCACCGCCGCTATTCGTTTCAACTTTAAGGTGGTACACTCCGTCAGTTAGCCGATCGTTACTTAAAACCATCCCCACGTTATCAAGCTCCTTCAAATTTTATCTTTATTAAGATTGCCTTAGAAGGAGCATAAAATCTGTGACAAACTTCACATCCAAAGCGAGCTATCCCTTTTTCCAGATCCCACGTTCATAAGGTTTGGGGACATTACGTACGCCTCCAAGTGCCTCTTCCGCATGTAAAGCCCAATAGGGATCGCTCAACATCCCACGGCCAACGGCTATTAGCTCTGCCCGTTCTTCCGCGACGATGGACTGTGCCTCAGTAAAGGATTCAAGCCGTCCCACTGCAATTACAGGCACCTGTAATTCACTACGGATAAACTCTGCCAGATCCACTTGATAAGCAGGGCCTGCACCCAGCCCTCCATTTGAACCTATAGGACCTTCTCCTCCAGAAGAAACATGGAACAGATCCACTCCAGCATCCTTATAGCGTCGGCAAACATCCAGAGCGTATTCAGCATCATATCCACCCTCTACATATTCCTTCGCAGATATTCTCATAATCAATGGCATGTCCACAGGAACCACTTCTCGGACTGCTTTAACTACCTGTTCTCCGAACAACGCAGGATCTTGTCCATATTCATCATCTCTGCTATTCGTCAATGGTGAATGAAACTGGTGAATTAAATAACCATGTGCACCATGAATTTCGACCGTATCAAATCCTGCCTCTATAGCTCTCAGAGCCCCTTCACGAAAGGCCTCAATTAATCCTGAAATCCCTTCTTTAGAAAGAGCCTGTGGCGTTTTGAAATTAGCATCAAAAGGAATTGCTGATGGAGCCACTGGCAGCTCTGCATCCACAGCTTTTCGCCCAGCATGTCCTAATTGAACAGCGATTTTCGATCCATACGCATGTACACCATCCGTAATTCTACGATAAGCTTCAATTTGCGAATCACTCCAGATTCCTGTATCTCGATTAGTGATTCTGCCATCTGGATGTACGCTAGTCATTTCCACGATAATAAATCCTGTACCGCCAATAGCACGGCTTACATAATGAACATAATGCCAATCATTAGGGATGCCATCCTCTTTATCAACCGAATACTGGCACATAGGTGGCATGACAATACGATTCTTCAGCGATAATCCCTTCAATTCATACGGTGCTAACAAATCAGACATTCATGTCTCCATCCTTCCGTAATCTATAATTGGCTCGGGAATTCCCCGTTCTATTAGTATACACGCATTGGTTCCTTCAAGAAATCTTAACCAAAACTGCATTGTTATCAGCATAAATCTACCCATCTATGGAGATAACAATTAAGAATATGATGGTGATCAGGTACTAAAGGAGGCAGATGGGGATGTATTTTCAACGGAGAGGTCAGAAACTGCTCGTAATCTTAGGAACAATCATAACTATGCTATTCCCAACCTATTCTTCAGAGGTTGCGTCAGCTCCTGTGCAAAGTCAGAAGACTCCGCAAGAACAAACTCAAAGTGTGCCCGCTTCAGACGAAGATACGGCAATTTCAGCAGGTAGCGCTGCTACAAATAGTTCGACGCTTAACAACACTAAAAACACTAAAGGTCTGACATTAAGTCAGCTGTTACACAAATACCCAGAGACTTTTAAGACTAGTGGACCTCGGAATAAAGTCATAGCACTTACTTTTGATGATGTTCCTGATCCAAGATTTACCCCCCAATTGCTTAACATCCTGAAAAAATATAATGTCAAAGCAACCTTCTTTGTGGTGGGAAGCAGAGCAAAAAAACATCCAGCTTTGGTGAAAAGAATGATTAGAGAAGGACATGCGATTGGAAATCACTCGTATAACCACCCTCAGTTTGTGAAGCTTGCGATGAATGATTTTCAATCACAAATCATTAAGACCGAGGATATTATACAAACCTTGGCCGGATACAAACCCCGTCTTATACGCCCACCCTATGGAGATATAAGTGAACAGCAGTTAAAATGGGCAAAAAGCCATGGCTACACGCTCGTGAATTGGAATGTGGACTCATTGGACTGGAAAGGACTTTCCAAAAACCAAGTCAGAAATAACATTCTAGCCCATATTGGAAGAGGAGCAATTATTCTTCAGCACGGTGGAGGCGGTCCAGGTAGTCATCTACAAGGAACGATTCAGGCTTTACCTGAAGTAATCACTATTATGCGCAAGCGGGGATATACATTCGTTACCGTTCCTCAATTACTACAGGTGTCCAAAAGTAAATAAATTACCCCCAAATATATATTTTATAATACGTAAAAAAAACGGAGGCAGCCGCTAAGGACTCCCTCCGTTTTCTGTGTAACCTTATTTTAGAACTTTCCATATCTCTTGGGTATTTTAAAATTTTCTCTATTTTTATCTATCTATTTAACAATGTATAATTGTACATATTGATAACCGAATGATGATACAAAGCTTTGGCTACCAGGGATAAAGATATCGATACGATTGCCTTTTATAGCACCGCCAACATCCGTTGCTGTTGCTAAGAATGCATCTTTAGGCAAACCATCATGTGAATGGCCTGTCACCAATACTTTGGTACCGATAGGAATCACATTTGGATCAACAGCAATAGTACCGAGTTTGAGAGGGTTTCCTAAATAATCTACTGCACCCCATCCGCCGTTTTCACTGTTTGCAGAAGAATAAGCTGAAGCTTTGACTTGAATCGTTTTGTCATAATTAAAGGACTTACCCCATGCTTCAACTGTTTTGGACTCTGAGTTTACACTCAGGCTTGGTGTAATCACTGGTGATTTGTCAGTTGTAGTTACGGACTCAGCCTGCATCTTACTAGGGATAGTAATTTCAAGACCTTCGTAAATGTTAAGTGCTGCAACGTTTGGGTTTGCTTTCATTAGTTCATTCATACCTACATTATATTGCTTGGATAAAGTATAAAAAGTGTTGCCATCCTTAGCGATATGAACGCTGTCTGCATGAGCTGGAACGGCATGCAATAATGCACTGATTCCCATAATTGCAGCAAAGGTTTTAATTGTTCTAAATTTGTTCTTCATAATTGCCTCCTCATTTGACGGGCGTGAACGGTATGACTTCCGTATACGCTCGTGTACATTTTAAGTACTTATGTACATCCCGTGTGATTTCTTGGTATGTTGCAGTCTTTTGTAAAACTGACAGGACTTAATATATCACAATTTTGTAACCTGTGCTTATGTAATTGTTACCATTGTGAAAAATCAAGTTTCAATATTGTCATTTTTCCGGATTATAGTTAACATATTTTTCATTATGTAAACTACATTAAAAGATACATGCATCTTTTTTAAAAAAATTATCATATAAAATTCCCGAAGATTTTACATTGCGTTAACATTTCTCTCCTTATCCAATAGTAGAATGATAGAATATGATAAATAGATTAGATATAGACAACGAATCATATTTGGAGGTCCCATGAATACAGAAGAGAATAAAAACAACCAAAGCAGTCCAGCCACTGCTTACCTCAATAGAGATTTGAGCTGGATCGAATTTAACCGACGCGTGCTGAAAGAAGCTCAAGACCCTGATAATCCGCTAATGGAACGGGCTAGATTTCTGGCTATCGTCTCAAGCAATCTTGATGAATTCATAAGCGTTCGAGTGGCAGGAATTCAAGATCAAATCCGTGCAGGCTATACTAAAAAAGATTTCACTGGGTACACCCCTTCCGGGCTATACAAACGTCTCATCAAGCGTGTTACCAAAATTGTTGCTGACCAATACCGGATTTTCCGTGATATTTCACGGAGCTTGCATAAAGAAGGTATCGTTTTTGTGGATTATGAGGATCTCACTCATGCACAGGAACAGTCCATAGAACAATATTACCGGGATATCATCTATCCTGTACTTACGCCAATGGCTGTAGATCAGAGTCGACCGTTTCCACTCGTTCATAGCCAATTTATCTATTTAGCAGTAGTTCTTACTCGTAAGAACGGCCTTGAAGAAGAGCCTTTTTTTGCTATTCTGCAAATTCCATCTAATCTGCCAAGATGTATCCCGCTACCACACCGATCTAACAGTAAAAAACGGCAGTTCGTATTTATAGAAGATGTCATCCGTCATCACATTCAAACTTTATTCAGTGGTTACGAGCCCGTTGCCGTTAGTGAATTTCGTTTGACCCGTAACTCTGATCTCACGATCGACGAAGAAGGGGCCGAGGATCTTCTTGAAGAGATTGAGAAGGAGCTGCGCAAGCGTCGTCGCGGTGTTCCAGCAAGACTTGAAGTACAAAAAGGAATTCATCCATATGCCCTGGAACAGCTGCAAGCTGAGTTTGAACTTGAAGATTTCGTTTTCGAAATTGAAGGTCCGCTAGATCTAAGTTTCCTTCGTAATTTCGCCGGCAGTATTAAGGGCTTTAGTTACTTAAACTATCCAAGCATTGAGCCTGTCTACCCTGCTGAATTTGAAGAGAACGAGGATTTCTTTGAGGTATTACGTGAGCGTGATGTCCTGGTCTACCACCCATACGAATCCTTTGATGCGATGACGGACTTTATCATTCAAGCGTCAGAGGACGAACAAGTGATGGCTATTAAGATGACTCTCTATCGAGTTAGCGGAAACTCCCCTCTGATCACTGCACTGGCTAATGCTGCTGAATCCGGAAAACAGGTAACAGTGGTTGTTGAGTTAAAAGCCAGATTTGATGAGGAACGTAACATCGCTTGGGCCCGCCAACTTGAAAAATCCGGATGTCATGTCGTTTATGGTCTTGTTGGACTCAAAACACATGCCAAAGTCACCTTGATTGTCCGTCAGGAAGGCCATGAATTACGTCGTTACGTGCATGTAGGCACAGGAAATTACAATGACAGTACAGCCAAAGTCTACACAGATCTCAGTCTATTTACTGCTCAAAGCGACATTGGACTTGATGCTTCCGAGCTGTTTAATCAAATGACTGGTTATTCCGCTGATTTTGACTGGAATTCCTTCATTGTAGCTCCAACGGACATGAGCCTTTCCTTACAAAAGCTGATGAAGCGTGAAGCGGAGCATGCTGAAGCTGGAAGACCTGCACGTATCATTGCCAAAATGAACTCACTCTCTAATCAACAAGTTATCGACGATTTATATGGTGCAGCACAGGCAGGTGTATCTATCGACTTAATCGTTCGGGGGGTTTGTTGTCTTCGTCCGGGGATTGAAGGCTTGAGCGAAAACATTACGGTTCGCAGTATTGTCGACCGCTTTCTGGAGCATTCAAGAATTTACTATTTTGAAAATGGCGGGAAGCCTGAGGTGTATTTATCCAGTGCAGACTGGATGACTAGAAACCTAACCCGACGTATCGAGCTGATGTGTCCGGTAAGAGACAACAATATTCGTAAACAAATCGTTAAGATTCTTGAACTATCCCTTAAAGATAATGTGAAGGCCAGCTTCTTACAGCCTAATGGGTATTACGAGCAACCAGACGACAAAAAGGCCCCTTTCCGGAGCCAGTTCGCAGCAATGGATGTTACACGTTGGAAGGAAAATCGAGTTTTACCTTCACCGCCCAAGCATTCTTAAATGCTTTTAAGGCGTTCTCAATGTCTTCTAGACCAATCAGAAGTTCTGAAGCACCCTCAAGGTCCAGATTAAGGGTATTGCCGTGTAGATTTGCCTTCAGGCCGCTTACAATCCCGATCTCGGTGCTGTCCAGTGCAATGCTTAGCTGAACAAGTGATCCGAGCTTATGAATCCACTCTTCGTCGGAAGGCAGCAAAATGTCCTTATACATCTGGGACAATTTCTGCTTCCGGCTTTTTGTACTATACGAGGCAATCATCGCGCACAGGATAAGCTGGCGGTGTGTCAGTCCACGAATCGGTGAATTCATCAGCCAATACAGGGTGTGTCGTTTAGATTGATAATAGTTAATGTTAGATCCCGTTCGATGTAGCATGATGGATACATAAATTAACATCTCATGTTCAGCTTTATTCTCCTCATCCTTGAACGCATCAAACAGACTTAGCGCAAGCTTGTTGATGTGATCTAAATACCGTTTTGAGGTACGAATATCAAACCGAATGATCGTATTTAAACTGTATTCAAGCGCACTGTCCCGCACCGGTTGCTCCGGCTTCAGTAAATCATGAAGCATACCTTCCCTGAGCCCTTCCCCGCTGATTACAGCCTGGCTAGCCCCAATATACTGATATACTGTATGGAAAATAATCAACCCAGATACAATGATATCCGCTCGACTTTTAGACAACCCATCTAAATCTTTACGTTTATCATAAGGCATTGAAGGTAATGTGTTCATAAAATGCTCAATCGTCTCACTGGTCATGGTGTAACCGTGAGAGTTAGGTAATGAGTATGCTCTAGTCTTTTGATCCAGCTTGCCTAAAGAACGAACTGTCCCTCCCAGACCAAACAATGGAAGACCTGCTGTTGCGTTAAGCCAATCATGCTCTACTAATCTCCCCAGAACAAACGTCTCCAGCTTCTGAATCTGCTCTCCATTCCAGTTCCCGCCTTGACCAAACATAAGATTGGTATTCACCGCTCCGAACGGGAAGGAAATGTTATGTTGATAACGACGCCCGCAAAATAGTGTGATTTCAGTACTCCCGCCACCAATATCTATGACGTAACCATCCTCAACATTAAATGCGTTTATGACACCCAAGAAACCAAAGTATGCTTCCTGATGGCCACTTATAACCTCAATAGGTATGGTAGATGCTTCTGACAAAAAGGCAATAATTTCACTGGAGTTAGCAGCATTTCTGATTGCCGCTGTAGCACCCGCACGAATAGTTTCTACTTCAAAAGCATTGCAGATCTCCTTAAACTGGCGCAAGACTGGGATGATCGTCTCCATATCCTTCTGCTCCAGTCGACCTTCCTTCGTTATCTTCTCACTAAGACGTGCAGAGTACTTACACTCCTTGATGATCTTATAGCCTCCCTCCGGCGTTGTATCATAGATTACAAGACGTATGGAGTTAGAACCAATATCGATAATGCCTATCCGGCACAGATCATCTCTCATTATGTATGTACTCCTTTTCAAGTTGTTTGACCATCTATTATACATGGTTTACATAAATAAATGAACTCAGTCCATTATATCCTCAAAATTACGCAACTGTTAAAAAAATAAAGCGGCACCCGGGTAATTTTCCCGAGCGCCGCTACAATTTGACTTACTTATAACACTTTACTTAAAAAATCCTGAGTACGTACATGCTGAGGATTTCCGAATACTTGTGCAGGTGTACCCTGCTCTACAATCACGCCGCCATCCATAAATAGAATACGGTCGCCCACTTCGCGGGCAAAGCCCATCTCATGCGTAACAATGACCATTGTCATCCCATCTTCTGCAAGCTTCTTCATAACCTCCAGCACCTCACCGACCATCTCTGGGTCAAGTGCTGAGGTTGGCTCGTCAAAGAGCATCACATGGGGCTTCATCGCCAGCGCACGAGCAATCGCGATCCGCTGCTTCTGTCCTCCGGACAGCTGAGCAGGATAAGCATCCTTTTTATCTTCAAGGCCTACAGTCTTGAGCAGCTCCATTGCGAATTTATCAGCTTCGGACTGCTGCTGTTTTTTCACCTTAATCGGTGCTAGTGTAATGTTCTGCAGAACTGTTTTGTGAGGAAAGAGGTTAAACTGCTGAAATACCATGCCCATCTTCTCACGTGTGACATTAATATCGTGCTTTTTGGAGGTAATTGATTCACCTTCAAAAGTGATTTCGCCACCAGTTGGCTGCTCCAGGAGATTCAAACAGCGCAGAAAGGTACTTTTACCCGATCCACTCGGTCCGATAACGACGACGACCTCACCTTTATGAATCTCCAAGTCAATTCCCTTGAGAATTTCCAGCTTCCCATAATTTTTTTGCAAGTTCTTAACGGCGATCATCGGTATTCAGCCTCCTTTCCAGTCTACCTAGGATCTTCGATAGCGTAAATGTCAGCACAAAGTACATAAATGCGATAATTACAAGTGGTGTCATACCATCGTAAGAAATCGTTGTAACCGTACGGGCTTGAAACATCAAATCCGTAACGCCGATAAAAGAAATAATTGATGATTCCTTGATAATGGTGATAAATTCATTTCCGATTGCCGGAAGAACACTCTTGAGTGCCTGCGGGAGTATGATATGGCGCATAGTCATCCCTTGCTTCATTCCAAGCGAACGGGCTGCCTCCATTTGTCCACGATCTACCCCTTGTATCCCAGCTCGGAAAATCTCTGCAAGGTAAGCAGAACTGTTAATGGATAGAGTGATTGCCCCCGACTGAATCGGTGTAAACTCAATCCCGAATGTAGCCAATCCATAATGGATCAGAAACAGTTGTACAAGCATAGGTGTACCACGAAGGAATTCTACCCAGGCTGTTGCCAAGAAGCGAAGCACACTCCATTTGGACATACGTAGCAAGGAAATGATAATCCCTAGAATAAAACCAAAGAAGACGCCCAAAACAGCAAGCAGCAAGGTATACTGCAAACCGGTTAGGAAAAAATCACGATAATCATAAGCCATTTTAAATAAAGTAATGTCCATAACCTTTCCTCCCATCTCCAAAAAAATAGAAAATAGCTTATTGTCGCTATTTTCTGTATACACATACAATTTACTTTAGCAGACTCTAAAAATATCCATTGTTTCTTTACTTCGTGCTATCTGCAAGTTCACTAGCTGCCGTTACGAATTCATCAATTTTACCTTCTGAGTTTAAACGTGTCAGTGTGCTGTTTACTTGATCCAATAGCTCTTTGTTTCCTTTTTTAATACCAATAGCATAACCGTCATCCTCAACTTCCGGCTTAGCATCAGTAATTACAAGACCTGGAACATTCTTAACGAATGATTTGGCAACGGGTCCTTCAATGATAGCAGTATCTACACGATTGGATTGCAATTGTAGAACGATTTCGGAAATTTTACCAAGCGAAGTGACTTTCGCTCCCTCGATCCCTTTAGCAATTTCTTCTTGAATGGATCCAGTCTGCACACCAATTTTGGTACCTTTTACAGCATCCATAGTAGCGTATTTATCTTTGTCCGCTTCACGCACAACAATCGCTTGCTCAGCCTTGTAATAAATGTCTGAAAGATCAACAGCTTTTTTACGTTCTTCAGTCGGGCTAAGTCCAGAAATTACAATATCTACTCTTCCGCTGGACAATTCGTTTAGTAGTGAATCGAATGGCAAGTCCTTAATCACAAGCTCAGCACCCATATCAGCAGCAATTTCCTTAGCAATATCGATATCGAAGCCCACGACAGTATCTTTACCGTCTACTACTTTATGGAATTCGTACGGAGGAAAATCTGCACTTGTGCCCATAGTAAGTTTCTTAGCTGCCCCACCGTTAGTTGCATTTCCATTTGCAGCGGTATCACTATCATTTTTATTTTGTCCGCAGCCTGACAACAGGCCTACTGCTAATATCATACCTAAACTAAGTTTACCCCATTTGTTCATTTCTATATCTCCCCTATTCGTATGAAAAAAATCCACGTAGTCTCTTTGACCGATTTATTATAAATCAGAACGTATGAATATGCAAAGGCATAATTGTGACAATAACTTCCTTTTAATGGGTTTGAAAGCAAAGAATTCATTTATCCGAAACATATCATTCAACATTTATTCAAATTTTATATAATTTTATACATTTTTACTATTCCCTAACTTAACCAAATCATGCGGCAAATTGTTCTAATTTTCATCAAAAAAAGAAGGGGATGTCCCAAAAGCCATGAAATGGCTGCTTGGGTCATCCCTTTTTCTAGTAGGATATACGTGGGCGCTTTGAGAGGACGCTCCGCGAACGGACCGTTGTTCCAATCGCTGTGCTCTCCAGATTTTTTTCATTCCCCTTTGCGGTGAAAATCCGGAGAC
>NZ_CAKMAB010000016.1:0-125407 GCF_924513355.1 Paenibacillus pseudetheri
CGTTCTTGGGCTTTCCACGACGTTTCATGGACATGAGCACTTTGCCCCTCAAGGCGTACTGCTAAATCTCCTTTAACAGCAGGACGGTGACGGTAACTCCATGCAGACTCTACCAGTGCACGCCGTACTCCGGAATTCCCGACTTTTGTAAGACCACCTCTTTTGGTACTTGCTCCCGATGAATACTCCCGTGGCACGAGTCCCAGGTAACTCATGAGCTGAGCCGGTGAACGAAAACGCTCAAAATTTCCAATCTCGACAACTAAAGTCATAGCCGTCAGCAGAGCGATTCCCCTCAGACCTTGCAATGCTCGAATGACAGGTGCGTAGGGGCAGATCTGCGCTTCTTCTCGCATTGCGGCTTCAAGTCGCTTGATTCGCTCCTCCACTTCCCGGAGCTGTTGCAGGGATTCAGTGAAAACCCGTTCTTGAGCTGCATGATCAAACCTCAGCATGGACAACCATTCCCGATATCTTTTGGTCCAGCGTTTTTTCATGCCCTCTGGCTTGTGAATTTGGTGACGCAACAGAAAATGAATGAGTCGCTGCCTAGCCCGATGTAGGTCTTGCCTAGCATCTTCTCGCGCACGAATGAGATCTCGTAAAGCTTCGAGTTCTGGAGTCGGTACATAAATCGCGGTCAATTCTCCTGCACGGTGGAGCTGAGCCAGTTTTTCAGCATCCCGTCGATCGGTTTTTATGGCATCGCCGGGGCGCTGTGGCATACGCGAAGGTGCGATCACCACGCAGGAAATCCCCATCTTCGTCAACCAGCGGTATAAGTCGTATCCGGTAGGTCCAGCTTCATAGCAGACCTCTAGCGTAATCCCTGAACCTTTGAGTTTCCTAATCATTTTTGCCACTGCATCCGGGGTATGGGGAATGGCTCCATAATATCGCGCCGGTTCTCGACCTTCGTCTGCAATGGCCACCGCGATTTTTTCTTTAGATACATCCAAACCAACGTATTTTATGGTATTCTTCATAGTAACAGCTCCTTTCGCATGTAGCTCTGAAATGGTTGTCCTTTTAACTTCCATTTTAACCTACGGTGTGCGAACAGGGGCTGCCTTTCGTTCATCATAACTATAGTCATGAATTTCGAGTAGTTATTTGTATTATATAGGGAGACTTTCCCTATATAATTATTGTGGCAGAAAGTCCAAGTTAGGAGAAGTTAATAATCTCACAAGTGCTGCGTTACATGTACTTTTTTAGCTAGTTTTTATATGTTCCACGCTATAACAGTCCTTCTAGTTCTCGTTGCTCCGTCCCTAAAAGGACAGCAATGTCATTTCTCCTTAGACGTACCATCCTCAATGGACTCAATAGTAGTGAACATACATGAGTATGCATCGTTAACATTAGGATCATTTACTATGTCATTATAAAGTCCGTATCCCCAATTTTTAGACGATTCACCCGTTTGAAGATAGCCTATAGCATACATATCATTATTAAAATTTGTTAAAGAAGAGTGCTCATACGATACATCTTCAAGAACAAACGGCATATATGACTTCGTAGACTCTATAAAGAAAAAAGGAACTCCTGCATGGGTATATACTTTAACATATTTGTTGTCGTCTGCTTCTTGCAGATGCTCTTTCATAATAACAACGGCATCATAATTAGAGGAGAGCTTTGAATAATCTTCTAACTCCTCAAAAGAAATACTCGTGAAGTGGATATGATCTTCTCTTATTTCAGGAGTTTCGCCAACAACGCCTACAGATAGGCTTTTCCCTGAGTACAGCGGTGTATCAACCGTATCGGCATTAGATGTACAGCCTGTAACAAATATGAATATTAGGATAATGAGTGCGTTTAGGATGATTTTCCTCATGTTTTGGCTCCTTTCAAGAGTTCTGCATGAGTTGTGTTTGCTTACAATAAAGCGCTGTACCGGAAATTAATGGTTCAGGCCAGTAAATGGGTCATGGACTTCGAAAGAAGCCTGATTCAGAGGAGGGCCTTGTTTTTACCCCGTAAGATTAGGAGGTCTGGTTTAATTATAGTATCTTCAATAACTGTACTGTTGCTGTTATCCTTCGCTATTCGCCCCTACTGGATTGATTATCAAGTTTCCCGAAAAACAGAACTACTCAATCACTAAATCCTTACCATTTACAAGTTAGATTTAAAAAAGAAGAAGGTTGGATCTATATTTATTCAGTCGTAAATGAGAAGAAAATTCACCAGAGCGTGTGGATACCACTAGGTGGTAAGTTTTTCGAAGAAGGAAAGCATTACGAAAAATGAGATCAGCTGAGTAGTGACGAAGGGAAGTTTGGAACTGTAGGAGCGATAGCGACCGCCTTTGTCTCCAGATTTCAACCGTTTAATACGGTAAAATCAAAGAAATCTGGAGACAACAGCGGCCGGAAGTCCAAACATTCCCGGAGTTACGACTGAAGCTGCTGACCTGGATTTCTCAAACACACTTCGACTGTTATATACCTCACATTCACTTAAGCCATAAACCTTTATATTCTCTAAGGTTGAAGCCTTGAACCAAATTCATTATTTTTCAGGAGGACTTTAGAGTATGAGATATAAAGCATTGGAATTAGACAAACCGCTTACCTACGAGCTGGAAGGCTTAGAAATAGGAGTCACCTCAAACTGTAATTTCCGCTGTGATTACTGTTGTGCATATAATAGAAATGATGGACAAAGCATCAAGGCTAAAGAAGTTATCCGAATTCTTGAAGAGCTTCCAGGTCTAAAAAGAGTGCGCTTGTCAGGTGGCGAGGTTACATTAAAATTCGATGACTGTGTGGAGATAGTAAACTACTGCCCATCCAGAGGGATTCAGACACAGCTCAACTCCAACGGTAGTCTTTTAAATGCTGAACGGATTGGTCAATTGGTCAAGGCAGGATTAACGACGATACATATTTCCTTCAATTTTACTACAGCAGAAGCCTTCTCTCGTTATTATAATATTCATCCAAGCATCTATGAGAAAATTAGAGAGAACATTACTATGTTCGCGGCAACTAGTGTAGATACGGTGCTGGAAACGCTGTTGTACAGCGAAACTCAGGATAATATGAAGGAAATTAGTAATCACGTATACGCGATGGGTGTTAGAACACATGAGATTCAGAACAGTATCATCATGGATCATACGGGCTGGAAGTCTATAGCTGCCCGCGAACAATTAAAGAATGCTGTGAGTCAACTGATCGTTATGAAGAAAGAGGATACGATCCTGTATTTCACTTGCATGGACCGTTTTATGGATGCGCTTGGATTCGAGGAGCAACCGGGCGTTTATTTTCCTCACTGCATAGAGGGTAAGAAACAGCTTCATCTGCATGGAAATGGGGATATTCTAATCTCTGAATTATGTCATCCCGTTATTATTGGCATTTATCAGGGGACCTCACTGAAGGACCTGTACAGTAACATGCCAGTGCCATTGGCTAAGTTCCTGGATAAACTGCCATGCCCTGCACTGGACGCCTTGTTTCCACAAGGGGTTTAAATCTTTAGGTATATTAATAAAAAAAGGACTAGGAGCCAATTTAAATAATTGGTTCCTTTTTGTGTAGGAGATTAATGGAAAGTCCTGTATGATTTCTGTAAGCTTATAGAGACTGCTACAACTTAAATTTGCGGATAAGGAATGTATGACATCCATACATAAGGTGTGCGACACATGCTTGCGAATATAAGAAATGGACTCATCAAATCCAATGTTGTTCTCGAAAAAATCATGCCATTATTAACACCTACTGCTATCGTGGTTGGTGTGCTTAATGAAAGCAGACTGCTACCATTCACAGGTCTCGTCCCTTGGATATTCGCCTTTATGACATTGATCGGAAGCTTGAAATCCAACCCCAAAGATCTGCTAGGCGTACTGCTGAAACCACAGAAGTTGATCGTGCTGATGATTATTCTTCATCTCGTGATGCCGCTCATTGGTTGGCTCGTTGCAAGTGCTGTTTTTCCGGGAGATCCTTACACAGTGACAGGATTTGTACTGTTGTTTGCGATCCCTACAGGTGTCGTTAGTGTGGTGTGGGTATCCATATACGGCGGGAATATTGCACTAACTTTGGCACTTATTCTGATCGATACGCTCTTGTCACCGATTGTCGTTCCGGTTACCTTGTATTTGCTCATGGGAGCGAGTGTGGAGATTCAGCTTGGGGAAATGATGAGAGGGCTCCTATGGATGGTTGTCATTCCTTCGGTGGTCGGGATGCTTCTGAATCAATGGACAATAGGCAAAGTGAATACGGTATGCGGACCCCCGCTTTCCCCATTTGTAAAGATTGGGTTGTTTATGGTCGTTTCTATTAATGGTGCTAGCATTGCTCGTTATCTGAAACACCCGGATAGTAAATTAGCGATTATTATTGGCGTAACCTTCTCAACCGTAGTTCTTGGTTATGTAATCGGAGCATTGGTATCGCGCCGTTTCCGCTTTAGCTACGAAGATTCTGTGGCCGTACAATTTAATTCCGGCATGCGTAATTTAAGCGCGGGAGCAGTGCTCGCAGTAAAATATTTTCCTCCGGCTGTTGCACTCCCTGTGATTTCAGGAATGTTATTCCAGCAAATTCTCGCCGCAATGTCTGGTCTGTTTTTGCGTAGCAGAACTAAACTCCCCTTAACAGATGGTGTAATCACGCAAGTTACCCCAGCATCTCAGTCAGAACCGCCTATTTCATCATAGAGAAAAAAACAGGTCTTAATGACTATTCTAAAGAAGGTGTCCGAACTAGTAGAACTAGTTTTTCCTGCATTTATATGCAAAAATTCGACATTTTTTGATATTTTCCGTATTTTCGCTTAGTCAATATTCACTAATTTATCATGATATCCGATAGTAATTGTATTATTTACAATTGCATTGTTCTCTAATGAACAGTAGTCGGAAGGATGAGAAAAAATGAAAATTCGTCTTAAGCTATCACTTATGATGATAGGTGTGACCCTGCTATGTATTGCAGTAATGGGGGTTTTTACATATTTAAGGTCAACTCAGGCGATAGTGAGCCTTACTGAGAATTCTATGAAGCAGGTCAATACGAATAAAGCTCAGACCATATCGTCTATGATTTCGAAAGAGCAGAGAAGTGTTGAGCTTATTGCCGGAAGGTCGGAAATTGTCGAATTATTGCTTCAAGCAGGGAACGGTGGAGTCGCCAAGGGGAATAAGTTACAGAATGAGATAAATACCAGCCTTCAGGAAATTGTGAAGGATGCTGGGAACCTTGAACATGTTTTTGTCAGTGATATGAAAGGCATCGCTGTGGCTGACAGTGACATTAAGCTTATAGGTACGGATTTTAGTGATAGGAATTATACAAAGAAAGTAATGGAAACAGCAGAACCGGTAATTAGCGAGACACTGAAATCGAAATCTACTGGTGCTTATGTGGTAGGATTTGTGCATCCGGTGAAGAGTGAAGGCAAGATGATTGGATATGTAGCTTCAGCGGTTTCCGCAGATAGTATGATTAAGTATTTGGCTGACACAAAAGTAGTGAACACGACGAGCTCTTATGTATATTTACTGGATGAGAACGGGAATAAACTGTACCATCCGGATAAAAAGCAAGTTGGACAACCGGTTGAGAATACTCAGATTTCAGCTGTTGTGGATCGTGTGAAGGCTGGTAAGGAGGTAGCAGACGGTCTGCTCAATAATACAGTTGATGGTGTGGAAAAGAAATCAGCTTATACGGTTATTCCTGAGACCCACTGGTTGCTTGTATTAACTGCTGACTTAGATGAGATAGTGAAGCCTGTCACTGAGATGAGAAATTTCAATATTTTTCTAGGTGTGGCAAGTTTGATTATTGCATTGCTGATTGCTTTTTATTTTTCTCAAAAAATTTCTGCGCCGATTATTAAACTGACAGAGTTGATCAATAGAACGGCAGAGCTAAATTTGACGTATGACTCTCAGTACGATTATTTAACGAAAAACAAAGATGAAACAGGGACGATTGCCAAAGCAATGCTCCGCACACGTACTATTCTTCGTGATATGGCGGGTAGTCTAATCACGATCTCAACCAAGGTGCTTGATAATGCGGAGACTCTTGAAAAGCTGTCTATAGATGTACGAGAGAATGCTCATGACAATTCGGCAACTACACAGCAGCTTTCGGCAGGGATGGAGGAGACAGCAGCTTCAACACAAGAGATGACGGCAGCGATTACTGAAATTGATGTTAATGTATCCGAGATCTCTAGTAATGTGAAGGAAGGCGCTGAAGTCTCCAAACAGATCAGTGAGCGAGCGATGGTATTACAAGATGAGGCGTTAGAGTCTACGGATAATGCGAAGCGAGTGTATGAATCTGTTCGTATCGATATGGAAAAAGCAATTGAACAGTCGAATGCGATCTCGGAGATTAATGTACTGGCGGATACGATACTATCGATTACTAGTCAGACCAATCTGCTTGCTTTGAATGCAGCGATCGAAGCGGCTAGAGCGGGTGAAGCAGGTAGAGGATTTGCTGTTGTTGCTGGTGAGATCCGCAAGTTGGCTGAGAAATCGTCAGAGACAGCAGCTGGGATTCAAGGGGTCGTTTCAGGTGTATATGCTTCTGTTGAACTAATGAAGGAAAACTCAGAGGCGCTACTTGCTTTTATTGACCAGAATGTTCTTGCAGATTATGAGCGGTTAACGGAGGTAAGTCAGCAATATAACAGAGATGCTACTACAGTGAATTTGCTGATGAATCAATTCGAGACCGCGGCCGATCATCTAAGTATGGCGGTATCTAGTATTTCTATAGCGGTCAATGAAGTGGCTGCAACAGTAAATGAGGGTGCTATTGGGATTCAGGATATTGCGGTGAAGACGGCTGATATCGTTGAGAAGACATTCCATGAAGTTACGGTGGCTGACGAGAATACCCAAAGTGCGAAGGAGCTTCAGGGGCTGATAGATCGGTTTAAGATCTAAGAAGGATTAAGGAAATCCTTATCCGTCATTCATAAAATATTAAGCTTGTAAGGTTATAGTACATATATAACCTCCCTTAAATATAAATTTTGCCCCGCCGGCCGTTGGCGGGGTCTTTTTTTTATGTGAATCTTTTTAAGAGAATACCGTCTTAGCCAGTGATGAGGTAAATAGCTTCATCCAGCGGAACGATAACCTCTGTTTGTTCCACCATATCTTTCAAACGTACCTTATCAACACTTGATTCGCTTTCGCCGATCAGTATAACGTAACGGATGTTTTTGGATGAGGCTGTGGCGAGCTGCTTTTTTAATTTTCTTTTACCGGATACGAGAGTGGTTCTTATAGAACAGGCACGAAGTTCGGCTGTTGCAATTAAAGCTTGTGGTAGTGTCTTACCAATGGGAATGACCATAACATTAGCTGCTTTATTTTCTTGGATAGGTCGTTCTGCCAGGAGAGCCATGATAGACTCCATGCCAAAAGACAACCCCACTGTAGGATATTGAATATCCTCTCTGCCCACTAACTGTCCGATAATCGCGTCATATCTGCCTCCGCCACCCAAGCTTGACGTAAAGGAACCAGAAGCATCAAAAATCTCGTAGACAGTTCCTGTGTAGAATGAAAGACCTCGGGATAAGAAAGGATCGAAACGGCAAGTCTCCTCTAGTCCAATGTCTTGGAGTAGCTTTTGTAAGATAAGAACCTCTGACGCACCCGGTTGTGCTGTGAGATCATATTTATCGCATAACTGTTCGAAGCTTGGATTGTCCATTTCGATAAGTGCTAGAATAGCTGCGATGGTCGAGGATTCTAGCCCCTTACCAATCAATTCGTTCTCTACTCCGCTAATGCTGATTTTCTCAAGTTTATCAAGGGTAAGCATAACGGATAGTTGCTCTTCTGCAGGTACGCCAATGGACTCCAGGATCTCACCGAGAAAACGTCGATTGTTCCATTTTAGGAGGATAGGGATGTCTAGCTTGCGGAAAGCTTCGGTAGCCAGTTGCATTAGCTCAGCTTCAGCCTCAGGGCCGGAAATGCCGACTACATCAACATCGCATTGCAGAAATTCACGCAGACGCCCGCGTTTCACGGGTCCATCTCGGAACACTTTTCCGATCTCATACCGCTTGAAGGGGAACTCTATCCCTGGATTTAAAGCGATCACTTTGGCAAAAGGAATGGTCAGATCATAGCGTAACCCCAGATTGCGGTTGCCTTGATCCGTGAGTTGGTACATTTCCTTTAGAATTTCATCCCCGCCTGCATATTTCGAGGTTAGTAACTCCAATTCATTTAATAGCGTCGTATCCATCGATTCAAAATCATAGAGCTCGAACAAGTCCTGCAGCGTATTTTGAATGTTCTTTCTGAGCGTTTGCTCTTGACCGAAGTAATCATAAGTTCCTTTAATGTTTTGCATCATTAGTAGCTCCTTTGAATTGGCATAGTTTGGAAAATAAAAAAACGCGCAGGACCTCTTGGTCCTGCGCGTGATCTATGCCGCAGGGAGGCCAACGCGAGTAGCGTTAGCCTCCCTGAAATAATTCAGGAGTGCTAACGCTGTTTGTGATAATAATGAAGTTGATTCAGCATGATTGTATTTGTATTCATCAGAACCAATTCCCTTCGAAATTTTGATTACTGCCGATTATAGCGGATCATTTGGAGTCGTGCAAGCAAGAATTTATAAATGGTTCGATTTCTTGTGGGCGGATGGACAAGTTATCAGCTATAATAGGGCTTCAATATTCCTTAAGGAAAGGGAGCTTATCTACGATGAATGAATCTTTAATTATAGCTCAAACCGAAGATTTTGTTAAAGACCAACTTGGACAAGATACTACGGGCCATGACTGGTGGCATTCCGATAGAGTGCGCAACACCGCCGCTGAAATTGCCAAGATTGAGAGCGCAGATGTATTTGTCTGCACGATGGCCGCCTTGCTGCATGATGTTGCTGACGAGAAGCTTAATCCGTCTAAAGAAGAAGGTTTGCTTAAAGTACGTTCTTGGCTTTCTTCAAACCTTACAGATGAGCAACAAATTAATCACATTATGATGATTATAGAGACGATGTCCTTTAGTGGTGGCGGGGGAGAACCGATGCAGACGCTTGAAGGCCAAGTGGTCCAAGATGCCGATCGACTTGATGCGCTTGGTGCAATTGGCATTGCCAGAACCTTTATTTTTTCAGGGGCGAAAGGTCGTCCAGCTTATGATCCAGAAGTGTCTCCAAGAGATGAATCGCTTCAAAAGGAGTACAGGGATTACAGCAAAGGAACGGCTATCAATCATTTTTATGAGAAGTTATTAAAATTAAAATTCCTGATGAATACAACCTATGGACGCAAGTTAGCAGAAGAACGGCATGACTTCATGTTGAATTTTTTGGAACACTTCTATAAGGAATGGAATCAAGGGAGCCAATAACTGTTATAATAATAAGTATGCACAAGATGAAGGATCGCGGAGTTTCCGCTTAAACCAGAACAATCGGCATAGAAGAGGTTGAACGATGAGTGAATTGCGATTTAGAGATTATGAGTTAAACGAAGACATTATTAAAGCGCTGGATGTCCTGAAATATGAAACGCCAACAGAAGTTCAAAGCAAAGTGATCCCTGTAGCTCTCCAGCAAAAGGATCTGATCGTTAAATCGCAAACGGGTAGCGGAAAGACGGCAGCTTACGGAATCCCGGTCTGTGATTTGGTGGATTGGGCGGAGAATAAACCACAGGCTTTGATTCTAACGCCTACCCGGGAGCTTGCCATGCAAGTGAAAGAGGATATCACCAACATTGGACGATTTAAACGGGTTAAAGCCGTGGCTCTTTTCGGCAAACAGCCTTTTGCTCCACAAAAAATTGAACTTACCCAAAAAACACATGTTGTCGTAGGTACGCCAGGACGTGTGTTCGACCATATTGAAAGAGGTACGCTTCCGTTAAACCGGATCAAGTATTTGATCATCGATGAAGCAGACGAAATGCTGAGCATGGGGTTCATTGAGCAGATCGAAAAGATCATTAAGCAGCTGCCAAAAGAACGAGTGACTTGTGTTTTCTCCGCTACATTACCGGAAGTGATTAAGAATTTGTGCCGGAAATATATGAGCGATCCAACCGAAATTGAGATTCAAGCAAGTGGAATTACAACCGCTACAATCGAACATGCGTTGATCGAAGTGAGACAAGCTGCCAAGTTCTCGCTGCTGAGCGATATTATTACGGTGGAGAATCCGGACAGCTGTATTATTTTTTGCCGTACACAAGAACAGGTGAATGCGGTTTTTAGAGGGCTGGCTGATCTGGAATATCCTTGTGATAAGATCCACGGGGGGATGGAGCAGGATGAGCGTTTCGAGGTCATGAATGCTTTTAAAAGAGGGCAATTTCGTTATTTAATCGCTACCGATGTGGCGGCAAGAGGGATTGATATCGAGAATATCACCCACGTGATTAATTACGATATTCCGCTGGAAAAAGAAAGCTACGTGCACCGTACAGGCAGAACCGCACGTGCAGGCAAGACAGGCAAAGCGATCACTTTTGTTACTCCGAATGAGCAAAAGTGGGTGAAGGAAATTGAAGGCTATATTGGCTTTAGCATTCCGAATATGAAAGCTCCTTCGGACGATGCCGTTTCTTACGCGAAGGAAGCGTTCGAGCAGAAGATTAACAAGCAGCCTGTCCGCAAGAAGGACAAAAGCGAGAGCTTGAACAAAGAGATCATGAAGCTGTACTTTAACGGCGGCAAGAAAAAGAAGCTAAGAGCCGTGGACTTTGTCGGCACAATCGCAAAGCTTGAGGGTATATCTGCTGAGGATATCGGTATTATCTCGATTCAGGATAATGTGACCTACGTGGATATTTTGAACGGTAAAGGTGCAATGGTACTGCAAGCGATGAGAGAGACGACGGTGAAGGGCAAGCAGCTTAAAGTGCATATTGCGAAGAAATAAACGGTAGAAATCCCGTAGATTGAGCTAAATTGACTGAAATCGCCGAAATGAACGGTAGAAATCCTGTACAACGTGCTGAGCAAGCTGTAGGAATTATCGGGGGATTGAACATGGTTACCTTATCGGAGCGGAGCGGTTCAACCCCTTAAAATTGGACACTACCACGTTCATTCTTGAAAAATCGCACTAAAGCGCAATGGTCTTGGCAGATAGAATTCCCGCCTGTACCATGCGAAGATATTCCCGTGGAGGCCAGTCGTTTAGACTGCCGTGAACTCGGTCGTTATTATAATACCGAATGAAACGGTCCACTTCGGTAAAGGCTTCTTCCTTACTTTCAAAACAGTTGCGTAGGTAGCATTCCCGTTCCAAAATACTGTGGAATGACTCAATAAAAGCATTTTTGTTCGGAGTTCGTGGTGGGATTCGCTCGTGTTCCACCCCAGCCTGCTCGCAGTACGCATAGAAATCTTTACTTATGAATTGGGGACCATTATCCGTGCGAAGAACCAGCGGGGTTACACTTTGGTCCACGTTACGGGCTCCTAACGCCTTTTGTACAGTCCTCAGGATCTCTGGTGTGCGGCAGGTTGATCCCCGGTGGTACGCGACAATATTCCGGTCAAACACATCTATAATACTAGCCAGAAAAAAGTGTCTGCGCTGGCCAACTACGTATCCATATTTAATATCCATCTGCCAGAGCTGATTAGGTCCGGTAACCACTCGATTATTCGCTATTTTTCGAGGAACAGTATTCTTTTTCTCCCGCTGTGGAGCAAGCAGATTCATCGCTTTGCAGAGCCGGTATACCTTCTTTTTGTTAATCAGCAGACCGTGTTTCCGCCGCAAAAGAACTGTAAGCTTCCGATAGCCAAACGCACCATCGGGCCCCTGTATCAAGCGTCGTAGCCATGCTTTAATGCGTACATCTTTCACCTGCGCACCTGTCTTGTCGTATGAAAACCCAGGTACCGGACGACCTTTACCGACAGGACGCTGAGGTTCTGGA
Source organism: Paenibacillus pseudetheri (assembly GCF_924513355.1). Taxonomy (NCBI): domain Bacteria; kingdom Bacillati; phylum Bacillota; class Bacilli; order Caryophanales; family Paenibacillaceae; genus Paenibacillus; species Paenibacillus pseudetheri. Next base: position 11,926 of record NZ_CAKMAB010000016.1, read on the forward strand.
TGCTGGAGACGGTAATAGTATGTGGAACGGGGAACCCCGCAGATCCGCAGTACGGTACGCACGGGGTAGCCTTGTCCAATCCAATGGAACGCTACTTCCAGTCGGGGTACTTTTTTTTAACCAGGTCCCGCAGCATATGGATCTCCAGCTCTTTTTCACCCAGTAGTTTAACGGCGTCCTCATATTTCTTCTGAAGGTCCTGAAACTGTGCAGCATCTTGTTTGATCTGCTTGGTTTCGTTTTGTTTTTTCACCATAAGCTCATCCACCTCATCCTGATATTGGCGAACCCAGTTTCCTAGTGTTTTGGGAGAGAGACCATGCTGTCGGGCTACCGCCTCTACCCGGTAGCCCGACAGCACCTCTACCACGAACTCTTTCTTGGTTTGTACGGGACACCGAAATCGTCTTTTCATGGATACTTCCTCCACTTCTTGTAGTGTATCTGAAGTGGTTTAATGTGTCCAAGTGGATTAGGGGGCTAAAGAGGGAGAGCTACTATTATGCACAGATTCGTGTTTGTATTTGATTTTAGGGAAATCCTCCCTATAAATTGCTGATTTTCGCTGGATTTTAAGCTTTTTAGGGAATTTCTCCCTATAAATCGCCTGAAATCCACTGTTATGAGCTAATTAGGTGAATTTAAGGGGAAGAATTCCCTAAATGTTGAAATTGGGACCGAAATATCGATGAAATTAGGGAGGATTTCCCTAATTTCATTCCCACAAATCCATAAAGCCCATAACTCGCTAACTCCATAACTCACCAATTTAGCATCTCATGCTGGAAGCAGCGAGATGCACTAAAAAGCAAGCCTAGTCGCCAATAACGTGGAGACTAGGCTTGCTTCATTTAGATAGGGACGGGATAGAACGTCCTTAGGCGTTATACTGCGCCTGATGCAGCCGGCTGTATATGCCACCGGCATGGACTAACTCATCATGACGGCCTTGCTCGGCGATGCCCTCTTCATTCACGACCATGATCCGGTCGGCATTCTTTATCGTCGTCAATCGGTGGGCGATGACGAGTGTGGTTCTGCCCACGGACAGATCCGCCAGCGATTGCTGAATCGCTGCTTCTGTTTCTGTATCCAGTGCGGAAGTAGCTTCATCCAGAATCAGGATTGGCGGATTCTTCAGGAACATGCGGGCGATCGCTAGGCGTTGCTTCTGTCCACCGGACAGCTTCACACCGCGCTCGCCGATCACCGTATCCATGCCCTCTGGCAGATTCTGAATTAGATCTTCCAGATGGGCACGTCGAGCAGCTTCCCAGATCTCAGGCAGCTTTGCATCCAGCTTTCCGTAGGCGATATTCTCACGAATCGTACCGGAGAACAGGAATACATCCTGTTGCACGATCCCGATCTGTTTGCGTAACGACTCCAGCTTCATGTCACGGATATCGATGCCATCAATGGTGATAGCTCCGCCTGTAACATCATAGAAACGAGGAAGCAGGCTGCAGATGGTTGTTTTTCCTGCACCTGAAGGTCCAACAAAGGCAATCGTTTCGCCAGCCTTTACTTTTAGGCTGATATTTTGTAGAACCGGACGGTCCTCGTCGTATCCGAAAAAGACATTCTGGAAGGTAATATCACCGTGTAAAGTACTTACTTCTACAGCATCTGGCTTGTCGCTGATATCAGGCTCCGTGTCGATAATCTCAAGATAACGTTTAAAGCCGGCGAGTCCTTTTGGATAACTCTCGATAACGGCATTAATCTTTTCGATCGGTCGGAAGAAGATATTAGACAGAAGAATAAACGCCACAAATTCACCGATTTGAAGTTCTCCATTGATGAAGAACCAGGCACCGCTGATCATCACAAGGATCGTAATGAGGCGGGTCATCATATAGCTGACGGATAAGCTTTTGGCCATGATTTTATAAGCAAGAAGCTTAGTTTTACGAAACATTTGATTATCTACTGCGAATAGCTCTTGTTCATGCTGTTCATTGGCAAAAGATTGAACAACCCGGATTCCGCCTACATTATCTTCAATACGGGCATTGAAACTACCCACATTTCCAAAAAGCTGGCGGTAGGTGGAAGTCATGTTGCGTCCGAAGTAGATGATCACCCATGCCATAATTGGAACGATAATAAAAGTAATAATGGCCAGTTTCAGATTAATATCAGCCATAAGGAGGAAAGCACCGACAAGTGTCATGATGGCGATAAATATATCCTCAGGACCGTGATGCGCCACCTCGCCGATATCATTTAAATCGTTGGTGATGCGCCCGATGAGGTGACCTGTTTTATTATTATCGAAGAACCGGAAGGATAGTTTCTGAATGTGATCAAACATTTTTTTACGCATATCTGTCTCGATGTTAATACCAAGCATGTGACCCCAGTAAGTAACGATATACTGCATAACCGTATTCAAGGCGTAAATAGCTAGGAGCGCGACACAAGCAATAAGAATTAGCGGCCAATCTTGACCTGGGAGCAAATCATCAATAAATTTATTGACAGCTACCGGAAAAGCTAGTTCAAGCAGACCTGCAAAAACAGCGCAGGAGAAGTCCAATATAAATAGTTTTTTATAGGGACGATAGTAGGAAAAAAACCTTCGAAGCATGCTGTTCACTCTTTTCTATAGGATTATGTAGGAGATCGAATGAAATTGATTCTCAATTGTCTTGATTATATGGATACTAAAGATGTCATTCGATTTTGTCAATAATAGGGTTATAAAATTACTTAAGGCTTGTAACTTTTATAATAATAGTGGATGATAGGTCTTAATGCCATGTAATAAACATTTATATATTTCTGGCTTAATCGCTCACCGTCCTTACAGGGATGTCAAAGGCGTTTATGCTTGTTGCAATTTAGGAGGATACATGATGAAAGCATCGCAACGAGAAGGAAATATTCAGAATAGAGGTTTAATGGATACCAAGTATGATCGATGGCTGCTAGTGTTGGGAATTGTTTTTATCGCAGCGGCACTTAGAGCTCCCTTCACTTCCGTCGGACCGCTGATACAAATGATTCAGGATGATCTAGGCTTATCGAATACTTTAGCAGGAGCTATAACTACTCTACCATTGTTGGCTTTTGCCATTTTGTCCCCGTTTGCTCCAAAGCTAGCCCGCCGCTTCGGCTTGGCTAATGTGCTATTAATTGCCATGGTTATGCTCGCGATGGGGATTCTAATTCGGTCGGGGGCGGGAACGGGCCTGTTGTTCACAGGTACGGCGATACTCGGGCTTTCTATTGCAGTATGTAATGTATTGCTTCCGGGTCTGATTAAAGGGAAGTTTCCTCACAAAATTGGATTAATGACAGGTGTCTATACTGTCTCTATGAATTTATGCGCAGCAGTAGCTTCAGGAATTAGTGTACCGCTAGCCAGTAATGCTGGATTTGGCTGGAGAGGGACTTTGGCGATTTGGTTTATGATCGCTGCGCTGGCAACCTTGTTCTGGATTCCGCAAATGCGCAAGCTCGATCAAGGAACTGGGGCTAAGGGCTCGGTCTCTAGTGGGAATATGTGGCGCTCTTCGCTAGCTTGGAAAGTAACTATTTTTATGGGCCTACAGTCACTGCTTTATTATGTCTTTATTGCTTGGTTCTCTGTTCTCCTTGGTGAGCGTGGGATGTCCTCAAGCCATGCTGGCTGGCTACTATCGCTGATGCAAATGGCACAGCTGCCGTTTACTTTCTTTGTGCCGTTGTGGGCAGGGCGGTTGAAGAACCAACGTATTCTAGTAATCATCACTGCTATTTTGTATTTCCTCGGAATAGGTGGAATTTGGCTGGGCAGCAGCGCTTTAATGGCTGTTTGGGCGATATGCTTTGGGATTGCCGGAGGATTTGCCTTCGGTCTTGTGATGATGTTCTTCAGTCTGCGGACCAGAAGCACTCAAGAAGCAGCGGAACTGTCAGGGATGGCTCAATCCGTAGGTTATGTGCTTGCTGCGATGGGTCCAGCATTATTCGGATGGCTGCATGACGTGACGAATAGCTGGACAATGCCGCTGGTTTTATTGCTTGGTGCAAGCGTATTGCTGCTGGTGGTCGGACTTGGTGCTGGTAGCGATAGATATGTGGGAGATAGAAGATAGATTGACATAAAAAAGAGTGTATTGGTGCGGACACGCGCCAGTACACTCTTTTTTGTTGCATAGGAAGAAGCCGCACCCTTCATTATTAGACTCGTTTGTAAGCGGCCACCCGTATTCTTCGATAATCCATCACCCAGCGGGTATCCTGAAATAATGTCGGTTTCAGTTTCTGTTCCATATATGTGAGGACTTCTTCTCGTTCAGATGGTGTGAGGACGCTTAAAATTCCATTAGCAAAAGTGTTCAACCAGCGCTGGAACCCTTGCTCTCCAGCCTCTAGTGGTGTTGGACGGTCGAAACAAAGAGCGAGGTCTACAGTCAGTCCATGTTGTTCTATTAGTGTTGTATATTGTCCGATGCTTGGGAAGTACCAAGGCAGCTGAAGCTTATCACTACACCCTATAGCGGCAAAAGCATTTGGAAGTTCAGTAACGATAGAAGCGATATTGCCCTGCCCACCGAACTCAGCGACAAAACGTCCGCCTGTTCGCAGGCTAGCCGCAATAGAAGCGGCAGCTCCGTTCGCATCGGTCAGCCAATGAAGAGCAGCGTTGCTGAACACAGCATCGACTGGCTGATCCGTGACATAGTTTTGCCCATCTGCTAAGATGAAGCTTAGCTGTGGATGCTTGTCACGGGCAGTCTGAATCATTTCGTCAGAAGCATCAATCCCTGTTACAGTGGCACCACTAGCAGCTATGGCTGCTGCCAAATCGCCAGTTCCGCAGCCCCAATCCATAATCTGTTCGCCAGGCTGGGGGCGAAGAAGCTCAATCAGAGACTCTCCAAACTGAGATACAAACGCCATGTCAGTATCATAGGTTCCGGTATTCCACTGGTGGTTCATACGTATTCGTCCTTTCTGGTTTGGAATTACACTGACACATCTGATGTAGTAGCTACATTCTTTAATTATGTTGTATCATACCAGTCTCTTATAAGTGAAATATATAAACTGAATAACTGTGATCAGTTATGCCTATAGTGATTTGAATATGTTGTCTCGTGTATCTCACTCCTGTTAGATTTTGCTGTACATCGTTTTGAAAATATATTGCTATTTATCTGAAAAAGGAGTATAGTCTTATGTACGGTGATTATTTCACTGATGTACATAATGTGCGGTCGTGGCGGAATTGGCAGACGCGCACGGTTCAGGTCCGTGTGGTAGCAATATCGTGGAGGTTCGAGTCCTCTCGACCGCATCAATTAACAATGAAAGAGCTCTTGAATTTCCTTTATGGAGATTTAAGAGCTTTTTGCATTTTTGGTATGCCTTATCAGATGCAAAAAAAGGCTGGAGCTAAAATCGTAGCTTGTTCCAGCCCTTTTATAGAGATTAGATCGCTCGCTTAGCTTCAGCTTTTTTTTATTTTACGGAACACGATGAACAAGAAGACAACACTAAGCGGAGCGGCAATCATTACGCTCAAACCGCCAAAGGTATTGCTGCCAGCAGAAGTAATTAGCCATGAACACCGAGACATCCCAAAGTCCGTGGACTTTTTAACTAATACTCATCTATAGTTTATATGAAAATATAATTATGAAAATTATCGATGTCGTCATATTTTTTTAATCCTATTTTCATTAATGTAATACCAATTTGTGTATTATTTAGAACCGTCTATAGCCATGCACTATAGGCGTTTTTTCGTGGTCATGATCGGATCAGAGTACTAAAATTAGGTGTTTTTGTAGTGACATTTATATCGGTTACCGTTATTCTAGACGGGTTTTTAATCCTTTTAGGACTTGTTTTTTTAAGAGCAGGTGCACCTATCCGAAAGAAAATTAAGAAGCTTCAGCAAGAGAATTTAATAATAGAATAGTCATTTAAAGTTGTGTATGTATTAACAGCAAGCTTCCAGAGTGTTGGGGACTTGCTGTTTATTTTTTTGTCTATAACGATAACGCGCAATCTCTTTGATTTTCGCCAACCTATCATTTAGGACTCAACTATCAAGCTTATTTACCGAAAAAAAGGTATACTGGAATAGATTACGAGATTGTAATAAGTTTGTCCCCATCTCAAAAGAGGAGGCTGCACAGGTGTCTGAATTTCTTTTTAAGCAACTATACTTACGGTCTTCTAGAGGGGTTGCTGTAGTCTCTCCTGAAGAAGGGACCGTGATTCAATCCAATCCGGCGCTTTGGCGTATGCTTGGTTATTCTGAAGAAGAGCTTTTGAATATGCATTATCTTGATCTTATTTATCCAGAAGATAAGACGAATGATGATCATTACGTTATCCTGAACAATCTCTTAGCAGATCCTGGGACCGCTATTGAGTTAGAAAGACGGTTCTTATGTAAGGATGGCGGGATGATCTGGGTAACACAACATATATTTCTGATTCCTCAGGAGAATTCCAGTGAACCTCTTGTCTTGATCTCAGAACTAACGGATATTACAGACCGGAAGCTTGCTGAAGATAAGATTCAGGAAGACCAACATTTATATAATTTGATCACACAAAATACGCCGGATATGATCTCTTTTGGCGAACCGGACGGTACACTGCACTACGTGTCTCCTTCAGTGGAGTTGTTGCTAGGTTATCCTCCCAATGAAATGATAGGCACGAAAAGACCTGAGTATTATCACGTAGATGACGCCTTAGAGATGACCGAAAAAGGAAAGCTCTATTCAGATACGGAAGTATATACACGTAGAGCCCGGCATAAGGACGGACATTATTTGTGGATCGAGAGCAGTTCACAGGTAGTACGTGATGAGCAAGGGCAAATCAAACAGATATTAACCATCGGCCGCGATATTACGCAGCGTAAGAAATATGAGGATATGCTGGCGAAAGCCCAATATCTTGCAAAAATGGGATCTTGGGAATGGGATGCGACTAAAGCGCGGTTGACGGTTTCGGGAGAGATGCGTAACATTTTTGGTTTTTCACTGGACGACAGCAATCATTCCTATTTTGATTACAAACGTGTTCTTTCCTGTATTGATCCAGATGATTTTACAAGACTTGAAAAGCTAGTTCGTCAATCTATTGCGAATGGGACGAGTGGCGAAGTTACGGTTCGAATTAAAAGTGCGGATGGGAAATTGAAGTTTCTGGATGCACACTGGGAAGTGAATGTGGATGAAGAAGGAAGAGTGCTACAGATCAGCGGGATTGCCCAGGATGTGACTGAACGTCATCGAATGGAGGAACAGCTGCGTGATAGTGAGCAGAATTACCGTCTCCTTTCGGAAAATTCAATGGATTTCATTTCACGAAATACAGCGGACGGATACCTCACTTATCTGTATGCATCACCGATTTGCCAGACGATGTTTGGTTATACACCAGAAGATATGTACGAAACCAGAGGTATAGATTACATACATCCTGAGGACAAGGAGAAGGTAGTGTCCTATCTTAGCAGTTGTATGGAAGGGAAGAAGCTTGAGCCTGTGACCTTTCGGTTTCTGTGCAAAGATGGAACTTACATTTGGACGGAGACAACACTTCGATACATCTACTCGGAGACCTTTGGAGGGCAGGAGCTGGTGTGCGTAACCCGGGACATTGCGGAACGGGCGCGGCATTTTGAAGAAATAGAGAAGTTAAGTAACGAGCATGCTTTAATATTGAATTCGGTATCTGAAGGTATATTTGGTATGAACCTTGAAGGGGATACGATGTTCATCAATCCAGCGGCCATTACTATGCTAGGATACGATCCAACGGAATGGTTGAACAGCAAATTCCATGCGATTCATCAGACTTGGCTGGATAATGAGCCATTCTTGGGCATTCAGAAGACTCTGATTCCCTCGCACTTAAATAATCGTTCTTTCGAAGAGAAGGAGGGTGTATTTTGGAGGCAAGATGGTTCCAGCTTTTTGGTCAGATATCGCATGACGCCTCTTTTTGATGGAGAAGAGCGGATCGGGGCTGTAGTGGTTTTCCGAGATATCACAGAAGAGAAGGAGATTGTGCGAGCGAAGGAGTCTGCTGAGGAAGCGGATCGGGCGAAATCGGAGTTTCTAGCGATCATGAGTCATGAGCTGCGTACGCCTATGAACGGTATTATAGGAATGGCAGACTTGCTCTCAGGTACAGAGCTGAATGAAGAACAGAGCTACTACACACAAATCATTAACAGTAGTGGAGAAGCATTGCTTCATATTTTGAATGAAGTGCTGGATTTCAGCAAAATTGAAGCAGGTATGATGACCCTTGAACTGCAAATGGTGGATTTGCGTGAAGTGATTCAGAACGTTAGTGAGCTATTCTATCCGAAGGTCAAAGAGAAAGGGTTGTTATTGACTATCAATATTGCACCTGATCTTCCATTTGTCATTGTGACGGATGAGGCGAGATTGCGCCAAATTCTCGTGAACTTAGTGGGGAATGCGGTGAAATTTACGGAGACAGGTGAAATTAGTATTTCTGCCAGTCTGGAAGCTTCTCAAAAGTCAGGAAATATTATCGTTAAATTTATGGTTAAAGATACGGGTTTGGGGATCCCGGTTGCCAGTCAAGGGTTATTGTTCCAGTCGTTCTCGCAATTGCATCCTTCCATCAATCGTAAATATGGCGGAACAGGACTTGGACTGGCCATTAGCAAAAAGCTGGTGGAGCTGCTCGGAGGAACGATTGGTGTGAGGAGTTGTGAGGAACATGGCTCAGAGTTCTTTTTCTCAGTGGAGGTCTCTTTGCCAAAAGAGGAATGGAATCAGAAGGTTACGCTCCACCCCTCAGTGGACGCAGACAAAAGCAATAAACCTAACGCCAAAGCATCAGATACGGGAGAATATGGACCGATGTCTATTCTCATCGCTGAAGATCATCCTGTGAATCAGCAACTGATGGTGGCTTATCTGAAGAAGCGGGGATACGTTCCAGACGTCGCAACGAATGGCGAGGAAGCGGTCCGGGCTGTGCTGTCCAAGGATTATGATCTCGTCTTTATGGATATTCAGATGCCTATTATGGATGGGATAGAAGCAACAGGAATCATACGTGAGAAGCTCGGGCTGTCTCCCATTATTATTGCGGCCACAGCTTTTGCCAGAAATGAAGATAAAGACATATGTCTGAGTGCAGGAATGCAGGATTTCATCTCCAAGCCTATCTCCATAAAGGAGCTTGACAGGGTATTAAAAGATTGCTCTACTAGGATTCGTTAAGGATGAGGACTGTTATTGACAAAAGGGCGTAAGGTTAATATATTTGTAATCGTAATTATTACGAATATATTGTCGGTGAAAGGATCCATACCTTGTTAAAGATGAAGCATGGCGATTATGTAATCATTTTTTTAGCGCTATTCGCAGCTGGATTGATTTACGGAATCAAGTGGTGGGACACCCATAATGAACAGTATCAACAAGGAGATTTGAAAGCTATAATTACGATCGATGGTAAGGAATATAAGACTGTTTCTTTGACTAAAGAAGAGCAAATTATAGATATTCAAACGAAGTTTGGTCACAATACCTTAAAGGTATTTGATTACGGGATCCAAATGACATATTCTGACGCTCCTTTGCGAATCGCTTTGGAAATGGGGTTTGTTTCTAGGCCAAAGCAGCAAATCATCTGTATACCCACTCGTATTATGGTTGAAGTATTTAACCCTAACCGATCTGTGAATGACGAGGATGAGCTGGACGCAATTATTTAGTAGGGTTGGCCGTATTCTGCAAAGCTTTCCATGCGGTTATGGAGTCAGCACTCGTGTAAATGTAGGGTGTTGTTGGTTGCGCGATAGGTGTAATTGCTTCTGCGCGTATTTGCATCATTTCTTGGCCCTTGTATTGTACAACTTGAAGCTTGCCCCGAACCTCTATCCAGGTATCGGTGGGCAAGCTTTTTAATTTGCCGGAATCAACCAACATTCCAAACGGAGTAGCATCGGCGGTACAGCATTGAACTAGAAATCTGCCAATGGCAAAAGCATTCTCTGGTGTTTCACTGTCATCGCGATATAGAAAACCGGAAACGGAAATTTCTTTCCCTTCAAATTGTTGTTTATACATGTCAATAGCACCTAATGTTTCAGAAAAAATATCAGAATACACAGGGATAGTAGGCTGCGAATATAGAATCTTAGCAAGCTTGGTGAGCTCCTCATGATAAGGATCAATCGATTCGAATCTAACAGCGTTGGTAGTCTCTGATGGTAATGAGGAGAACGAAATCCCCTTTTTACTAGCGGCCATACTTCCCAAGGCACGATCAGGAAGTGCAAATCCAAGCAGTAGTGGAAACAGGAATAATCCATAGAGCGCTGTGCTTTTAAATATGGAATATGGGAGGCGATGCTCGCAGTCACATAGCACGCTTCCCTTACCAAATAAGGCTTGAATGGCCAAGCTAAGCGCCATAAGTGTCAGAGGAATCGGACATAACTGAACCCAGCGTGCTAGCTTGGGCGCTACATAATAATGCAAAGCGTCCTGCTGCACTAAATGCCCAATATAGAGAGCGAAGGCGAGCAGAATGACCGCCCTTAACAAATAGTGAAATCGGATGCTTCGAGAGTCATTCATGTGCTTCCTCCTAACAATGCGGCAAGCATCTGCTTGCCACCTCTATGATTACAGCCATATGGACATGAGTACGGCTCCGATGAATACGCTCGAAAAGATAAGAAAGAACAAATAAAGAGCAAATTTGGTCTTAAACAGCGAGAGTAACATCAATGAATTTTTGAAATCCAGCATCGGCCCAAACACCATAAAAGCGAGCAGGGCTCCTGCTGGAAAAGAATGCACAAAGGTGGAAGCTACAAAGGCATCTGAGGTGGAACAAAGCGAAAGCACAAATGCCAGTCCCATCATGAAAAAATAAGACCCGAGCGGCTTATCTCCGATCGCAGCCAGACTGTCCTGAACCATAAACGTCTGAATGCCAGCGGTCAATAGGCAGCCGATGATTAAATATTTTCCCATCTCAAAAAACTCATCCGAGGTATGCACGAAGATGGCGGCTAACTTTCCTCCGCGAGAATTATTATGATGAGTGTTATCGGTTTCACGCTGAACGCTTAGGCGTATCGGGGACTTTTTCACTGTTGCATAGATAATCAAACCTATAATACAGGCGACAGCAAAGGCTAGACCCATCCGGGCATAGGCCAGTTCCGAGTGGTTGCGAAATGCAGTCAGTGTTGCTCCATAGACGACTGGATTTAGGATGGGTCCGGATAAAATAAACACGATCGCCACGTAGACAGGCATCCCCTTATGGATTAGTCGGCGGACGAGAGGGATCATTCCACATTCGCATACCGGAAAAATAATTCCGAGCAAGCAAGCGAATAAAATGGCCGGAAGCGCCTGCCGTGGAATCCAGCGGGAGATCATTTCATCTGGGATAAAGACTCGAAGCAGCGAGGATAATAAAGCTCCTGCTAATACAAACGGCAAGGCTTCCAGCAAAATCCCGATAAAGCCGGTTTTGAACGTGTCAATGTACGCGTTATCCAGTGGCTCTAGTTGATTTGGCACCCATATAAAACCAACGATAATCAGGAATGAGACGGGTAGAAGCAGCGGCAGTATTTTTAATGGAGATAGGGTAGTCAAGGTGCGAATAAGGCGTTCCACTGATCTGCCAGCAGCTCCTCATCTAAATTTATCCCTATGAATACTACATAAGGCATTCCGGGGTAACGTGACGCCTCCCAGCTCGTACGCATTCCCGCATATTGGACGAGTTGAACCGGTTCCTGTTCGGACAAAAGGATATGCCCTTTGGCACGGAGCAGGTTGTCACCCCATTCTTGAAAGAAAGCCTCTATCCGTTCTTTGGAAGGCATTGCAGTCCCCGCTTGCGGGATGGTTAACGTGATGGCGGTCACTTGGGAAAAAGAAGCATGGGGCTCCTCTTGCCGATCTTTTACAGCTGTAGCTCCCTGTTCTGAATTCATTTGCTTAAGTGTTGCGCCTTTAAAGGTTTGAGGTGCTCGTTGTGGCGCAGGAGCGATGATTTTACGTGGGATGATTCCTGACAATATCGGAGAAAGGTTGATCTCGCTGTAATGGGTATATACGATTTCAGCCTCTGAATTTTGCTTTCGGACACCCTTTTCAATTCGCCATAAGGTTTCGGGTTCCACAAGATCGCTCTTATTAACGACAATGAGATCGGCGGTGGACAACTGCTTGCGAAGAGTTCGAACCAGTTGTTTGTCAGAGGAGAGTCTGCTGTTATATTCCAAGGCGTTTTCTGCATCCAATAAGGTAATCGTAAAATGCAATTCGACCTTTTCCTGTAGAGCGGTTTCTTGAAGTGTTTTGGAAATTTCTTCTGGATTCGCGACGCCCGTAAGCTCGATATAAATAGCATCGGGGCGCCCTCTCAGCAGCACCAGCAGGCTATCTGCCAGATCCTCTTTACGGCTACAGCATACGCATCCATCCAGCAGCTTAGTAACGGTTGTACCCGTGTGCTCTTGCAGAATATACCCGTCGACATCTCTCTTACCCAGCTCATTCATGACTACGCCAGGATTCAGACCTCTTACCTTGCTCTCTTTCAGCAGGGACAATAGCAGAGTTGTCTTCCCGCTCCCCAGAAACCCGCTCAAAATAATTACTGGTATCTTCATGATCTCCACTCCTGCCTGATTCTCTTGGAAATACAAGAATCATATTTTTATATTTCCATCTATACGTGATTTGTCCGCAAGAAAGACCACAAAGTTAAGAGAGTTGGAATTTTTACAAGATCATAGTTGACAGATTGTGAATAAAACGTGTACGATATGTTAATCGTAATTATTACGATTTAAAAAAGGAGATGGAACAATGAGAGTAATCATTACTTTGGCATGCACGGAGACAGGAGATCGCAACTATACCACTACCAAGAATAAGCGAAATCACCCAGAACGTATGGAAATGAAGAAATATTGTCCGCGTCTGAAAAGAGTTACATTACATCGCGAAACACGGTAGGAGCTATAGGTGCCAAACATATATGTTAATCAATGATAGGAGTGATCGGAATGAAAAAAATCCCCGTTACGGTGCTAAGTGGCTACTTAGGCTCTGGAAAAACAACACTGCTAAATCATGTCTTGCACAACCGTGAAGGCTTGAAAGTTGCTGTTATCGTTAACGATATGAGTGAAGTGAATGTAGACGCCAATCTGGTGAAGTCTGGTAATGTACTTTCCAGAACGGAAGAGAAATTAGTAGAAATGTCTAACGGTTGTATCTGCTGTACACTCCGCGACGATTTGATTGTCGAAGTACAAAAGCTGGTTGCTGAAGGTCGGTTTGATTATATTCTCATTGAATCTTCTGGCATTAGCGAGCCTGTGCCGGTGGCACAGACCTTTACTTATGCGAACCCCGAGCTGGATATCGATTTAACTTCTCTTGCTCAATTAGACACGATGGTTACCGTTGTGGATGCGGGCCGATTCTGGCATGACTTCTCTTCTGGCGATAGTCTGATGGATCGTAGTCAAACGGCTGGCGAAGATGATTTTCGCGATATAGTGGATTTGCTCATAGATCAGATTGAAACTTGTGATGTGTTATTGCTTAATAAGTGTGATCTGCTGGAAGAAGAAGAGCTTAACAAGCTTGAAGCTGTGCTTCGTAAACTTCAGCCGACCGCCAAGCTGATCCGTACGGTTAACGGAGTGGTAGATCCGAAGGAGATTCTTAATACTGGATTGTTTGATTTTGAAAAAACAAGCTTGTCCTCCGGTTGGATCACGGAGCTGAATAAGGAGTCGCATACGCCTGAGACGGAGGAATACGGAATATCTTCTTTTGTCTATCGCCGGAGGACACCCTTTCATCCGCAAAGGTTAAGCCTTTTCTTTAGTCATTGGCCAGAGGAAGTTGTCAGAGCGAAAGGAATTGTATGGGTTGCCGCAGAGGGTGATCTTGCAGCGAGTATCAGCCAGGCTGGGCCCTCGATTCAGTTCGGACCTGCCGGCTACTGGCTAGCTACAATGCCTGAGGATCAGCAGCAAGAGGTATTGGAAAGCGAACCTGAAATGAAGGTTAAATGGGATAATCAGTGGGGCGATCGAATGAATGAAATCGTGTTTATCGGTGTTAGTATGGACCCAGCACAGATCGAAGCTAGATTGGATCGATGTTTGTTGACAAAAGATGAGTTGAAGCAGGATTGGACAACGTTTAATAATCCGCTTCCGTGGCCTGTTGAGGAACTCCTTGCAGCAGCGGCTGAGGAATAGAAATTTAGATGAAATAGCAGGTGGGAATCCGGAATCCAGGAGGTTGAGGTTCCGGATTTTTGCTGTGCAATTATAGTGACTATGAATTATCATAGAAGGGATATATTTCAATTAAAAATAGAGGTGATGCCCATGAGTTATACAAACACATTCATACGTGTAGCAGAGGATTGTCCTGAGGAAACGGGAATCCCGCCGATGTCTTGTCGTACACTCCCGCCTGCGCATGTAATTCAATATGAGCTGCTTATTAATGAGCCCTACAAATACAATCATGAAGAGCTTCTGTATGAAGTTCATGTACGCCATAAACAAATTCCGCTAGAAGATCGTGTGACCCGGAGGGAAGAAATATGGAAGGAGCTATTCTCTAGAAACCATCCATGCCTGCGAGCCTCTCTACTTCCGAAGAGATTCGGCTGGGGTGTCCATTACAACCATGAGGGGAAAATAGCCATTTATGGTAAGGAGTCTCCCGAATATGACTATTATACTTCGTATGCTGATGAAGCAGTGAAGCTGCTGCCAGCGATGCGTAATAAGCGGGAACATGGCTAATAAGGAGGAGATAACTTGTATAAAGCGATTGAAGAAATCACACTTAATACTTGGCCAGCGGAGCAGAGTGTTCTCCTGAATGGCTGGGTTCTGCGCACAGCAGCAGGATATACGAAAAGGGCCAATTCGGTCAATCCGTTATATGGAGAAGAAAGCTCTCTTGCGGATCTTACAAACCAAATTAAGCTTGCTGAGCAGTACTATAAGGATGCTGGACTAAAGCCAGTATTTAAAATAACGCCGTATATCCAACCTGCGAACCTGGATGAGGCGCTAGCGGAGCGTGGTTACACAGTTGTCGAGCTATCATCTGTAAGGCTAGTAGAACTGGAGGGATTAGCTGCTCCTGATCTTCGATATGAGATACAAGTTCAGGAGAGCTTGACTGAAGAGTGGTTAAATGCATTTACAAAGCTTTCTGCGCTCTCAATTGATAATCGGAGCACCTTAATTAGAATGTTATCCGCTTCTCTTTTGCAGCAGGGTTATATTCTGTTGTTTAACAATGGCGTTCCTACCGCTTGTGGTCTGGGTATTATTCAGAACGGCTACATAGGTCTCTTTGATATTATCACTGCTTCCGATCAGCGTAGACAAGGTATGGCGGAACAACTGCTGCTTGCATTGCTACACTGGGGCAAGATGCAGGGTGCAACAACCGCTTTTTTGCAGGTTGTACAAGCTAATACTGGAGCTTCGGCTTTGTACGACAAGCTCGGATTTAAGGAGATATATCAATATTGGTATAGAGTGTAGTCTTGAATGATGCGGGGGCATATTGGCTATTTCAGCAAAATGGGACCCCGCAAGGAAATCACACGAACTTACCTTGACCCGGCAACGCCATTTCTTTGAAATTCTTGCACAAATGAGCAAGCTGAGTAGATAATTTTTCACCCTCCATAGGCACCCCGTGTCCAGAGAGAACGATATGAGGATCTAGCAATGCAAGTGTGCGGACCGACTTTTCCGCGTCTTCCCAGTCCGTCGTGAAATAAGAAGGTGGACCGTGCACCACATGATGCTGTGAAGCCACTGCAAATACGGACTCTTGTTTGACTGTAAGAAAAGTGTCACCAGCAATCAGCACCTTATCCTCTGCTCTGAATAAGGAAATATGTCCGGGACTATGTCCAGGCGTATGGATCCATTTCCAGCCCTTTGCTCCGGGGACGGTTCTGTCTTCGGGTAATGGATGTATGGCTGATCCAAGGTCGATGCCATGATGTGAAAATAATGAGGACACCATACTCATCAGCCCGCCGCCTACGGCCGGATCGGCTGGAGGATAATCTGCTTTACCTGTTAGATAAGGAAGCTCTAATGGATGAGCATACACGGGTACATTCCATTCCTCAATAAGCTTTTTCACACCCCCGATATGGTCAAAATGCCCATGAGTCAGGATAATTGCCACCGGAGGCTTCTCATACTTCTCCTTAGCAAATTCTATAATTCTATTTGTGTAAGAGCTAAGTCCCGTATCTACAATGATCCAGTCCGAATTGGGCTGGCCGATGAAAGCGCAATTTACGAACATGGTTCGTAGTCCGATGACACCGGGGGCCACGTCCCAAGTATCGGTGTAGCCTTCAGATAGTATTCCGTCAAGTCTCATCTTACGCCTCCTGTTCCGTTCTTTAGTATTGAACAATGTACCTAAACAGTAGTATGACCTTTTTTCAAGAAAAAAATATGGAAAAAAACCCTTCTCCTAATTTAGGAAGAAGGGCTGGCCTTGGACTTATTAAGCGATAGGATCACATTAGAGCGTTCCGCAGTCTGCAAATAGAATATGTCGTGGAATCCGGAAGAAGGCTTCGGCTTTTTCCTGCAGAGCAGGGGTAGGCAGATGGCTGCTGTGCAACCATTTTCGAAACGTTCCGGGATGAACGCCTATCCAAATACTTACATCGGTTACGGAGAAATCGTAAACCATACAGAGGCCGGTTAGAATCACATTGCTGCGAGGCGAACTGGTAATACTTCTTTTCATAAAACGTGAAGGAGTTGGTTGACATACAATTGGACTCTGACGAATCAGTGCTTCATTGAACAAAATGTGGGGCGGGTACCCGAGTAGGCGGCAGGTCCTGTCAATGTTATTGTTGGAAGGGATACGACCTTCGTATACCCAGGCGCTTACGCTGCGAGAGGAAATACCAAGATCTTCTGCGAGTCGTGAAAGTTTGATATCCTTAGCCATCAATACAGCAAGTAACACACGGTTTCTAATCTGGCTACGCTTTGGACGGCGGAATCTTTTTACACGAACGCCTTGTCCAAGATATTTGCGGTTGATCAGAGACCACGCCTGGATATTATGAGTTTCTTGTTGGTTACTAGGCATAATTCCTCCGATTTTTTAAAAATATACTACAACACTTTCATATACATCGGCAATGGTTAATGCTGCTATTTCTGACATCACTTTTTAAGTTTCTTTCAGAACGCGTACGCTTATGATATATTTTTAATATCTAATTACAATATTACAACAGGGAGCGAGATAGAATGATCAAGCATATTGTATTTTTTAAATTGAAGGACCGGTCCGAAGAAAGCGTTGCGGCAACGGTAGCCGTACTGCGAAATATGGAAGGTAAAATCCCGCAGCTCCTTTCGATTGAAGTGGGTGCTGATATCATTCATTCTGATCGATCCTTTGATATTGCTCTAGTTACGGTGGTAGCTTCTCTAGATGACTTACAGGCTTACCAGGTTCATCCGGCGCACAAGGAAGTTATAGCTCATATTAATGAAGTTAAAGATCTTTCAATTGCTGTGGATTACGTAATTTAAAGCGATCTACTGATTAACAAGCATCATCATTTTATACCGGAAGCGGTGACAGGAATGCGTGAGCTCGAGTATCCAATGGAAGCGTTAACTTATTTGGTCGTTTTTCTTGCGGCATGTTTCATTATGTTCTTCTGGCTGAAACGCCGCGGCAAACGCGGTAAGTAGGGATAATGCAGATTTCTCTAACTATTTTTGACATGGGGGTATAGCTGTGTATTATGTCAACCGCAAACAAATCGAAACCATTCTTGCTCAAATCCCAGATATAACCACGGGTCTTCGGACTGTAACAGCTTCATGGGATGGCAATACTTTAACCGGACTAATACAAGAACGCTGCCTTCATTTGGCGATAGAGGTGGTTACGGACGTTGGTAGTTGTCTGATTGACGGTTTTATTATGCGTGATGCTGGAAGTTATGAGGATATCATTTCAATCATACATGAAGAAAAAGTGCTAGGTAAAAGTGAGATCTACGAGCGATTGATAGAGCTTGTCGCACTTCGTAAGCCGCTCGTGCAGGATTATTTTGCCTGGGAAAGAGAAGCACTACACCCGCTCACACCAATCCTTTCAGAGGTGCTAGAGAAGTTTGCTGTTGAAGTAGGGAATTATTTGGATCAGGAACTTGGGTCCGGTGTAACGCTATAATAGCATAAGATAGAATCATATAAAATAGGCGGTAGCCGTGAAAGAGAGGGGGTTCCTTTATGATGAAGATGGGGCAGGAAAATGGATCGACAAGGCACTTGATTATGACGCTCCTGAAGACCAAAGGACCACTGACCATCGGCGCGCTGGCAGAAGAATTGGGAATTACAGAGATGGGTGTCCGTCGTCATGTGCTTCAGCTGGAGCAGGAGGGACTTGCTAAGACAAAAGTGGTTCGGCAAGCGATGGGGCGGCCTTTACATATGTATTCTTTAACGGAGAAGTCCGAAGAGTATTTTCCAAAAAGCTATCACAATCTGGCATTGGAGCTTCTGCGTGAATTGGATTATGGCAGTGGATTGGAAGCTGTTAATACATTGTTTGAGGGACGCCGTCGCCGGATGCTTACCCAGTATGCACCGATGATGGAACGCCGGAATTTGGAAGAACGAGTAGCTGAGTTATCGTCGATCCAAAACGCTGGTGGATATATGGCAGAGTGGAACCGTGAAGAGGATGGTTCGTATGTCATAAGAGAATACAACTGCCCGATTCGCCAGGTGGCTACCCAATATCGTAAAGCTTGTCAATGCGAGCATAGCCTATTTGAGGAATTGCTGGATGCTAAGGTTACACGAAGTGAATGTATGGCAGAAGGCGGACAATGCTGCCGATACGCAATTGCACCCAAAAATGTAACAGACAAAACTTCTGAAAAGTCGTAATAATTAGTCACAAGACAAACTCCTGCTGCTTATGATATAGCAGATATAGGCATTAGCCCGGTAGAGCGGGGAGCAATGAATTTAAAGGAGAGATGAAACGATGAAAAAGGACACAAAAGGTTTGTTATGGGGAGCTTTAGTCGGAAGTGTGGTTGGATCAGTGACAGCGCTTCTGTTTGCACCTAAGCCAGGTAAAGAGCTGCGCAAGGATATTGCGGAAGGAACAGCTGCTGGCATTGAAAAGGTACAGGGAATTGCCGTGCAGGCTGGAGACAAGAGCGTTGAGCTGTATGACAAAGCTAAGGATTCTATAGGTCATGTTGTACATGAGGTTCGCGAATGGAGCAAATCATGTTCGAATGCTGTAGAAGAAGAAAACACTGCTACTGTAGCAGTAAGTGGAGTTGCTACTGAAGAAACTATTCAAGAGGCAGCGGCCACTTTGGAAGAGGTAACGGAGTTAGAGGTATCGCCTTTAAGTGAAGAAGTAAGCAGTGAAGAAGCTAGTCTTGAAGAAGCTCAGCTAGATGACAAGGACAAGAACGAAATCGCATAATGAAACAGTGGATGAAGTGTTTGGTTTTACGGTCAAAAAGTACTTATTCTCTTTTAATAGCCGCGTTTTCGCATTGGGCGGAAGGTGGCTTTTTTATTTCATTCTTATAGACCTGTTAAATGATGGAACAAGTCTTGGCTTGAACTAAGAGTCCAAAAGGAGTATTATCTGCAATTGGGGCTGAAAGTCAGGTACATTTTGTTTTCGGCTTACATAAGCTACACAAAACAAGTAGAAGGAAGCGGTGTGTTCGTGCAGCAAGCTATAGCAATATTAGACTCAGGTGTGGGAGGGCTAACAGTTGTCAAAGAAGTGATGAGGCAACTCCCGCGGGAGAAAATCATTTATTTCGGAGATACGGCCCGAGCTCCGTACGGACCCCGTTCGACCGAGGAAGTAACACTGTTTACAGAACAAATTGTAGATTATTTGATCCAGTTTAATCCTAAAATGATTGTTATCGCTTGTAATACCGCAACAGCAGCGGCACTCGATTATATCTCAGCCAAGGTCTCTATCCCTGTCATTGGGGTGATTCATCCCGGAGCCCGTGCTGCAATTAGCGCGACCAAAAGCGGACATGTCGGCGTGATCGGTACAATAGGAACCATCGGCAGTGGGGCTTATACTAACGCACTAAAGCAGCTGTCGCCTTTTGTTGAGGTTGTAAGTCAAGCCTGCCCAGCGCTTGTCCCTCTCGTTGAGCAAGGCATGTTCCGCTCAGAGAAAAGTTATGAAATTGTAGAGCAGGCATTGGAAGGCATTAAAGATAATAACATCGATACTTTAATTTTAGGATGCACTCATTATCCATTTCTTGTTGAGCCTATTGGAGAGACCATGGGACCGGGAGTCAAACTGATCAGTTCCGCAGATGAGACAGCTCGTGAGATCAGCACGATTTTATATGATAAAGGCAAGCTGTCTATCGGGGATGAAAGTCCAATTCATCAGTTCTTCTGCAGTGGTGATGCTGAAATGTTTCAGCGAATTGCCCGAGACTGGCTTGGAGAACAAATTAAACGCACCCCAGTAGTATGGCAAGTATCCACGTTATAGGTAGAGCAATCTTGAATTGAATAGGGACAAACTCTACGGAGTGTAAGATAAAATAGGCTGGGAAGCATAATTCCCAGCCTATTTTCTTGAAATATAATAATTATTTTGCTGGGCAACTGGGTGACAATGTTGTTTCTTCTTGTGATTCATTTCTCCTTCATGCAAGGTAGTGGCACTTGCATACAATAGAGTTAAGTGCTGTTTGCTGCTATTTTTGTATCCGCCGTATCAGCAATTTAAGGCCGAGAGGATGAGACCTAATGCGACAATATATTGCAAGCAGGGGAGATACCGTAAGCCGAATTGCCGCCCTGCATGGATTAACCCCTGAGCATGTTATTCAAGGAAATCCATGGGTTGGGAGACAGTCTTATTTATATCCGGGTCAGGTTTTATTTCTGCCGTCTTCGCCACGTAAAAGGTATGCGGTGCAAGAAGGGGACGATCTTGAACGCATAACCTCATTATTCAATGTGAGTTTAGATGATTTGGAGAAGCTTAATCCAGCTGTGACCTCCGGGCGCTGTTGTACACCGGGAAAAGTGCTCGTCATTCCACCTTCGATTCCGGAGCGAATTGTATCCTTGCGTGGAGAGTATGGCCCGGTTGATGTTGAGAACGATATCAGAAGTCTGATAGCACAATATCCTTTTATACAAGCACATCCAATTGGCAGCAGTGTGCTTGGCAAGCCAATTCATGTGCTTAAAATAGGCAATGGAACGCGTCATCTGCATGTTAACGCGGCTCTACATGCTAATGAATGGTTGACCTCACCATGCCTGATGTCGTTCATAGAAGAGTATGCTGCAGCTTATGCTAAAGGTTTGGCATGGAATGGTCATCGTCCAGAAGAATGGTACAATAACTGGACCCTATGGGCTGTACCCATGGCTAACCCTGACGGCGTGGAGTTAGTACAGGAAGGTGTTTTGCCAGGCCACCCTTATTATGCGGACCTTATGAAATGGAACGGGGGACGGCGCAGTTTCCGGCATTGGAAGGCTAATATACGCGGTGTGGATCTCGGGGATCAATTCCCTGCTCATTGGGAAGAGGAACGGGAACGCCGTGGTGTAATGCTGCCCTCTCCGCGTGATTACAGTGGTCCTGAGGCGCTTAGTGAGCCTGAAGCAGCTGCTCTAGCCGCCCTGGCTGAGGAAGCGCCTGGCGAAGCTGCAGTGTCTTTGCATAGCCAAGGGGGAGAGATCTACTGGAATTACCGGGGATACGAGCCTCCTGAAAGCCGCGAATTAGCAACACGGTTGGCCGCTGCGAGTAGCTACCGTGCAGTCGAATTAAGTGGCAGCGATGCTGGATATAAGGATTGGTTCATCCAGACCTTTCGCAAACCAGGATTTACAGTAGAGCTGGGGATAGGCAAAAATCCGTTACCACTGGCAGATTTTGAGGATATGGCGCTAGAAACGGGTCTAATTTTGGGAACGATACTATCCAATGTGAAATAATTATGAAACAATTACAGTAAACTTGCGTAAAATAAACCATAGGGTATGGCCGCTGTCGTCACTACACGTTATCCGCGGCTGTATCCTTTTTACTTGGGAGGAGGGCCACTATGAAACTGAAAAAACTGCTGTCACTGAAACAATGGTCTACTATCTTTAGTAGTTCCTGGCGATATGTGATCTCCCCTAAAGTCGCAATAGGGGACAAGCTTTTATTCACAATTCCAGTGCTGCTCTATTGGGTGTTGCCGGATTTCATGCCTTTTTTACCGATCGATGATATTGGTGTGACGATGCTTCTTATGGGCTGGTTCGTGTCACGGATGGGACGAAAATACCCGGCACTTCAGGCCGGAAAATAAGGCAGTGAAGTGAGATCTACCTCGGATTGTGTATCTAATTTGTTAATATAGTTGCTTTTAGATATCATTTACCTTTAAAATAGGTAATTGAGTATTTAATTTAAGTACTAGGAGATGGATGATAGATGAAGGTCAAAATTACCCGCAATGCGGCTAAAGTGATAAAGAAACAAATGGAACTTGAAGGAAACAGCGAGTTGAAGCTTCGCGTAGCGATTACGCATGCTCACGGTGATCATGCTCACTACGGACTGGATTTGGACACGCCTAATGAGAATGATGTTGTAGTCTCGACAGATAAAGAAATCGATGTTATTCTTGATCCGAATCAACCGCTCCTTGATGGTGTGGTCGTTGATTATTTATATCTTCCTGAAGAAGGTTTTGTCATTACTAATCCGTCTAAAGGTAATCACGGCGATCACTAAACGTTTCGCCTTAAATTTGGGACATAAAGAAGGGTTGCTCCATGGCTAACGATATACAAGTGTGCGATGAATGTAATTTTATGAAATTGAAGAGTATCATACCCAAACTGCAAAAGATGGCGCCTGATGCAGAGATCAAGGTCGGCTGTAAGTCGTACTGTGGTCCATGTGGAAAACGGGCCTTTGTATATGTTAATGGTCGTTATGTGAGTGCTCCAACAGAGGAAGAAGTGTTGAAGAAGGTAGAAGCTTTTATCAAGCAACCGGCCGTTCAGAAATAATGCAGAGGTCTTATCCATCAACTTAAAAAGCCCTAAACCCGTGTTGATGACGGAGTTTAGGGCTTTTTGTTTATAAAATGAAACTTTTATGGTGCAGATTCTTCTTTTCGGAGCATCTTGATGCCATCGTATTTCATGATATCGTCTGAGATTTGCAGTCGTTGCTTACTTGTCTCGAACCCGGTGCTGCACCCCGCAACGTCAATGGCTTCGCGGCTGTCGAGGCTATAACAGATGCCGCTGTTGAATTGTCCATTTTCACTTGGAAGATAGGACCGGTTCGCATCGGCAAAGGCCCCGGTTCGCAGTGTTACAAGTCGCTCTTTGCCGCTGAACAGATTATTACCCATGAGATAATAAGGATCTTGTGAGATCCCCAGCAGATGGAGTAAAGAAGGGGTAAGATCCAATTGACCAGCCGGATTAGAATCAATTACCGAGGTGTTATTACCCGGCAGATGAATGAGCAATGGAACTTGATGCATAATTTGATGCATGTCGAGCTTACTTAAGCTTTTACCAAGAAATTGTTCGTAATAAGAGGTATCTTGGATCGAGTTATCATGATCACCATAAAAGGCAAGGATCGTGTTATCCCACAACCCACGCTGCTTCATATCACTCACCAATTCACCTAGAGCTTCATCTGTATAATGAACAGCCTGCAAATAATCTCCGAAGATGGTACCTTTAAACTCCCCGGCATCAAGCCCTTGCTTAGCCGCAGGTAGAGAATATGGGTGATGACTAGATAGTGTAGTCAAAAAAGAGTAAAAGGGCTTCTGGATCGATTCTGAAGAATCCATAATATTTAGGGACTGCCGCAGGAATGATTTATCTCCCAATGACCAGCCTAGGGGCTCGTCGATCTTAAAGTCTTTTTTGCTATAAAAATGGTCATACCCCATCGCCTTATACATAATCTGCCGGTTCCAGAAGCTTCCTTCATACGCATGGAAGGCATTGGTGCTATAGCCCTTGGACTTCAAAATGGCAGGTAACGTGTCAAATTGATGATCCGGGTAACGGACAAATACTGAACCGGAGACCAGCGGATACAGTGAACCATTCGTGGCAAAATCGGCATCGGAGGTTCGTCCTTGTGAGGTCTGATGATAGTAATTGCTGAAGTAGGTGTTCTCTTTGATTAGAGCGTTCAAATTAGGTGTGACCTCTTGGCCATTGATCGAACGTCCCACTACAAAATTCATAAAAGCTTCGGCCTGAATAACAACGATGTTGCTTCCGCTGTATTTTCCAAAGCTGTCGTTAAGAGCACTTTGCTCAGCATTGAGTTCATTAAACCAGAGCTTCATGGAGCTGGCTTCCTTTTGTGAAAGCTCAGGCTGCGGGCCTAAATGATCTTTGGCATACAAGTAAATATCATAACCGTGAAATCCAATGAGTCCTGTAACGTTATACATCGCCAAGCTCCACCAGTTACCAGTGAATAAACCCTTGGCCCACGTAGTGGCGTAAGAGTGAATAGGACCAAAGGTCAGAATGCAGCCTAATACCAATGCAATGACCCCGTTAACGCTCCGTTTTAGTTCTCTCATTAAGCGTGAAGAGGGACGGGAATGACTCGTGCGAGCATGATAGGAAGGCTGTCCATTATTAGAGGTAGGCGTGTTCCGACGGAATAACACTACGCAAATGGTGTAAATCAGAAATAGAAGCCAATCCGCGAACAAGTAGAGATCAGAGGGACGGAGTAGTGCGAAGATACTTCCGCCAAGTGCATCCATCTGTCCGGCTTGAAAAAGAACGGGAACTGTGATGAAATCCTGAAAGTAACGGTAGTAAACAATATCAGAATAAATAAGTAATGTCAGGAGCACGTTTATGATTATCAGGGCTATGGTTTGTCCACGTCGGGGGAGCCATAACACCCAAAATGATAACAGCATAACTGAACCGAGAGCAATCAGCTTGTCGAGACGGTTCATATCAATATTAGGGGCATGCAGGCCGCTATGAAGAAACATTAGCTTAGCCAGCATAATACCAAGAAAAAGGATGTAACCGATATAGCGGGAGCGGACAATAGTGACAATTCTGCTCGTTATGGACGAACTGCTCCTAGTAAATGGACCTCGTGACACATTAAAGCCTCCTAGCATTGTAAATGAGTATGTAAGAAGAAACGGACACCGTCCTCAATCGAGGTAGATGTCCGTTCTTATATTTCACGCATAAACGCTTACCGTCCTTATAAGGACGCCGAAGGCGTTCATGCTTGGCGTAATTGTCTTCCGAATTATTTCGGATTTCTAGGTGGAAGTGGACCCAAGTATTGATAATATTGACACTCAATACGTCCGTTATACAGCTTACGACGCTTGTCTGCTTTACGGCCGTAATATTGTTCGAATTCCTTATAGGGACTAATCGCGAAGAATGACCAAGTCGGTAGATAGAGCATCATTTCACCAAACTGGCGAGTCAGCTTCTCCACCTCTTTATCATTACTGATCCGTTCACCATATGGCGGGTTGGTGATGATACAACCATACTCACCTTGGGGTCTTGCTTTGGCGGCAGCCATCACAGTGAAGGTAATCTCTCCGGATAGGCCGGCGCTTTTAGCGGCGGCTTCAGCAATTTCTATGGCAGCAGGATCGATATCAGTGCCAGTTAGCTGCAACGGATAATCGTCTCGCACGGCATCGAAAGCTTCTTCGCGAGCTTCTTCCCACAGATACTTAGGAATGACTGGCCAATGTTCTGAAGGGAAGGAACGACGTAGTCCCGGTGCGATGTTCCAAGCGATCATCGCGGCTTCAATCAACAATGTTCCCGAACCACAACATGGATCATATAGCGGACGGTGGCCATTCCAGCGGCTAAGCTGGATTAAAGCTGCGGCCATCGTTTCCTTCAGTGGCGCTTCTGTAGCCTGTCTGCGGTATCCACGTTTGTGAAGAGCAGGTCCGGTGGTGTCTAGCGTGATAAGCGCGATATCGTTTAACAAAATCACTTCGATCACATATCGAGGTCCGTTCTCTGGGAACCAGTCCGTATGATAGGAGAGCTTCAGCTTCTCGACGATAGCTTTTTTGACAATCCCTTGGGAAGCGGGTACACTCGTTAGTTGTGATTTATGGGATCGTCCTTCAACCGGAAATTCTCCATTCTCTGGTATCCAGTCTTCCCAGGGAAGGGCTTTAACACCTTCGAATAATTCATCAAAGGTTTTAGCGGGGAATTGGCCCATTTTTACTAATACACGGTCGGATGTACGCAGCCATAAATTACAGCGACAGATGTCGATATAATCACCACTGAACAATACACGACCGTTCTCGACCGTGGTCTCATAACCCAGTTCGTTTAATTCGCGTGCTACTACAGCTTCTAATCCCATAGGGGCAGTAGCGATTAATTGTAATTTGCTCAAATACTCTCAACTCCGTTTAACTTGTAGATAAATACAAAAAGCCAGTACAATAAGAAAAGCCATTACCATAAGAAAAGCATCCATACAAGTATAGGGGAATGCGGGACACTTCACAATGCCCGGCATTCCATAAACCATAAAATCTTCCCCGTCATCCCTTCATTCGAGAAAACGGGGCATCATCAAAGGAGAATTTTTATGCTTACCCAAGAAGAATACAGTGAACAACTTTATACCGAGGACGAAATTCTGCTTCAAGTAAAAGAAGCCATCGTCCAAGCAGGTATGCCGGAGGTATCTGTCGAGCCGGGGTACGGAAGACTGCTCACTATGCTTGTTAGACTGTCCCGCTCCAAGCATATTTTGGAGATTGGCGCACTTGGCGGCTACAGCGGGATTTGCTTATCTCGCGGTTTCGCTGCGGGTGGTCGGCTAACCTCACTAGAGCTAAGGGCCGATTATGCCGAGCTTGCTCGCCGTAATTTAGAACTGGCCGGATTTGGAGACTCTACGGAGTATAGAATCGGTCCTGCTATGGAGAGCCTGAAGCTACTTGAAGCAGAGGGTGCTAAGTTCGATTTCTTTTTCATAGATGCCGATAAGTTGAACTACACTAACTACTTGGAATATGCCATCAAGCTGGCTAACCCAGGAGCGATTATTGCTGGTGATAATATCTTTCTCCGCGGTCGGACGCTAAATACAGATCGAAATGGACCCGCCATTATGGCAGTACGGCATTTCAATGAAATGATCGCCACCGATGAACGTCTGATCAGCACTTGTCTGCCAGCCTATGATGGCTTGGCGCTGGCTATGGTGAAATAGCAAATGATTAGCGGAATAACCGTGGCGGAGTAGCCTTGTATAGCTTAAGCCGGACCCATATGGTGTTTAACAGCAACAAGCTTCCCGAGATGATAAACAGCCCCTCAATACCAATATAACCAGATAGAAAGCCGCCTATGATAGCTCCCAGCATGTTGCCCAGTGACAAGGTGCTGCCGTTGAAGCCGAATGCGCGGCTTTCTTTCCCGTCTGGGGTATAAGAACGGATAAGTGCATTAACGCTGGGCAATAGACCGCCCATAAAAATCCCCATAAGGAATCGGACAATAATTAACTGCCACACGCTAGTAACGAATGCTTGCGGAATCAGGAACAGTGAGGCCCCCATCAACGCGTAGGTCAGAATGCGATGTGCGCCTACTTTGTCACTCAGCTTGCCGAGCAAGGGGGAAGCCAGCATGTTGGAGATCCCTGTAACTGCGCTGACCATTCCGGCTAAAAAGGCTATATTCTCAGCGGGCCCATTTAACTTTTCAACATAAAGTGGCAGCAAGGCCATGGGGCTGATCATTGCAAATTGCAGCAAAAAGGTTACCCCAAACAGCGCCGGGAGCTGAGGGATTTTAATCAATTCCATTAAGCCCTCCATTACTGAAACCTGTGGCTCTTGTGCTGCTTCTGCACGATCAAATTTCTCTTTAACGAGAAATAATGCCAGCAGAGAGGCGATGAAGAGCAAGGCGCCAACGACATAAAAGATCGGACGAAATCCGATTAAATCAGCAAGGAAACCACCAATAAGTGGTCCAAGAATGGTACCTGCAACAGAACCAGACTGCATCAGCCCCATCGAAAATCCCATACGTGCTTTCGGAGTAGTACCCGAAACGAGTGCGATGGAAGCGGGATTGAAGCCGGAAATTGTACCGTTCAGCAGTCGCAGTAAGAGCAGCTGCATAGGGGATTGTGCGAAGCCCATCAATACCATAACGATAGCCATACCAAAGCTGGAGCGCAGGAGCATGATTTTACGTCCGTATTTGTCAGCAAGTTTCCCCCATAGTGGCTGAAAAATGAAAGAGGTTAAAAAGTTTGCGGCAAAAATAAGACCCGCCCAGATCCCAATTTCATGCTCACCCTGAACTCCAAGATCCTTAGCAAGATACAAGGTCAGGAACGGTGTAATCATCGTCATTCCGGCATTTACCAAGAATTGTCCGAACCAAAGCACTAAGAGGTTGACCTTCCATGTCTCCCATTTCTTCAAAGTGCTTTCACTTCCTTTCAAAGAATTTCAGAAAATACATGATTCACAGAAAAATAGACATTTTATCAGTATATCATTTTTTTAGCTTCAAAAGTGCAATACATGTCATAGTAATGTCATAGGATTGTCATTCCACGATCTTCGTTTTGCTTGTTACAACCTTTTAAAAAGGGCATAATAGTAAGTATGTCGATCAAGCATAAACGCCTTCGGCGTCCTTACTTAAGACGGTAAGCGTTTATTTAAAAAAATCTTATAAAATATAATGGAGATCTTATCATGACCTACAACGACACTTTTATCCGCGCCTGCAGAAAGCAGGATACGGAGCACGTTCCCGTATGGTACATGCGGCAGGCCGGCCGTTATGATCCCGAGTACCGTAAAATCAAGGAAAAGTACTCATTGCTTGAAATCTGTAAACAGCCTGAGTTGGCGGCTGAAGTAACCTTGATGCCTGTGCGCAAGCTAGGTGTGGACGCGGCCATTCTGTATTCGGACATTATGAATCCGGTCGCTTCTATTGGTGTGAAGTTTGATATCGTCAAAGATATTGGCCCTGTGATCGAGAATCCGATTCGCTCTGCAGCAGATGTCGAGAGACTGAAGCCCATTGATGTTGAAGGCGATCTCGGACATATTTTGGAGACGATTGCAATTCTGGATAAGGAGCTGGACGTGCCCTTGATTACTTTCGCAGGCGCACCGTTTACAATTGCCAGCTATCTGATCGAAGGCAGACCTTCCAAAGGATATATTCGTACTAAAGAGCTAATGTACAGTGAACCCCGTGTCTGGGAAATGCTGATGGACAAGCTCGGCGATATGATTATCGCTTACCTCCGCAGTCACGTGCGTAGTGGCGGAAAAGCGTTTCAATTGTTCGACAGCTGGGTCGGTGCCCTTGCGCCACGCGATTTTGAAAAGTATGTGTTACCGACGGTTTCTCGTATTTTCTCCGAATTATCTGATCTTGATGTACCGAAAATATACTTTCCTGGTGTAAGCTCTGGAGAATTGCTGCCGAGTCTTACGAAGCTTCAAGCGGATGTAATCGGGGTGGACTGGCGTGTTAGCTTGTCCGAAGGTCGACGTAGAACGGGTGGTAAGTTTGCGATTCAAGGTAACCTGGATCCATATTTACTTACAGCGCCGATGGATGTCTTGAAGGAGCACGCGAAAGATTTAATTGATGAAGGGGTACAAGAGCCGGGATATATCTTCAATCTAGGTCATGGCTTATTCCCGGAGGCTTCCTTAGAGAAGCTTAGAGAATTAACGGAATATATTCACGAATATTCACAAGAAGTATTGAAAGAATCAGCCAAACTGCGTTCTTAAAAATAGCCTATTAAATCTATAAGGGGATGGAATCCGTGACAGCAAAAATAGGTGTTCTCGTCATGTCGTATGGCACTCCTAAAAGCTTAGAAGACGTTGAAGCATATTACACTCATATTCGGCGAGGTAATCCACCGACAGCGGAGCAGCTTAAAGAATTAACAGATCGCTATGAAGCGATCGTCGGGGGTGTATTCCCGCTGCGGGAGAACACAGATCGTCAAGTAGCGGCATTACAGGCAGCACTAAACGCGGATAAAGCTGGGGCGGATGTTGAATTTGTCTGCTATCAGGGGTTGAAGCATACCTATCCGTTTATTGAGGACGGCGTCGAGGCGATGGCGAAGGACGGCATTACCCAAGCGGTTGGTGTTGTACTTGCCCCTCACTATTCAAGCATGAGCGTGGGTGGCTACATCAAACGTGCTCAGGAAAAGGCTGATGCATGTAAGATCGACATGGGGTTTGTGGAGAGCTACCATATGCACCCAGTATTGATCGATGTTCTAAGCCGGAGAGTAACTGCGAAAATTGATCAATATATCGAAGCAGGCGCTACTCGCGATGAGATAAGGGTATTATTTAGCGCGCATAGTCTTCCAGAGCGTATTCTAGCTATGGGGGATCCTTATAAAGATCAACTATTGGAGACCTCAAAGGCTATTGCAGATCAAGCGGGGATAACCAATTGGCAGTTTACATGGCAAAGCGCTGGACGGACGGCTGAACCATGGCTTGGACCAGATATTCTGGATACACTTAAGCAGCTTAGCAAGGAACAGGTAGAGTATGTTCTAGTGGCACCGATCGGGTTCGTATCCGATCATTTAGAAGTGCTGTACGACCTCGATATCGAGGCAACAGCCGTAGCTTCAGAACTGGATATGCGTCTTATGCGGATTGAATCATTGAACAGCGATCCTGCGTACATGTCCGTATTGAGCGATGTTGTTCATACAAGACTGAATCAAATGGCGGCCGGTCAGTCATGACTGGTCCCTCTAGGCGAATTGTTATCATAGGCGGTGGGCTGAGTGGACTCAGCACCGCCTTTTACATTCGTAAGTTTTACAAAGAAGCTGGCATGAAACCTGATATTGTACTGCTAGAGAAAGATAAGACTCTTGGTGGGAAGATCGAAACATTGCACCGGGATGGATTTGTGATTGAGAAAGGCCCGGATTCTTTTTTAGCTAGCAAAACAGAGATGATTGAACTGGCTAAGGAATTAGAGCTAGATCACGAGCTGGTGAGCACAAATCCAAAGGCAGAGAAGACCTATATACTACAGCGTGACAAGCTCCATCTTATGCCTCCCGGTCTTGTGCTTGGAATTCCTACTGAACTAAAGCCATTTCTATCAAGTGCTCTGGTTTCATTCGGTGGCAAAATACGTGCGCTGATGGACTTGATCCTTCCTCCTAAGCGGAGTAATGACGATGAATCCCTCGGACAGCTGATTGAGCGACGTTTAGGTACTGAAGTGATGGAGAATTTGACCGAACCGTTATTAGCCGGTATGTATGCTGGGGATTTACGCAAAGTCAGCCTACAGGCTACTTTTCCACAGTTTGGGGAAGTAGAGCGGCAGTATGGTGGTCTTATTCGTGGAATCATCAAAGAACGGAATTCGACTAAGACAAATACGAGCACAAAGAACAGCACTTTTCTGACATTTCGAAAAGGACTACAAAGTCTCGTGCATGGCTTGATTCATGAACTGCATGATGTAGAACAGCGAACTGAAGCTGCGGTGGTCTCTATACATGCTACAGGAACTAAAGCTTCTCGTTATGATCTAGAACTGGAAAGTGGCGAACGGCTGCTTGCGGATGAAATATATATCACCACACCAAATTCTTTTGCTGCCGAACTTTTGCGTCCACATGTGGATGTTTCAGCACTCGATGCGGTAAATTATGTATCGGTTGCGAACTTAGTCATGGCCTTCAACAAGAAGGATATCGTAATTGATGATGCTGGAGCAGGTTTTCTTGTGCCGCGTAAGGAAGGGCGCAATATTACTGCCTGTACATGGACTTCTACGAAGTGGCCGCATACGAGTCCAGATGATAAAGTGCTTATGCGCTGTCATGTAGGCCGTTCCGGAGATGAGCAGAATGTTCAACTTCCAGATGAGGCCCTTACGGAACTAGTGAGTAAGGATTTAAGAGAGATCATGGGCATTACAGCGAAACCTATATTCACGGAAATTACTCGTTCGGAACATTCGATGCCACAGTATCCTGTAGGACATCTTGATAATCTTTCTAAATTCCATAGGGAGCTTGAGACAAAACTTCCTGGGGTATATGTCTTTGGAGCTGGATATGATGGAGTGGCAATGCCCGATTGTGTTAAGCAGGCTAAGCTTACAGCACAAAGCGCTGCAAAACGTATATCGATTTAATTGTACATTTACGGGAGATCTAGAATTATATAATGGACGGTGAAGCGAAGATTTTTTTGCTTCACCGTTTTTGTTTAAATATTAGATTATACTATTTTAAAATATAAGAAAGTTATACTTGGCGGACTCTCTTATTTGGAGGGACAGGTGCTAGGTATGCTATAATAGAACCAATTTGAGAGTAGAGGAGATCATATAAACAATGTATCCGCCGCGATCGCGTTCTAGACAGAAGAACAAACATAAGAGCAAACGTAAGCGCAGAACGGCCTGGATGTGGGTCAATGCAGGTCTACTTCTGATGATTATTGTGGCGCTCAGCTATAGTTTTATGGATGACAGATTCAAGGGAAGTTCTGAGCCGCCTCCAGTGGCGCAAATGACGGCTTCGCCTACGCCGGATAGTACTGCTCAGGAGACAGCACCTATAGTGACTGCAACGCCTGAAGCCACGGAGTCTCCCATCCCTTCTCCAACGGTAACTCCGGAAGCTACACCTACACCAGAGCCAAAGAGAGAAGAAAATGTTGAAACACAGGCGCCTGTAGCAACTGAGCCCCCTTCGCCAGATGAAGGTAGCTCCCAAGTCGCAGATGGTGGTTCTGTGTCTGGACTTCCATCAGATGACGAGGCTTCTGGCAATACAGTGACCCTGAATTTTGCTGGAGATGTTATTTTTTCGGGGAAAGCTGGAGAATTACTTGAAAAGAAAGGCTACGATTATTCGTATGCCGCGCTGAATGGAATGTTCAAGAAGGATGACCTTACGGTCGTGAATCTGGAAACTCCTGTGACCACGGGTGGAGTTGGCGCCGCTAATAAGCAATTTGTATTTAAAGGCTCGCCGAAGGCGCTAGATGCTCTTAAAGCAGCCGGAGTGGATGCAGTAAATATGGCGAACAATCATACGCTGGATCAAGGGGAGGAAGGTCTGCGAGACACGCTTAGCCATCTATCGGAAAGAGGCATTCCTTATGTTGGTGCTGGACTCAACAGTAAAGAAGCATACTCGGCGCAATATTTTGAGCGTAAAGGGATTAAGATCGCCTTGCTGGGGTTCACACGGGTGATTCCTGCATCTGATTGGATGGCGGGAAAAAATAAACCGGGGCTTGCTTCAGTATATGATAGCAGAGAAGGACTTAAAGCGATTGCTGCAGCTAAACAAAAAGCTGATTTGGTTGTCGTAGTTGTCCATTGGGGCAAAGAACGGGTAGAGCAGTTCGATAATATTCAGCAGACCCTTGGGCGTAGCTTTGTCGATGCGGGAGCTGATCTTGTCATTGGTGGTCACCCACATGTATTGCAAGGTGTGGAGCCGTACAAAGGCAAGTGGATCGCCTACAGCACTGGTAATTTTATTTTTACGAGATCAACGGTACCTGCCACTTGGGAAACTGCTGTTTTTCAGGCGGAATGTAGTAAAAAAGGTCAATGTTCATTACAGCTGAAGCCTATGACTGCTGAGCTAGCTCAGCCCGTGCCCATGAATCAGGTGAACGGACAGCTTTTGCTGAAAAAAATAGAGTCTTTATCTGCTGGTCGAGTTAAGATCGACAGTGACGGCAAAGTGATTCAAGTTACAAAATAGGGTTCCTGGGAGGTCCTTATGATGAACAATTTGTGTGTTGCCCATCGGGGATTTTCCGGTAAAGCTCCGGAGAATACATTAGCAGCGATCCGTATGGCCATTGCCATGCCTTTTGTACACTGGATGGAATTGGATGTCCAGCTCTCCAAGGACAGTGTTCCTGTTGTCATTCATGACTTTACACTGGACCGTACAACTAATGGTCATGGTAAGGTGAAGAATATGGATTGGGAACATATCCGGCGTCTCGATGCGGGTAGCTGGAAAGGGCGTTCTTTTCGGGGAGAGCGGGTGCCGTCTTTGGAAGAGGTGCTTACACTAGCCTCCGGTAGACTGCGTCTCAATATTGAACTGAAAACAGTGGGCAATATGTATCCTGGCATCGAGCAGAAGGTGACGGATCTTATTTCCTCTAAAGGCATGCGGGACGACGTGATTTTGACCTCTTTTGATGCAGATGTGTTGAAAAAAATCAAAGAAATAGACCCCCGCTTTCGTACAGGCTTAATTTTTGATTCAAGGTTTGGTAATCCTGCTCGAAGGCTGCATGAACTGGAGTGTTCTCTTTTGTCGATTAGCTTTTCGCGTTTAAATCCTAGATTGGCTAAGGTTTTGACGGAGCAAGGTGTGAAGATAATGGCTTGGACCGTGAACAAAGGGAAAGAGATGCGTCGCTTAGCAGATATGCATTCTGATATAATGATTTGTACAAACCGTCCGGATATCTGGGGCGATACATTTCTGAAAGTATAAATAATCCAATTCGATGGGAAAGAGAGCTGATTGTCTGTGTGCGCTGCTGTTAATAATTTGTATTGTGTTGGACGGAACTACAAGCTACATGCGGAGGAATTAGGAAATAATGTCCCCGTAGAGCCACTCATTTTTATGAAGCCCTCACATGCGGCGGTTTCCCTCGATAAAGCAGTCATTCAGCTTCCAAAGGATTCAGGCCAGGTTCATTATGAAGGAGAACTTGTGCTACGGATCGCGCGTGATTATGTACCGGGTATGAGCGTGGAGGATCTGGTAGATGTTATGGCTCTGGGACTCGATTTCACACTGCGTGATGTGCATAATGATCTGCAGAAGAAAGGTCTACCCTGGACACCGGCAAAAGGCTTTAAGAACGCTGCTCCACTCACACCTTATATTGCGTTTCCTGATATGGAAGAGCTGGAAGGAACGGATTTCACGGTTTTAAAAAATAGTGTTGAAGTTCAGCGAGGAAATGTCAAAAACATGATTTTTTCGCTCCAAAAAATTGTCGATTTTATCGCTGCGCGTTACGGGCTGGGTAAAGACGATGTGATATTCACAGGAACACCAGCAGGCGTAGGCCCTACCGTATCAGGAGATTCGTTTGAATTGTACTGGGGTGACAAGCTGATGGGGACTTGCCTGATCGGCTAAAAACATCTGTTGGAGATGAATCTATGTTATGGATTATTGGCGCCCTTGGCGCTTTGTTAGTTGCGGGAGCGGCATATAGGAAACAATCCTTAAGCCTCTCCGGCATGCTTGCCGCGGTAGTTATGGGGACCATTTATTTTGGTGCTGGAAATGCTTTTTGGTTTGGAATATTGTTGATTTTTTTCATCTCTTCAAGCCTGTTGTCTAAGCTTCATCATGATAATAAGGCAGAGCTTGAGCTGACTTATGCCAAGACAGGTCGCCGAGATGCTGGGCAGGTCTTTGCTAATGGTGGGCTTGGGATGGTTTTCGTTCTATTGAATGCGATTGTTCCGATGGAACATTGGGAATTTTTATTTATCGGCGTTATGGCAACGGTAACCTCTGATACATGGGCTACGGAGATTGGCACACTCAGCAAGAAATCGCCTCGGTCTGTCTTGACAGGTAAAATACTTCCGGCCGGTGCCTCGGGTGGCGTTTCCAGCCTGGGTACGCTGGCCGCCGCTGCAGGAGGTGCGCTTATCGGTGCATCTTCATGGCTACTGCGGATGATATCCGGCATGCCAGATCAATCCTTCTTGTTGCTTACATTGGCTGGACTCATTGGAGGACTTGCGGGTGCGTTCACGGATTCTATTCTCGGTGCAACCGTTCAGCAGATGAATCGTTGCACCGTATGCGGACGCGAAGTGGAAAGTACACATCACTGCGGTAAGATGGTTGAATACGCACGTGGCTGGAAGTGGATGACCAATGATGCAGTCAATGCTATTAGCTCTATCGTCGGAGGGGCTATTGCCTTATTGTGTGGGATGATGTTTTAAAGGAGGAACCGATGAGCAGCACGTCCAATCATAAACATACTGCCATTCTGGATGCCGCATACGAGCTCTTCGGTTCAGGTGGATTTTACGAAACGAAGATGTCGGAAATTGCGGTTCAGGCCGGAATTGCTAAGGGCACCGTTTATTTATACTTCAAGAGTAAAGAAGAATTGTTCATGGCGGTAACGCGCCGGGATTGTGAGGGATTCCTTCAGCAATTACAGGAAAAGCTGAAGGCTAGTGATACTTTGTCAGGTAAACTGTCAATCATCGCCAAACATCATCTTTACTATTATTATGAGCGCAAGCGACACACGAAGCTCTTTTTCCGCGCACCTAACAATAACCCAGAGCTTGTGGCGTATATGACGCTTTTTATGGAAGAATATATGCAGGCAGTGGTGAAGGTATTGCTGGAGGGCGGGGCATCTGAGCCTGAGCTTATGGCGCAGTCCTACATAGGGATGTTGGATCGACTGAAGATGGATATTTTGTTTGATCCATCATTTATGGAAGATGATGCGTATAAACGCGCTGGTTTCGCTGCGGGTCTTTTTATTAAAGGGGCTATGGATTACTTGAATTTAGGTCAGGATGATAGACCGGTGGAATAGCAGCACTATGCTGCGACCGGTTTTATGAAAATATAAGGCAAGCGAGGAAATAGCATGAATATTATGACCGTGGAACATCTTTCCAAAAGTTATGGAGAGAAAGTACTCTTTAGTGATGCTTCATTTGGTATGGACGATCGGGATAAAATCGGTTTGATCGGTGTGAATGGAACGGGTAAATCAACGTTTTTACGTATTATTGCCGGTCTGGATACCCCGGATGGTGGGCAAATTGCGATCGGAAATAATGTTCGAGTGCAGTACTTGGCACAGAACCCTCCTTATGAGCCGACAAATACGGTACTGCAACAGGTCTTCGCCGGAGATGATCCAGATCTTGCTACCATGCGTGATTATATGGAGACCATGTCTCGCCTTGAAAAAGAGCCAGGTAATACGGAACTGGAAGGCAAACTAGTGCGGATTGGGCAAGCTATCGATGCAGCAGGTACTTGGCATTTAGAGAGTGAAGCTAAGAGCGTACTTACTAAGCTGGGTATAGTGAAATTCGATGCGCTGATGGATACGCTGTCTGGTGGTCAACGGAAACGTGTAGCACTTGCGGCTGCCCTGATTACGCCATCTGAGCTTCTTATTCTGGATGAGCCTACGAACCATATTGATACGGACTCCGTGGCTTGGTTAGAGCAATATCTACAGAAACGGCGCGGTGCCCTCTTAATGGTAACGCATGATCGTTATTTCCTGGAGCGTGTCGCAGGTGTCATGCTAGAGCTGGACGGAGGACAGTTATACCGTTATGAGGCCAACTATTCCCGTTTTCTAGAGCTAAAAGCCGACCGTGAAGAGCGTGAAGCCTCTGCGGAGCAAAAGCGTAAGAACCTGCTTCGTACGGAGCTTGCTTGGATTCGTCGTGGAGCTAAAGCTCGATCAACGAAACAAAAGGCAAGAATCGACCGTTTTGAGAAGCTGAAGGAAAGTACAGGAAGTAGTTCGAACGGTTCGCTGGATATTTCGGTGGCATCCACACGTTTGGGTCGTAAAATCATTGAAATCAATGAACTGTCGAAATCGCTGGATGGTCGTCAGCTGATTAAAGATCTGACCTATATTGCTGTACCACAAGATCGCGTAGGTATTGTAGGCCCGAATGGTAGCGGTAAATCAACACTTCTGAATCTGATTGCAGGTAAGCTGCAGCCGGATAAGGGAGAGGTTCAGCTTGGCGCGACGGTTAAGTTGGGTTACTTCACGCAAGAACATCAGGATATGGATGACAGCATGCGAGCTATTGAATATGTGAAGGAAGAAGCGGAAGTTATACGTACGGCTGATGGTAGCGTCATTACGGCAGGCCAAATGCTCGAACGCTTCTTGTTCCCCCCCGCGATGCAATGGACGCCGATTTCCAAACTGTCAGGTGGCGAAAAAAGACGCCTGTATCTGCTTCGTGTATTGATGGGAGCACCAAACGTATTGCTTTTGGATGAGCCTACGAACGACTTGGATATCGGTACGTTGGCTGTCTTAGAAGACTATCTGGATGAATTCCCGGGCGTCGTCTTTACAGTATCCCATGACCGTTATTTCCTGGATCGTACTATAGATAAGCTGATCGCTTTTGAAAATGGTGATATCCGGATTCATGTTGGCGATTATACGGAATATGAAGAATGGCTGGCCAAAAATGTTCCTTCACGCAATGCAGAATCGAACAAAGAGGACGGAAATGCAAAGCGTAAAGAGACTACAGATACAGGCAGTAGCATAGCGGCATCTTCAGCTCCCAAGACCAAACTCAAATTCAGTTTTAAGGAACAGCGTGAATATGAGGGAATTGACGAGCAGATTGAGCTTGCAGAGCAGCGCTTGACGGATATCAGTGCGGAGATGGAAGCAGCGTTTGCTGACTCTGGGAGACTGCAGGAGTTAGTGGAAGAGCAGCGGCTTGCCGAAGCCGAGCTGGAGCGTCTAATGGAGCGCTGGACCTATCTGAATGAGCTTGCAGAGAAAATCGCCGGTAAAGCATAAAACGGATTGACCTTGTATGACAATAAGGAGGGCTCAGTTTGGAAAATCAACTCATGGCTGCTGTAGCCCTGCACAGTTGACCTTAATTGCAGAATTATCCCCAGTCCGAAGCTCCAGTGATAATTATGACGTGCTTACTGCTAATAAATAAAAAAAACAGAGTAGGGTTCCCCGGTTATTGGAGAATTCCTACTCTGTTTTTTTATTGCAGGGGGCTGCCTCAGCATTACTTTATTTCGCTCCATCCACCGCGATCATTTGCACCACAGCACGAGAGTCGCCAGGTAAGATAATTTCATCAGCATTCATCTGCGAGGAGCCATCTCCATCTAGAAAGATACCTTCGAGACCTTCAGCAGGCACGCTCTGTAGGATGGCTGAACGGAACTCTGCCGCCGTCGAGAGTGTTGGCGTAACAATCAGCCACAGCTTGCCACTATCGTCATACAGCATGCCTGAGCGCATTCGTTTCTCATCCGAATAAGGAAGATGTTCTTTCGCTATCACATCTTCCCAGAGCTCCTCATCCTGCAGATTCATACTAATGCCACCTTGCGCAAAATAATGCTGGCGATCCGTAACGTTCAATTCTTCTCCCGATGAGACGACCTGTACGGAAAAGCTACGACTGGAACCATCCCAGACCAGGGTTCCGCGCACATATTTAGCGTTAAACCAGCCGGAGCCGTACGCCTTTTTAACACCGTTAGTGGGGATATCATTCATGATAGCAATGGAGAGAAGTGCGTCTCCATAGAAGAAGCCTCCATTAATCCCATAAGCAATCACTTGCTGAAGGGGGGCACCAGCGGCTCTGAGTTTAATATCTTCTGGCGAAAGTGACATCATATAGAGTTGAACATTTTCTGTACTCACGGTCTCTAAATAAGAGTAAGCGTGAGGAAGACCGTCAAAGGGATTTTCCTTGTGACTTCTGGATAACAGGAACATCGAGATTGCTGATGCTGCTATCATGAGCAGCAGAAGTGAGACTATCAGCCATTGTCTACGTCTCCAGAGCTGTTTTAACTTGCCAGTGCTAGCCTCAGTTAGTGCCCACATAAGCAGCGAGAAGCTTAGCAGTGTTTACTACAGCTTGCTTATGTGTACGTTCCATGGAGTGGGAGGCGTGTACGCCTGGGCCGATCAGTGCGGCACGAATATTATTGCCGCCTCGAAGGGCAGCGGAAGCATCAGAACCGTACATTGGATAGATATCAACGGCATAAGGAATAGCAAGTGCTTCTGCCAGCTCAATCAAACGGCCAGTCATAACATAATCATAAGGGCCGGAAGAATCTTTTGCACAGATGGACACATCGGTTTCTTTACAACTAAGATCGTCGCCCATGGCGCCCATATCGACTGCGATCATTTCATTGATCTCGCCAGGAATCCAAGCTGTACCGTGTCCCACTTCCTCATAGTTGGAGATGAGGAAAGAAAGGTTGTGGAGCGGTTTCCAGCCTTCGCGCTTCATGCTTTCCAGCAGGCCGAGAAGGGCAGCAACGCTCGCTTTGTCATCCAGATGTCGGGATTTAATATACCCGCTAGGTGTAATCACCGCACGTGCATCGAAGGATATGAAATCACCAACGGAGATGCCTAGCTTAAGTACATCTTCTTTGTTAGATACTAGCTCATCAATCCGTACTTCCATGTTCTCCTCTGAACGTTTGAAATCACGAGCATCTGGATATACGTGAACAGATGGATGGCTGGTTAAGATGGTTCCAGTATAAGTTCTGCCGCTGCGGGTATGGATCACACAGTATTCATTCTCGATGCTGTGCATAGTGAAGCCACCAACAGAGGTCAGTCGCAGTGTACCATCAGATTTAATAGAGCGAACCATGCCTCCAAGTGTATCCACGTGAGCGCTAATGCCGATAGTACGGGAAGGGTCTAGGCCTGGGACGGTTAGAATTACGCCGCCTTTTTCATTCCAGCTTAGCGGAACATTTAATGCTGCCGCTTCTTCGGCAACAAGGTTCATTACTTGTGCTGTGAAGCCGCTGGGGCTCGGTGTATCAAGCAATTTTTTAAGGATTGAGAGTATGTAATCTTCGTTTGGTTGAATAGTAATCATTAGTTAAGTCCTCCTGTTAGGCCATCATTGTCTGTGTTAAAAGAATCTAAAGAAGTGTCGGCATCACGAAGTTTGGTTAGTTCAGCATTTAAGCTTTTAATTTGTTTTTGTAGTTTGTACTGGCGAAAAATACCGTAAGAACCCACGATGATTCCACCAATTAACGCGCAGCCCAGAATAACTAGGATCAGCGGTATATTAACTACATCAAAACCAAAATTGACTTGAACGGGATCCACGTTGATGACTGCAAATATGGCGGTTAGTAGCGCAAAGATTAGACCTGCAATTAAAGACCATTGAATTCTCATTGAATTCTTCCTCCTCAGGGATATAACAGAATAAAATCCCTTGCCCAAATAGGGCAAGGGATTAATGCAATACTAAGCTCTCTGCCTTATTTGGTCAACTGTTCCATTTGAGCGATAACATCTTCGAAGACACTCATCGCTTCGCGAATAGGCTCAGGAGAAGACATATCAACACCAGCTTTAGACAGAATATTAATGGAGTAGTCACTGCCGCCACTCTTCAGGAAGCCGAGGTATCGTTCTACCGCAGGTTTACCTTCTTCAAGAATTTGTTTGGCAAAGCTAGTCGCTGCTGAAAAGCCGGTTGCGTATTTATAAACATAGAAGCTGTTATAGAAATGCGGAATCCGTGCCCATTCCATCTCGATATCCTGATCAACAACCATTTCTTTACCATAGTATTTAACATTCAGGTCATAGTAGATGCTCGAAAGATCTTGTGGAGTAAGCGATTCGCCTTCTTCAACACGCTGATGAATGATTTTCTCGAACTCAGCGAACATCGTCTGCCGGAAAATCGTTGTCCGGAACTGATCAGCATAGTAGGTGAGTAAATACATTTTTTCTTTAGGATCTGTAGACTTTTTGAGTAAATAATCCATTAGCAGCGCCTCGTTAGTAGTAGAAGCAACCTCTGCTAAGAAAATCGTATATTGCGCATCCCGATAATTCAGAGCGTTATCCGAAAAATACGAGTGTAATGCATGGCCCATCTCATGTGCCAGTGTAAACATACTGTTTAAATTATCATTATGGTTCAACAGTACGAAAGGATGCGTACCGTATGGCCCCCAGCTGTAAGCCCCGGACCGTTTATTCTCGTTCTCATACACATCGATCCATCCGTTGTCGTAGCCTTTTTGCAGCACATTCAGATAATCTTCACCGAGCGGTTTGAGACCCTCTTTAGTGATTTTCTTGGCTTCGTCATAGGTGATATCTAATTTATATTCATCAACAAGCGGTGCAAACAGATCATACATATGTAACTCATCGACACCCAGCAGCTTCTGACGCAGTTTCATATAACGGTGCATTAATGGAAGGCTTTCGTGAATCGTATCAATCAAGTTGGTGTAAACCTCTTTAGGAATGTTATCACCATAGAGTGACATTTCCATTACAGAAGGATACTTACGGATCCGTGAGTAAAAAACATTTTTATTCACATTGGCGCTAAGCGTTGCTCCGATAGTGTTCTTCTGCTTCCGGTAGGTATCATAGACTGCCTTAAAAGCATTACGGCGAAC
This sequence comes from Paenibacillus pseudetheri, assembly GCF_924513355.1. NCBI lineage: Bacteria > Bacillati > Bacillota > Bacilli > Caryophanales > Paenibacillaceae > Paenibacillus > Paenibacillus pseudetheri. The sequence goes on from NZ_CAKMAB010000016.1 coordinate 54,378, forward strand.
CTCACGGTCGTTACTTTCGAGAAACTTGATATAGTTGCCATGAGTCAGCTCAACTTCTTTGCCATCCTCATCTTTGATCTTAGGGAATTTCAGATCCGCATTGTTCAGCATACTGAAAATATTCTGAGGTGCTTGAGCTAAGTTTCCTACCTGAGCTAGCAGTGCTTCTTCAGCCTTAGAAAGCACATGGGCTTTTTCGCGTTTCATTTCAGTTAAGGTGAATTTATAAGCGGATAGATTTGGATCAACGATGAATTGGTCGAGCTTCTCAATTGGCAAAGCCAGTATTTCTGGGGTTACAAAAGATAAGGCTTCACCTGCTTCAATACCAAGCTTTTTCGCTTTGGAGGACAAAGCTTGAAAGTTAGGATTAGCTGTGTCTTCATCTTGACGCATATGTGCATACACGAAGAGTCGTTCAGTTAGGATGGACAGCTTGTCATCCAGCTCAAAACATTTTTTTAGAGCATCCGCGGAATCTAGTGTACCCTGAAAATCCGCAGCTTTTTTGATTAGGGATTTAGCTTCAGTAAATTCTGCATCCCAATCTTTCTGAGAAGCAAACACATCTTCAAGCTTCCAACGATTCTCAGCAGGTACTTCGCTTCTCTTCAATAATTGTTCCATAGAAACCCTCCTAGAATGATGAGATGTAGTAGGCATAATCTCCCTCGGCAATACTGTAGATGATAAATCACCCGGTAGCAAGCTGAGCACAAGTAGAAGAGGGATGGACTTGGGTGAAATAGGCATAACGTCCTCCTCTTGAAAATAGAGTCGGCTTATTATGCCCTGTTAAGTCCTGATTATTAATATTTTGTCTTCTTTAAAATATATGAATGTATAAGTTATGCCAATAAGCTATAAATAACAAAGATGAAGGCGAACAGAATCATAATGACAGCAGTTAAGGCCATGCCCCGCTTAAACTGCGGCGGGACACGATCCTTGGTCATAATTAGAACTGCGCCTAGACATAAGACTAGGACAACATAAATCGCGAGATTTTCTGTGTTCATATTCTGTTATACCTGTTTGAAAGCTGCGATGATATTTTTGTACTCTTCTTCATTATCTTTATAAGATTCTTTGTTGAATCGGTTGTTCACCCACTGCATCATAGCTGGACGACTAAGGAAAGTATGTGTTTCTTCTCCCCATTGATCGGAGATTTCGCGAAGTACAATATAACGTCCTTGAACTTCTACCGTCATCATATTCCATTTGTCTGTTTTGTATATTTCATGTTTTTTGATCATTATCATTACCACCCTGGCGATTTTTGGCTTTTGGCTCAATGATAACGCACTGGTCAAGGGAAAAGCAAATTAAATCACATATTTAAAGATCCAGACTGATTGATTTGAGTAGAAGATTGCAGTATAATATAGTTATACGCCATATATGGCGGTTATTTTTAGGAGGTTGTTCAATTGAAAGGTACAGTAAAATGGTTTAACGCAGAAAAAGGTTATGGTTTTCTTCAAGTAGAAGGCGGCGAAGATGTATTCGTACACTTCTCAGCAATTCAAGGTGAAGGATTCAAAACTTTGGACGAAGGTCAAGAAGTTGAATTCGATATCACTGATGGTAATCGTGGACCGCAAGCTGAAAACGTAGTAAAATTATAAGAAACGGCAAAGACAGTTAGGCTGTCTGCTATAAATATATAATTTACTTGGCAAGCCCTTGCAAGAGTGGTTACCAACTATAGAACACAGTTCTTTCGGGAACTGTGTTTTTTTACGTCTAATAGACATCAATTTAGATGAAAAGGTCTTTGCATTCCCAAGTGAAGGGATAGCAAAGACCTTTTTAATATTTTTGAGTATCAGAAGTGTTCTATTATAGGGAAGTCTTTTTGTCCTTATTCTTGAAATAGCGCAATGAATCTCGATGGGTATCCAATAAATGCTGTCCTAAAAAGCCTACAAAAGCAAGAAGGCTGAAGCCAACTGCTACCATATAAAAGGTGAAGCGTCCAGCTTCTTGATAGATCATTCCACCAAATGTACCACTTAGAAGTCCAGCTGCACTTGACCAAACAACTGTGTAGATTGCAAGACCGGTTGCTCGGAGACGATCAGGAATAATCCGAGTGATATAACGGACACATGTTACAAAAAAGACGCCAAATGTCAGGCTATGCAAGGCTTGAATCGCGATTATAGAGCCTGGATGATCGGCGAGCGCCATTAGTAGAAAACGAAGGGCATACATGAGACTGGCTAAAACTAATAATGGCAGTTCTTTAAATTTGTCGCCGTATTTGCCGAGTATAAATAATACAGGGATTTCACTTAGTGCTGAGGCAAGTAATGCCCAGCCGATCACTTCCTCACCAGCGCCCAGGTTCTTTAAACTGATGGTGAGAAAAGCTTCGTTCATTCTATGGCCCAGTGCGAGTACAAAGACACATCCGAAGAACCACAGCACCTCTTTTCGCAAAAGAATATCTTTAAGACCATGCTCTTTCTTGTCTTGTTTGGTAGTAACAGCTTTCTGATTGGGGAGCTCTGGAACAGTTTTTTTGACATCCTTTAGGCCAATTGTAATTAGAAGCGCGATTATAATGATGATAATACATAAGGTAAGACTCCAAGTAGCACCTAAAGCTCTAAGCGCATAACCGACAGTTAAAGCAAAGAAAGAATAGCCTAATGAGCCAAATACACGAATTGTAATGAAGTTTCGTCCGTGTCGCTCCGCAATTTTGATGGCCATTGTATCAGCAAGCGGAAAAACTGGGTAATAGAAGAAGTAGAAAAAGGACAAAATAAGCATAACGGAAGAAAATTCGGTCGCTCTGGCTAATAGAAGTCCGGTTACTAATTGCCCCGCGAGTAAAATAAACATGATTTTTCGAATGGTACCCAGCTTATCGCTCATCATACTCCAGAAGAGATTGGATAGGATGGAGATGAGGGGACCGAGGGAATACAAGTAGCCCACCTGTGAACTGCTAAACCCTAAATGTGTGTAGAATAAAGGGAAGTAGGATACTACAAGAACGCTAGTACCATAAATCGTAAAAAGAAAGGAACGAAGCCAGTTCTGATCACTGTAAGGGCTTCCGGTCCGTTTTGAAAACATGAAAGTGCACTCCTCTGAGATTGAAATATGGCTAGTATAGCATAAAGCAATGGAGGGGTTATGTGTTTTATTCTTGAATTGCGTTATTTCTGAATCTTTCATAATTTTACGAAAGTGATTTTGTTGTTTGTACAAATACGTCTGATCATATTATAATAAGTGGTGATTTGGATAAGGAGACAACAATGTGGAGGCACTATCATTGAGTGAATTAGAGCAAGGCCGTTACCTTAGCCCGCGTGGCCCTATTGGGCTTATGAACAGGGTCTATAAGTACGTGCTGCCTGAAGTGAGAGAAAGTCTGCACTTCTGGCGCCAAGATGCGAATGGGATTCCCGATCCCGAGCTCCGGAAGCAAGCACTTGCCAGCATTGAAACAAAGGAGTTTCACTGCATAGGTGGAGGTATTTATGCCGCCGGCAATTTATCGATGAGACATATACTTATTCCGCTTATTGTTGCTTATCAAACTATCAGTGATTATCTAGATAACTTATGTGATCGCAGTACTTCGCTTGATCCTGCAGATTTCAGGCTGCTGCATCAATCTATGCTGGATGCCATTGATCCAAACGCTGAACCTGTTAATTATTATGCGCTTCGCGATGAACAGAATGACGGCGGGTACTTGTATAGGCTAGTTCGAAAATGCCAGGAGATGATCTCTTTGCTGCCAGGTTATTCCGCTGCTGCAGCGGAGATTCGTGATTTGGCTGTGCTGTATACAGATTTGCAGGTGTATAAGCATATCCGCCCGGAACTCAGGGAAACAGCCCTGAAGGAATGGTGGAAGCAGCAGGGTAGCCTTGCTCCGCATCTGCACTGGAACGAGTTTGCGGCTGCGACGGGCTCTACTTTAGGCGTATTCATGCTTTTTCTATCCGCATGTGATCCGAAGCTAAGTAAGTCTTCTTCGGAATCGATTCGAGCTGCATACTTTCCACATGTGTGTGGATTGCACATTATGCTGGATTATTTAATTGATCAGGAAGAGGACCGAGCAGGCGGTGATCTTAACTTCTGCAATTATTATGACGACACGGAGACCATGTTAAATCGGATCGCTTCCATGGTTGAGTGGGCCCGTAAGGATGTACGTGAACTTCCGGAATCATCTATGCATCGTATGGTGATTGAGGGATTGCTGGCACTTTATTTATCTGATCCGAAAGTTAGCGAACAGCGGGAAGTTCGCACTGTATCTAAAAGCCTAATGAGAGGAAGTCCGCTTACAAGGCTGTTCTTCTTCGCTAATAGCCGCTGGATACGCAATCGTTTTTTGTAACAAGGCTGCGAAGCTTCACCTATACAACGGATGGGGCATTGCACAACTTTAAGGAGGAACAACAGAATGTCAAAAATCAAAAAAATTGCAGTACTGACTAGTGGTGGAGATTCACAAGGGATGAACGCCGCTGTTCGTGCGGTTGTAAGAAGCGCACTTTATTACGGCATTGAAGTTTTTGGAGTTCAACGTGGGTATCAAGGACTTCTGAATCGTGATATTTTCCCAATGGATCTTCGCAGTGTTGGTGACATTATTCAACGTGGGGGAACCATTCTGCAATCTGCAAGATGTCTGGAGTTTACAAAACCAGAAGGTCAGCAAAAGGGTGCAGATATTCTTAATGAAATGGGCATCGATGGTCTAGTAGTTATAGGTGGAGATGGTTCTTATAAAGGTGCTAATAAACTAAGTAAACTCGGTATCAAGACGATGGCATTACCGGGAACTATTGATAATGATATTTCCTTCACGGATTACACCATTGGGTTTGATACAGCAGTTGGTGTCGTTGTAGACGCCATTAACAAGCTGCGTGACACGATGTCCTCCCATGAGCGTTCTTCCATTGTTGAAGTTATGGGACGTCATTGTGGAGATATCGCACTGCATGCGGGTCTGGCTTCTGGAGCCGAAACAATTCTTGTGCCTGAAATGCCATATGACTTGAATGAAGTTGCGGATCGGATGCGCGACAATTTTGTCAGAGGTAAACGTCACAGTATCGTTATTGTTGCAGAAGGTGTGGGTAAAGGCGAAGATGTGGCCCAAGCGTTGAAAGATCGTCATGCTTCACTGGATGCACGGGTTACTGTACTTGGACATATTCAGCGCGGAGGAACACCAACCCCTGGAGACCGGAACCTTGCTAGCCGTCTTGGTGACTTTGCCGTTCGTAAACTAATTGAAGGTGAGTCTGATAAAGGTTGCGGTATAATCAAGGGTGAACTAACCCTTACAGATATCGATCTTGTAGTGAATACGAAGAAGGAATTTGACGTGGAGTTGTACGAGCTTGCATCCCGTCTTTCTCAATAATTAACACACAAAAAAGGAACAGCTGCGAACTTCGCACTGTTCCTTTTTTGTGTGCTTTTGATTATTAATGATGTGCTTGTGCGTCTGCCTGTGTGGCATAACGGCGTTGAACTTTAACAAGCCGAGTCAAGAGCAGTGCGGCCCCAATCGCAAGGCCGGTGATCAAGCCAATCCAATAACCATATGCTCCTAGATCCGTGTAAGTTGCAAGTACATAGCCTGTTGGAAGCCCTATAACCCAATAAGCTATAAAGCAAATAATGAAGGCTGGATTAACATCCTTATATCCACGAAGTGCTCCTTGTGTAGGTGTGGCTATTGCATCGGAAATTTGGAAAAAGATCGCATAGATCAAGAAATGCTGAATTAATGAAATGACATCCGGCTCATCAGAGTATAGGCCAGCTACATGATAGCCAGCAAAGAAGAGCAGGAGTGCTGTTGCCAGGGAGAGGATAGCCGCAAGTCCAATTCCCATAATGGCATATTGACGGGCATCTTTTTGCCTGCCGGATCCAGTCTCGAAGCCGACGAGAATGGTAAGGCTCATACAGATACTGAGCGGAATCATATATAACGTAGTTGCAAAATTAATAGCTGCTTGATGAGCAGCAATCGTTACAGTATCGAACCGACTCATCAACAAGGTTACAGCAGAGAAAACTGCAGTTTCAAAAAAAATCGAGAAGCCAATAGGTACACCGATCTTCATTAGATCTTTGAAGCTTTTTAGCGATATAAAGTAGAACTTTCGGAAGATTCTAAGGCTAGCAAAGGGTTCTGCTCGATAAATGAACAGCAGGGCAACCGAAAAGATTACCCAGTAGGTGATCGCTGATGCCACTCCAGCTCCAACACCACCAAGTCGAGGAAACCCGAATTTCCCAAAGATCAGCAAGTAGTTCAAACCAACATTCACGGGTAAGGCTATGAGTGTGATCAACATGGACACTCGTGTTTGTCCCAGAGCGTCTATACAACTACGAAGAACTGTATATCCAAACAGCGGGATAATTCCGAAGGAGATCGCACTAAGGAAACGGAATGCAACATCTCTTACAGTCGGCTCCAGGTTCATAAAATTAAGGATAGGTGACAAGGCGAAGCTCCCGATTAGTAAGACAATTACAGAAACGATCAGTGATAACCAGATTCCCTGTGTGACTTGATAGGCTACATCCTTTTCTTTTTTGCTTCCAATGAGCTGAGAGACGATGGGGGTAATCCCCATAAGAATTCCACTTAAGCCCGTTTGAATTGGAATCCAGAGGCTGGTTCCTATCGCCACACCTGCCAGATCGGCTGTACCAAACTTACCTGACATGTTTGTATCAAAGAAGGTTATCGCTGACAAAGCAATCTGTGTAACCAGAATTGGAAATAAAATATGAAAAAATTGTATTGCTTTTTGTTTTAAAGAGGTGGTTTGTATCATCGTTCTTTGCCTCATTCTTTGTTGGTTTTTAATGATTAGAGTAAAAGTTCCCTTTCTCTCCATTAAAAGACCCGGCAGATGCCGGGTCTTTATCTAAATCTAAGTATTTATATCCTACCTGATTTCAATTATAAATAATAAGGGCTATATACATTATTTCTCATAATCGACGTCGGAGGTATATCGGTTATTAGCATTCCAGAGCAGAAACTCCTCTACATTTTCATCTCTTAAAGCGCGGATTTGATCTTCCACCTGGTTTTTACCGTATTTAATATAATGACCTTTTCCGAGCCAGCTTGCTGTAAAATCTTGAATCCAGGGACGAATAACAGGTTTGTAGCTGCCTAGAGGATCAAGCTTCTTATGGGTATCAACCATGGAGCCTTTAATGGTAGCATACGGATCTAAGTCAGGCTCTTTCACTCCAAACCATCCCGTTGAATAATGACTCGGATAAATCATCGGGCTGATGACATCCACATTCTTGGATATTTTAACGAAGTCTTGTCCTATGCCCTCAGCAGGAGCAGAGGCGGCATATCCAAAAATATCTACGGATACACGAACACCAAGTGGAGCAAGTTCTGCTTTTGCGTATTTTACAAAATTAGAAATGATATCTACGCGAGAATCGCTGGTTTTGGTGTATTTAAGTGTGTCTGCACGTTTTTCGAATCCTTCAGGAAAGCGCACATAGTCGAATTGAATTTCTTTAAAGCCGAGTTTGACAGCTTCTTTGGCAATATCGACATTGTACTTCCAGACATCATCATTATAAGGATTAACAAAGCTATCGCCGCCTTTATTCTTCCATACTGTGCCGTCTGCATTAACAAAGGATAATTGCGGGTTCTTTTTGGCAAGTATAGAGTCCTTAAAGACAACAATTCGAGCGATAGGATATACATCATGTTTCTTCAATCTTTCCATCAGCTTGTTGATGTCGCCAATAAATGGCTGCGGATTACCGAGTTTCTGAAGTTCTGGATTATCGGTCTTATACGTGATGTAACCTGTATCATCCTTAATGTCGATGACCATAGAATTCAGTTCCGTCTGATCAAGTAAAGAAAGAAGCTTTTCCATTCGCTCTCCACCGGCACTGTATGCGGTAACATAAATGCCTTTTACTTTTGGTGCATCCGGCTGAGGATCTGCGTGTAGCATACTTTGTGAGTCATTTGTTTCTGCTGTAGCATTTGGAGCTGGAGTTGAAACATTTGAATTATTATTTTGCGCAGCGATGATGGGGGGATTCATGGCGGACTTCAATGCGATTGCCACTTCAGCGTCATGTTGATTCTGTTGCACGCCTACACTTCCCAAGGCCATCATCAGTAGAGCCCAGGTGATGTTCATTCGTATTCTCTCCCTTTATGTACATTTCCTAAATTATATAGGAACGGTTGCTTCTAAAAAGAACAGTGTTGTAATAATGTTGGCTCAGAGGGGGTCTGAAAAACCATCCTTGTTGTATATAACCGGGACGCACAGATTCTAAACGTTTTGTTAAAAAGTAAATGCCGCCTCAACACGGCGACATGGCCGAACTTAAGGCGGCAACTATCAAGACTTCTCTTGCGGCTTACTCATTGAAGATAAGCAGAATTCTGATGTTCACAGATACTGTAATGGATGATATCCATGGCATCTGCAGGTTCCAGAATACTAAGCCCGTCACGCAGAACGATTACGGAATTTAATTCATCCTGTTTGAGAAACGGCATCATATCAGGATACCACCTCATGACGATTGCTGACAGCTTTACCGTTTCCATTTCCACAAAAATCACCCTTTCCTTTTTCGATAGGTCTGAATGGAATTCAGTAATCATCGGAAAACGAAGTGCTTGGAAAAAAGAGGGGTAAATCTCAATCTTTATGAAATTGTTAGGGTTCTGCCTGATTATAATATATCACAATTCTGTGATTGGTGCATTTTCCAAATTAATACTTTTCATAGCCGATTTTATCTTTTTCGGAAGGAACCCATAACACCAACTGTCTCGACAATATTTACAAATGCTTGAGGATCTGTCGTGCGGATAATACGTTGCAGTTCAGCAAGTTCGTAGCGAGTTGTTACTGTCATTAGCATGTCCTTCTCAACATGAGAATAAGCGCCTTCTGTTTTAATCTTTGTGACACCACGTTGGAGTCCCATTAGATGCTGAAGGAGTTCATCTGTACGATTTGTTACTATATATACGGTTACCTTTAAATGGCTGATGTGAATCATGTCCAGTACCTTACCCGTTACGTATATAGATACCATCGATGCTAGAGCCAAGTTCCAGTTGTTATCAAAATATGCCGCGGCAAGAATAACGAGTCCGTTTAAGCTCACCACCACGTTTCCAACTGGGAAATCGCGGAATTTAGTGATGATGGAACCCAGGATATCAAAACCTCCGGATGAACCACCTGCACGGAAGCTGAAGCCACAGCCAATGCCGACTAGCACTCCACCAAATACAGAAGAAAGCAGCATATCAGTAGCTACCAAATATTCGGGAATGATCGTCAAGAACCAGGTTGTTGCCACAACGGATAACATGCTTAGCATAATAAATCTCCGGCCTAGCTGGAACCAACCAGCTACAAGCAATGGAATATTAAAGAGCAAGTACAAGAGGCTTATGTTTATTGGTGTAAAGTAACCCACTAACATTGAAAGCCCGGATACTCCTCCGCTGAGTAAGCGATGAGGGATTAGAAAAAGATTAAATCCACTGGCAATCAACGCTGCCCCGAAAATAACTGCAATACAATTCCAAATCTGTCTTAACAAGCAAATCCACCTCGATAAATAAATTTATGAATAAACCATGTATGCAATGAAAAGAAAGGAACCCACTGGTATTCCTACTTAGAGTTGTGATATAATGTACAGGATATTCTTGAGTAGGACGTTACAATGGTATTTTTGCATTGCATCGGATGTAAAGCTACAGTTGCTCAGGTACAAGGAAGTACCTGATGAAAGGGAGGCTTTTCGTCCCAAAAGCGCTATATCATGCAGAAAAAAGAGCATGATTGGACAGCATATAAATGTGTTTACCGCTACTTAAGAATACAGACAAGCATGTGGAATGTCCACTGTATAGAAGGAGCATGAATAATTTGAAAACATTCGCAGAATTTGGCTTGGAGCCAAAAGTGCTACAAGCAATCACAGAGTTAGGATTTGAGGAGGCAACACCGATACAGGAGCAGTCAATCCCACTCGCATTGACTGGGTCGGATCTGATTGGTCAAGCACAGACTGGTACAGGTAAGACTGCTGCTTTTGGTATCCCCCTCATTTCGAAGATTAATCGAGAAGACGAAAAAATTCTGGCACTTATTATGGCACCAACACGTGAGTTGGCCATTCAAGTATCAGAAGAAATCGGTAAGCTAAGCCGTTTTAAAGGTCTTCGTTCGTTGGCAATTTATGGCGGACAAGATATTGGTCGCCAAATCCGTGGTCTTAAGAAGAAACCACAAATTATTATTGGTACACCAGGACGTTTGCTTGACCATATCAACCGTAAAACCATTCGTTTGGATGATGTTCAAACTGTTGTATTGGATGAAGCAGATGAAATGCTGGATATGGGCTTTATGGAAGATATTCAGACCATCCTCAAGCTCGTTCCTGAAGAGCGTCAAACTATGTTGTTCTCGGCTACAATGCCTCCAAACATTCAACGTCTTGCACAGCAATTCCTGAACAACCCGCAACACGTCTCCGTTATACCGAAACAAATCAGTGCTCCGCTGATTGATCAAGCATATGTTGAAGTACCTGAACGTCAAAAGTTCGAAGCACTTAGTCGTTTGATTGATATGGAATCACCTGAGCTTGCAATCGTGTTCGGACGCACGAAGCGCCGGGTTGATGAGCTTGCAGAAGCTTTGCAAAAACGTGGATACTCTGCTGATGGATTACATGGTGACTTGTCTCAGAACCAACGTGATGCTGTAATGCGTAAATTCCGTGATGGCAGCATTGATGTGCTGGTAGCTACTGACGTAGCAGCTCGTGGTTTGGACGTATCCGGCGTTACTCATGTAATTAACTTTGACTTGCCGCAAGATCCAGAAAGCTATGTACACCGTATCGGTCGTACTGGTCGCGCTGGTAAAGAAGGTACAGCTTGGTCTTTCGTTACTCCACGCGAAATGGATCACCTGCATTTGATCGAACGCGTTACTCGTCACCGTATTACTCGTAAACCATTGCCAACTATGGCTGAGGCTATTGAAGGTAAACAACGCGTAACAGCAGAGCGCTTACTTGAAATGGTTGAGAGCGGTGAATTGAATGAGTACAAAGGTATTTCTATTCAATTGCTTGAGCAATATGATTCCGTTCAATTGCTGTCAGCTGCAATGAAGCTTCTGACTGGTGATAAGAAGGATTCTGCAATTGAATTGACTCCTGAAGATCCAATCCGTGCTAAACGTCGTGGTGGTAAGAACGACATTCGCAGTGGCCGCAAACCTAATGGTGGTTATGGTGGCAACCGTGGTACTTCCGGTGGCAGCACTGGTGGATACCGTGGAAACCGTGACAACAGCGGTGGCGGAAGTCGTGGTGGCTACAGCAGCGGTGGCAGTAACTATGGTAGCGGCAGTGGCGGTTATGGCGGTGGCTATAAAGGCAACCGTGATGGCGCAGCTAGCCGTGATGGTGGAGCGAACCGCAGTGCGGACCGCAAACCATCTACTCGCCCAAGCAGCACAAGCACACGTCCAGCTAAACGCGAAGATTTCGATAATTAATACTTGATCAGAACCTGCGGGTGATGATTTATCAAAATACAAAGAAGACGAGATGCCGAATAGCGGTTCTCGTCTTCTTTTTGCTGGAATATAAGGGTGTTTAAATGAATTAGCGGCTTTTTTATATGAAAGTACGAGTGATGATAACGAGCAGAATAAACAATACGAGGATCGTACCAGTGGAAGTCCAGCCGCCGTGGCCAACAGGTGAGGACATACAATAACCTCCTTTAGAATGTGGTGATTCTGGAAATTGTTATAATTACACTCCCATAATATGGACTTAATAGACTTAATGTATAGACGATGACCTAGAATTCAGAAAGTTGGGCTATGGAAAAGAGTAGGTCAAATGAGGTATAGTTAAGATAAGCAGTATGCAAGAGACAGAGGAGGAAGGGAATTGGAGTTTAAAGGAGCAATGGGCGGTTTATACCGCATCACAGAATGGATTACACGTATCGCAGCTAGTAATATCTTATGGGCACTATGTTCCGCCCCGTTTTTATTTTTTGGATTGATGAAATTGATGATGCTTGGGACAAGCTCAGGTGGAGTAAATGAGCAGCTCACATTGAACTGGGCTATGGGGATTCTTGCTCCATTTACAGTTTTTCCTGCTTCGGCGGCTTTGTTTACCGTTGTGCGCAAATGGGTTATGGGGAACACGGATGTAGGAACTTTTCGTACGTTTTTTCAGGGGTATAAAGAGAATTATTTAAAAAGTATGCTCGGTGGTATTATCTACACATTGATGTTCGTTATTATGTACGTCGATGTAACGGTTTACATGACACAAATGCCTAACTTCAGAATTGTTGGTATTTTGATGTTAGTGCTCATGATTATTTTGTCGGTGTCCATGTTTAACTTCTTTTCTATTGTCGTTCATTATCAAATGAGCTTTAAACAAGTGATGACTAACTCAATATTGTTGACTATAGCACGTCCAATTCGCGTGTTCTCAACTTTAATTGCAGCTGCAGTGCTAGCTTATATTGGTCTTAGATATCCAGCACTGTATTTCATCTGTATTCCATCGTTGATTGCGATGGCTGCTTTCTTTAACTTCTATGCTACCTATAATAAACTGCAATTGCAGGTGGAGCAGAAGAAACTGAAAGAGGAAGAAGAGCGAGAAGCTGCTTTGATCAATCAAGATGATGACGATGACGACGACGATTATGAAGATGATGTTGAGGATAAAGATGTAAAACGTATTTAAAGACGAGTATTAAGCATCGGAAATCGTCAGTAATTTAATTCCAATGTAAAATAAAGCGCATACAGGTTTACTTTTTCGTTAAAACGCAATATAATAATAACAAATCCTGCGATGTTCGTTACGGTTGCTCGTTGTTTTGAACCAATGATAATGTCTTGGGAGATCTACACGAAGCGCAGCTGAACAGCCCTGTCTATATGACTTGGGGAATTCAAAAACGTTTTCTGCGGTCACCCACCTGCTCTAGCAGGTTCAGAAGACACTGTAGCCGGACGGCATAAGCGGGTTTTTCTCTTGTTTAAGCCAAGCGCCCTGTTTCCCGCGAAAGTTGGGAACGGGCGCTTTTTTGTATGTCTGGAACAAGGATAAAGTGAGTAATACCCTTTTGTTCCTGAGACAAGAGTGTTACACTTAGAATAATGAACTTGGGATTTGTAGAGGGGGAAGAATTTTGTCGTTAAAAAGAACCTTGGTTGGTTTATTCCGCAGTCATGATGGAACAAGCGACCGCGCAAAAGATCCGACATTAAAAACGCGTTATTACAGTCTTACGAAAGACAAAGCTTGGGAGGAAGTTTCATCAACGCTTAAGAAGATTCCTGGATTCAAGGTGCTTCATGAAGTGGAGTCAGTAGGTGAGATCACTTTGGAGAAGAGAACGGCATTCGGCCGTACACTGGACATTACTGTCTCTGTGCTCAATACCACACCAGTACGTTGTGGCGTAGATATGTACTCTGCATCTAGAGGTTCGCTAGGTGATTTGGGTGCTAATTACCGTGTCATTCAGCGGTTGTATGCGTCTTTGGACAAAAAATTAGGAAAATACAAAGCAGACTAATTTTCAGAGATTCTTACTAAACCTTCTTACTTAGGGATTGTATGAATGCGTTTACGCAAATGTTGACTGCTCTGGATGTTATCGATAAATCTTTCTATTACAAAAAAAGCGGGAGAAGGATGGACCTTCTTCCGCTTTTTTCAAAATATAAGAAAGTATAAGTTCTACACCTATACTTTATGTCTTATATTTTTCGCATAAACGCTTGTCGTCCTTAGAAGGAGACAAAGACATTTATGCTTGCAGTGATAAGTAAGTATTGTCGAAAATGGCCGCTAACTTACTGTTCTAGAGAATTAGAGCAAACTCTTCACAGCAGCTATAGCATCTTCGTAATTAGGGTGCTCAGTCATTTCACTCAAATATTCAACATAGGTGAGTTTGTTATTCTTGTCTAGTACAAAAATAGAACGCATATCTAACCGGAATTCTTTGATTAGTACGCCATAAGCTTGTCCGAATGAGGCTGCTTTGTGATCGGATAGAGTGATTACGCGATCGATTCCTGCAGCGCCACACCAGCGGGCTTGAGCAAATGGTAGGTCCATACTTACCGTGAGGATAACTACATCGTCACCTAGCTCTGCAGCTTCACTATTGAACCGGCGGGTCTGTGCATCACATACACCAGTATCTAGAGAAGGTACAACACTGATCAGCTTGATTTTACCGGCATAATCACTAAGAGACACTTCTTCCAGTAGATTCTTACTAAGAACAAAATCAGGAGCGGGATCACCAGCTGTAAGCTTGGGTCCTACCAGAGTGATGGGGCTGCTTTTGAAAGTAGCTACGCCTGTTCTTTCTTGCGTCATATCCTTGTTTTCCTCCTCGAATTGTAATATTGGCTCTTACTGCCACAATAAATTATAATCTTATTTATAGGGAGATGTCCAACAGAGCAAGATATAAATGTAAAGGGATGGGTGTAATGATATTTATTCGGTATGAAAATTGGAAAAGTTATCTCCGGTACTACCCGGTAACATGTCTTCTCATTGTAGCTAATGTAATTATGTTTATGCTCATGGCGTTCAATGGTGGATCCACCAATATACAAACACTTGTTGATTTTGGTGCTATAGTTGATGTTAGCCCGTATAAAGAGGAACTGTGGCGTTATGTGGCGGCTATTTTTTTACATAATGGGTTTTCCCATCTATTCTTTAATAGCTTCGCCCTACTTGTATTTGCACCGCCTCTGGAGCGCCTGCTTGGCTGGTGGCGATATGCAATTCTTTATGTGGTAGGTGGAGTTCTTGCGAATATTCTAACGATTGCAATCAGCAGTCGCTCAGTATTAGAGGCAGGTACGGTCTCGGTAGGTGCTTCTGGAGCAATTTACGCCGTCTATGGCGCATTTTTATACATTGCTGTTATTCAACGGGCGATGATGGACGAAGGCTCGAGAAAGACGTTATACGGTTTGCTTGTAATCGGGATCATTATGTCGTTTGCAACACCAAATGTGAATTGGGTTGCGCATATCGGAGGCTTGATTTCTGGCTTTTTCCTATATGGACTTATTATTCGTATATTTAAAAAAAGCCTAAGACAGGGGCGATGATGGAGTGGAGCTAAGACAGCTGCAATATTTTCTAAAGGTAGCCCAAAAAGAACATGTAACAAGAGCGGCGGAGGAACTTCATGTAGCGCAGTCTGCGGTAAGCCGTCAGATTCATCAATTGGAGCAAGAGCTTGGGGTTGACTTGTTCATGCAAAAAGGGCGTAATTTGCAGCTTACGCCGGTTGGACAGCTCTTTTGCAAGCGGGTGGATAGTATTCTTAAAGAATTGGAACATTCGGTAAATGAAGTGCATGAATTTCTAGATCCGGAACGTGGAGAGATTCGTATAGGGTTTCCTCACAGTCTTGGAACGCATCTTATCCCGACTATCGTTGCAGAATTCCGCCAGCACTATCCCCATGTCAAGTTTCGTTTTAAGCAGGGGTCTTACCCTTCGTTGATAAAGGATGTATTATCCGGAGAGGTGGATTTAACATTTATTTCGCCATTTCCGGAAAATGATGAGCATGTCTCTGGAGATATTGTTATGACTGAAGAGTTATTTGCAATACTTCCTCAGAATCATCAGCTGGCAGGAGAATCTGAGATCCGACTGGAACAGCTTCAAAATGAAAAGTTTGTTCTATTCAGTCAAGGTTATTCTTTGAGACCGATCGTTTGGCAAGCGTGCTTGCAGGCGGGATTTCAGCCGCAGATTGCATTCGAAGGTGGGGAGACTGATACCATACGTGGTTTAGTGGCGGCAGGGATGGGTGTAAGCCTTCTTCCGGAGATGGCGTTCTATCAGACGAATCCTCTCCAGCCAGCTCAAGTAAGGGTTGTGGAGCCTGCTGTGACGAGGACGGTTGGTTTGATTTACCGAACAGATAGTAAGTTGCCGCTGGTTGCACGTTCGTTTCGGACTTTTTTGATATCCTATTTTAAAGCGAGGCAAAATAATACCCCGGTCGGCTCTTAGCCTTCCGGGGTATTGTTTTGTTGTACTTTGTATTAGTCGCGGTTACCTAAAAAGACGATAATCAAACGAAGCAGTTCGAGTAAGGAGACTAGCGCGGCGGCAACGTATGTTAATGCAGCTGCGTTTAGGACTTTGGCTACTCCGCGTTCCTCTTCGTTACGAATGTAGCCTTGCTCTACCATGACTTGACGTGCCCGGTTGCTGGCATTGAACTCAACTGGGAGTGTCACAAGCTGGAAGGCAACAGCGGCCGAGAAGAAAATGATACCAAGGCCTACAAGATTAAAGTAACCGAATATAAATCCTGCCATAAGCATGAATGGTGCTATACCTGATGCAAAATTAACTACCGGGAACATCCGGTGACGTAGTGTTAACATAGGATAGCTTACTTTATGCTGAATGGCGTGACCCACTTCGTGACAAGCGACTGAGACTGCTGCGATAGAACTCTCATAATAAACAGGCTCTGATAAGCGTACAACTCTGTGAATCGGATCATAATGGTCAGAAAGCGTACCTCTTACAGGCTCAATCGGAACATCGTGAAGTCCATTTGCGTCGAGCATACGTCTAGCTGCTTCATATCCTGTCAGACCGTTTAAGTTGGCCACCTTGGACCATTTGCTGAATGTCCCTTTAACTCTGAACTGGGCCCATAATGAAAAAATAAAGGCGATAATTACTAATAGATACATTCCCATAGCTGCATTCCTCCACTGTATTGTAAATAGGGTATTTACATTGGCGGTCCTTGCGTAAGCAATAGAAGCCGAATCGCCTCCATGCAGGCCACTCCTTGTGGGAGTAAGTTAGAGAGCGCGCGTCTGGCCTGTCCCGGCTTCAGACCGCTTATAATTGGTTCAAGTGCCTTTACTTCACGTTCTAGTCGTTGCATATGCTGCTCAAGCTCGACTAATTTATCAGATACGTCAGTTTCAGGAGTAGCCTCGCTCCATTTGCTCATCATGGATTTGATTTCTTCCAATGAATACTTGTCATGCTTTAATTGATTAATACGTTCTAAGTCGACCAAGGTTTCATGACTGTACAGTCGGTAATTTTTGGTGCTTCTTGACTCTGGGGAGATTAACCCCAATTTCGTGTAATAATCTATGGTGCGCTCACTGATGTGAGCAGCCTTAGCTAATTCTCCAATTCGATATAGAATCATATCCCCATGCTACCTCGCCTCACTAATCGAATTCGACTGTCCATAAAGAGTAGTCGTCTCCTATATTGGTGGTTTCTATTATGCTATCTGTAATGATAACAAACTGGAAACCATACAGTCAAACGTCATACTTTCATAAAGTATATGCATTAAAGAGAGGTTAATTCATGAAAGGAAATGCGTTGTTTATATACAATACACTCAAACTCCATGTGATATCAAATTTGAACCGATTATGTTTATTAATAAAGCATGACTATAAACATGACATCATATGTTATGTTTGTTGTAGGATCAATAAGAAGAATTCCATAAAAAATTAATATTAGAGCGGATGTTCACGTAGTTATTTCAATGGATTCTTAGCTGCGTGGGCCTGGAGTATTGAAATAGTCCAAGCGTAATATGGGGATTTTGTGGGCTTGATGGAAAATAAAATAAAAACATTCCCCAAAATAGTCTTGTTAATTTACCTGACTTCTGATTATAATGACATTAAGAATTTCATGTTTTGTTAGAAAATATAACATTGGGGAGTGGGGAAAATGAAAAAGAAATGGTTGATGATTTTACTGGCCATGATTACGCTGATGGTTTATCCAGTAAGTGCTTTTGCGGCAGAAGGTCCAACAAATGCAGATTTGCAGGTCGGATTGGATACCGCTTTTACCTTCCTGGCATTCATCTTAGTTTTCTTTATGCAAGCAGGGTTCGCGATGCTTGAAGCAGGATCAGTTCGAATGAAGAATGCAGGTCACGTAGCTGGTAAGACGGTACTGACACTAGCTATTGCGAGTGTGTGTTTCTGGGCCGTAGGCTTTGGACTTGGCTTCGGTAACGGTAATGGCTTCTTCGGTACTACAGGCTTCTTGTATGGCGGAGATTCAGCAGCAGCTTCATTTGAATCACTTGCATTTTCTGATGTTACTTTAAATGTTAAATTCTTGTTCCAATTGGCGTTTGCAGCAGTTTCCTTAGCTATCGTATCTGGAGGCATGGCAGAACGTGCAAAGATAAGTGTGTACATTATATTCGGAATTTTATTCTCAATCGTAATTTATCCTGTCGTAGCGCACTGGGTATGGGGCGGCGGCTGGTTGGCTGAGCTGGGAATGCAAGATTATGCAGGTTCCACGGTTGTCCATCTTACAGGTGCCACTGCAGCGGTTGTAGCAACCATATTGCTAAAACCACGACTTGGTAAGTTTAATAAAGAAGGTAAACCTGTCATTATTCCAGGTCATAACCAAGTATTTACTGTACTCGGTGTGATTATCCTCTGGTTTGGTTGGTTCGGATTCAATCCAGGTAGTGCTTTGTCCCCAATGGGAGGTTTCTTCGGTCACGTAGCATTAACCACGAATATCGCAGCAGCAGCAGGTGGTTTGGCGGCATTAATTACTTCTTGGTTGTATTTTGGTAAATCAGATATTCCAGCAATGCTGAATGGTGTTCTAGCTGCACTGGTTGCGATCACTGGTGCATGTGCTTACGTTGAACCATGGGCAGCGATCATTATTGGTTTAGTAGCGGGTGGGTTCACATTCATGACTTCTCAATGGCTGGAACGTGCAGGACTCGACGATCCAATCTATGCTTTCTCGGTACATGGTATTGCGGGAATGTGGGGCGCGGTTTCCACGGGCCTATTCGCTGCACCGGATCTTATTACTAAAGGTGCTTTGGTAGGGGAAGCCGGATTGTTCTACGGTGGGGGTTTCCACCAGCTGGGTGTTCAAGTGCTTGGGGTAGTAGGAACATTTGCTTTCGTAGCCGTGCTTTCTTTCATTATCTTATATGTAATGAAGGTAACAACAGGACTTCGTGTTACGGAAGAAGAAGAATTGATGGGTCTGGATATCAGTGAGCATGGTACTTACGGATACCCTGAACAAATGAAATTAATCGCAGAATCGGAATCCAAAACCCTTAAACAATAATATGAATCCTGAGAATAGGGAGGCGGACCGTGTGGCTTCGATGGAGTTAACGGATGGGTATGATGAAGAATGCTTTAGGACCATCGTTTTAGCCGGTTCGCCACAGGAACTTAGGGAGAGGCGAATTGCCTGCCAAAGTATTCTACTGGAACAGTTGAATGTAATTCCGATTGAGGAATGGATGTTTCGCGTGAATACAATGCATGATCTTATTGCAGAGACTGCAGTACTAATATGTGAGGCGCAGATGAAAGAGGCGGGCTATGGCCCGCCTCCCTGTACTTATTCCTTTATTGTGTTTGGCAGTAGTGGAAGGCAAGAAGCCACACTGTGGAGCGATCAGGATAATGGTTTGATCGTTGAGGGTGAACCGGATGGGGAGAAGAATAGATACTTTGAATTTTTTGGAATAATGTTATCCGATCTGCTTGAAGAAGTAGGGTATGAGAAATGTGCAGGCAAGGTAATGTGCTCCCAAGGGATGTGGAGGAAGACGTTATCGGAATGGAAGGAGCAGCTGAAGGAATGGAGAACCCAGTTGGAATGGGAGCCGATTCGGTATCTTATCATTTCTTCAGATATGCGCCATGTTGCGGGAAGTACGGAGTTATCAGCATTGTGGCAAAAGGCTTTCTATGAGGGTTTTATTGACAATGAGGAGTTGTCTGTGGCTGTTCTTCGTAATACAGTCCGCCATAAAGCGACTTTAAATCTGCTGGGACAGGTGTTGACAGAGCGCTTTGGGGATTATGCAGGTGGATTTGATATTAAGTATGGAGTCTATATCCCGCTCGTGAACATTGTTAGACGCTTATCGTTATTGCATCGTATTAGAGCTAGCTCGACCTTAGAGCGAATTGAAGAGCTTGAAAGACTTCACAAATATCAACATTTGGATGATATTCAGCGGGCTTTCTTGTTGGCGATGCGGATGCGGGTGAACACGCCCTTTAGTGTCCAGAATGGCTTGTTAATCAGCAGTGATTATATTGCTGAGAGTGAACTGAAGAATAAGCAGCTATTGTCTGAGCTGCGTGAAAGTCTGCTGCTTGTTAGACGCCTTCATCGGGCGTTGCAGCGTCAGCTCCGCTCAGCGGAAAGGTGGCGAACATGAGGGAGCCAAACAAGAATGGAGGATTCTGGAACAACCTGAGACAAGGTGGAATGCCGTCGGCAATCGCTTCGATGAGAGGGGGAGAAGCTGCTCATCAGACTGCGCAGCAAATGGCCTATATCCGATCTCTCATGCGTGAGAAGCGTCGCCCTGAGGTGCTGCGTACTCCTCTGTCTGAACTGGAGACGGTTATATTTGATTTAGAGACGACGGGATTTTCTCATCAGCATGGAGATGAAATTATGTCGTTTGGTGCAATTAAGGTGGTTGGAGAGGAAATTAAGGAAGATGAATGCTTTTACACCTTGGTGAATTGTCAGACAGCAATTCCAGAAGATATTACGAGGTTAACAGGGATAACGGAAGAAATGACTGGGTCCGCCCCTTCCTTAATTGATGGCCTTCATAATTTCATGTCATTTGTGGGGCAAAATGTGCTAGTGGCACATGCAAGCTCGCATGATAAAGCTTTTCTTAATGCCGCGCTGTGGAGAACTTCTAAAGTTCAGCTTACACACCGGGTGCTGGACACGATGATGCTTGCACGTTGGCTCGAGCCGCAGCGAAATAACTATACACTCGATGAACTGTTATTTGTCCATGAAATTCCGATTCATGGACGTCACAATGCATTAGAAGATGCCAAAATGACAGCCCAGCTGTGGGTGGCTTATCTTCGCGAAATTTCGGAGCGTGGCCAAGTAGATACCTTAGGCGATTTATATGCTTATTTAAGTAGAACATGAAGCGGAGCTTGAGATAGTTCAGGGAAAGGGAAAGATGTTCCTTGTTCATTTGAATACCGCTCAATATAAAAACCATTCAGAAATGGAGAGCAGCCAACTTCGGTTCTGGGAGAACCAATAAGGTAGACCTTAAATTCAGGTCCTAGTGCTGCTAATCCTTTATAATCGGCAACCGAAGGTATAGGTTCTGAATTTGGGTGGGAATGAAATAAACCGATGAGTGTCGGCTCATTGTAAAGAACATGAATCCACTCTTCAGGGTGGGGAGTGAATGTGTGCAATGGGTCTGGCGCTACGTTGCGCATAGGTACGTAAGTATCGATGAGCATGCCACCCGCTGCGGCAGCACCCAGCAGGACTCCGCATGCTTCATGCGGGTAACTGGACAGCAAGTGCTTCCCCAGTGCTTGCTGTACGGAATATTTCAGTCTTATAGGCTGGACATTTCCCTGTAATGCTGCCATTTGTTCACCCCTCTCTCTTCATTAGGGTTTCGTCGCTGACGAAACCCTCTTTTTTTGAACGAAATTATGTGTACGAGTACGAGTTTCCCGTTATACATAATTTATTGTTTTTCTTAAAAAATGGATGGTTTGAAATTGAAGTTAATGAGGGTACAATAGTAGAAAACTATTCCATTCGAAAAGGAACAGATCCCTATGAAAGCAGTAAGTAAATTGAATATCACGATAGTGATTCTTATTGTATGTGTAGCTGTGTTTGCGGTGTGGCATAATCGTGAGCCGGAGGCTACCGCTGTTTTTGGACAACAAGATGAGCCGCCAATGAAAATAGGACCTAAGGCCGGACTGCTCGCTCCTTCATTTTCACTCCAAGGAACGGACGGGACTACATATGTAGTTAACGGACCACGAGAGAAGGCAGTCCTCGTTAATTTCTGGGCTTCATGGTGTGATCCTTGCAAGGAGGAAGCTCCGGAGCTTAACACCATGGCGACTAAGTATAAGGATGTTCTAGATATTTACGGTATTAATGTGAGTAGTCAGGATTATAAACCCAATGCAGAACGTTTTATTAAGAAATACGGTCTTGTGTTCCCGGTTATGTTTGATGTGAAAG
Source organism: Paenibacillus pseudetheri (assembly GCF_924513355.1). Classification (NCBI taxonomy): domain Bacteria; kingdom Bacillati; phylum Bacillota; class Bacilli; order Caryophanales; family Paenibacillaceae; genus Paenibacillus; species Paenibacillus pseudetheri. The sequence continues at coordinate 76,608 of NZ_CAKMAB010000016.1, forward strand.
ATGAGGTGTACAGTAAATATAACGGAGCTGTATTTCCTACCAATGTACTTATTGACAAGAATGGAGTGATCTCAGAGATTATTCTGGGCATTCTTAGTCCGGAAGAGCTGGAGAAAAAAATTATCAAGCTTACCGAATCATAAAGGATCTACTCCAAAGAATAAAAGGCCCCCTTCATTACAGTTAACTGTTGAAGGGGGTTCTTCGTCATATGAATGCTTATGAAAGGTATGAATTAATGATTTACCAGGCCTCTAGGTTCATTACTTCCAGACTTTTCATTTTCCAGCAAGAGTTGATTCAGAAGTGCGTAGCGCATACTGTCAACAAGTGCTTCCCAACTGGCTTCAATGACGTTACTGGAGACGCCAACCGTACTCCAAGTGTCTGTGAAGTTCTTGGATTCAATCAATACCCGTACTTTCGCAGCAGTCTGATCCTGTTCATCTATAACACGGACTTTATAGTCGGATAGATGCATTTCCTTCAATTGCGGGAAGTAGGTCTGCAGCGCTTTACGAAGAGCGTTGTCGAGTGCATTGACCGGACCGTTACCTTCAGCAGCGGTATAAAGGTTCTCATTGCCAACCTTCAGTTTAACGAAGGCTTCAGATACAACTGGATGCTCTGCGGTTTTTTCGACTAACATCTTGAAGGATTCAAAGGTAAAGGTTTCATTCATCTCGCCAGTAGCTTCCCGAAGCAATAGCTCCAGCGAGGCATCGGCACCTTCGAATTGATACCCCTGATGCTCCATCGTTTTGATTTTCTCGATCACCCGACGAGCTTGCTCGCTGCTTGGATCCAAATTCAAACCCATATCTTGCGCCTTGGAGAGCACATTGCTCTGTCCAGCCAGTTCAGAGACGAGCACACGTTGTTTATTCCCTACAAGCTCGGGAGCGATGTGCTCATAGGTCCGTGAATCACGCATGATAGCGGAGACATGGATTCCACCTTTGTGTGCGAAAGCTGCATTTCCGACATAAGGTTGATTTACCGGCAGATTAACATTGGCAACTTCACTAATATAGCGTGCTGTGTTCGTAAGCTGCGGTAATGAATCACCAGAAATACAGTGGTATCCCATTTTGAGCTGAAGGGTAGGGATGATGGAACATAGGTTGGCATTGCCGCATCGTTCACCGTAACCATTAATGGTACCTTGAATTTGCCGTGCTCCAGCACCGATGGCGCTAAGTGTATTAGCTACCGCCAGCTCACAGTCATTGTGAGTGTGAATTCCAAGATTTGCTCCAGGTAGCTGCCCCGTCAGAGCGGTAACAATCTCATGAATTTCAAAAGGTAATGTTCCACCGTTGGTATCGCACATTACAAGCCAATCTGCTCCGGCTTCCCGGGCTTTGGACAGAACGGCTGCTGCATATTCAGGATTGTTCTTGTAACCATCAAAGAAATGCTCGGCATCAAAGATCACTTCAAGGCCTTTGCGTTTCAAGTAGGATATGGAGTCGCCAATCATGGCGAGATTCTCCTCAAGCGTAGTCTGTAATGCAGTGTGTACATGAAAATCCCAAGATTTCCCGACGAGTGTAGCAGCAGGAACGCCTGCATCAATCATACGTTTTAAATTGTCATCGTTTTCGGCCAAGGAATTCTTCCGCCGTGTGCTGCCGAACGCTGTGATTTTGGCGTTCAGATGAAGCTCCTTGACTCTTTTGAAAAATTCAATGTCTTTATTGTTGCTTCCCGGGATGCCACCTTCAATATAGTGCACACCCAGATCATCGAGCTTCTTGGCAATCTTCAGCTTGTCGTCAGCCGACAGACTGATGCCTTCACCTTGGGTGCCGTCGCGTAATGTAGTATCGAAGATGGAGATGGACTTAGACATGAGTGTCCTCCTAAAAGTTTTGTAAGCTTCGTCTTCCGGATTCACTTCGTGCAAAACTCACATCGGAAGCATTGGCAAGGGAAATGAATTTATATATTATAGCATTTTTACGCGGGAATGTAACAAAGAACTTTACAGCCTCTTAAGTTGACCTAACCGCAGCGGAGAGGTATTCTAAATTGGACAATAGAGACCCTGAGGATAAGAAGGTAGATATTGTGCAGAATGTTGATCAGTATTATCCAACGAGTGGCAGGGTTATCCTGCATGTGGATATGAATGCTTTTTATTGCTCGGTACATGAGGCAGAAGATCCTGACCAATTCAGAGGTAAGGCTACTGCGGTTGCGGGTAGCGTTGAATTACGGAAAGGGATTATTGTTACTTGTTCGTATGTCGCCCGCAGATTGGGGATCTCGACGGGTATGCAGGTTCAGAAGGCGCTTCGTATTTGTCCATCGCTCATCGTTATTAAGCCGGACTTCCATTTATACCGCAAATATTCTAATGCGTTTATGCAGATTGCTTATAGCTATACACCATTATTGGAAGCAGTGTCGATAGATGAATGTTACTTAGATGTAACTGGCTCCAGGCAATTCGGTACGCCTATGGAAATTGCGGAAACCATTCAGCGCCGTATAATGGAAGAATTGGGCTTGCCATGCTCCGTTGGTATTGCTCCAAATAAGCTCCTGGCGAAGATGGCTTCGGATTTAAAAAAGCCAAATGGTATTTCGGTGCTACGGCTGCGTGATGTACCTAAGATTTTATGGGACAAGCCATGTAATGAAATGTTCGGTATCGGTGGAAAAACGGCAGAGAAGCTCCGTAAGCTTGGAATTTACAGCATTGGACAATTAGCGGCGTCTGATGAGAAAATGCTGGTTGAGAATTTTGGAGTTATGGGCTCATGGCTAAAACGTGCAGGGAACGGAATCGATCATGGGATAGTAAATCCTGAGCGGGAGCAAAGTAAGTCGATCGGACACACCACTACACTGCCGCGGGATGTTATTGGCCTTGCTGAGGTACGCCCCATTTTGCTGAATCTAAGTGATCAGGTAGCACGGCGCTTGCGGAAGCAAGGGCTTGTGGCTTCGGGTGTACAGCTTACCATCCGGACGCCGGATATGAAGACCATTACTCGTTCGCGGCAGCTTGAGGCGCCTTCAGAGAGTGGAGAAGATATCTACAAGTCTGTCTGTGATCTTTATGTTCGACATTGGAATGGGGAGAAGCCCGTTCGACTGCTTGGTGTGACCTTGCAAGGATTAATCGCTAAAGAGGATTCTGCAATTCAGCTGGATTTGTTCGATTACGAACAGCAGCCTAAGAAAGAGTCACTGACCAAGGCCATGGATATGCTTCGCAATAAGTTTGGTGAAAATGCAGTTTTGACCGCTGGGATGTTAAGTGACTCCCATTCTGCAAGGCTCCGTAATCATAAGGAACGAGGCACCTCACTGCAAAAGGATAATCTGTTGTCTGTTGAGTCAGATAAAGATTGATAAAACGTGTCGAAATTGATACTATAGAATGCGTCAGAAATGCAAACGTATAGAAAATCAATTGAAATTGTATTCTTTTTATATTAATATGAGAAAAATAAGACGCTGGTTCAACAGCGCAGTATTGCTTAACAGGAGGCAGAGAAAAAAATGGCTAAGTACACTTGGGTCGAAAAAGACACTTGTATCGCTTGTGGTGCATGTGGCGCAACGGCTCCTGATATTTTTGATTACGATGATGAAGGTTTGGCAGAAGTTATTTACGAAAATGACAAAAACTGCGGTGTGACAGCGATTCCGGACGATTTGTTTGATGATCTCCAAGATTCCTGTGATGGTTGCCCAACCGACTCCATTAAAATTGCGGACGAACCTTTTAATAAAGAAGGTTAATTACTCGATAAAGAGTAACGTGCGACACCAGATAAAGACATCTTCTGCGAACATTTTGTTCGGCCAGGGATGTCTTTTTTGCTATGTCTGACCGATATTAATAAAGGTAGGAATTATAAACTCTCGGAGGTTCCGATGAAGAACTCACAGCACCTCAAAGCATATGTACAGATGCACCCAGATAACAAAATGGCATGGTACTTGCTGGGGAAGGAATACAATAAGAACGGTCAACATGGAAAAGCTAACTATTGCTTCAATCAGGCTGGTGAAGTGTATGAGGCATTCGAGCACAGTAAGGTACCTGCTGAAATGCTGCGCGAATACGAAGATGGATTGCTGCAAGCGAGTCGCCAGCGTGAGCGCGGCCAACAAAGATTGAGATACATATCACTAGTGTTAATGTTTCTTTTACTGTTGATTGTACCTTCAGCAGTGGCTCCGGGGATCGGCGTTACAGGAGAACAAGAAGTCCTTCAAGACACGGCAGCTTCTGAAGCCAAAGATCTGCCAGATCCAAAAGACTCTGTCCAAGAGCCTGTTGTTGAGGCGAAAAAAGTGATGTATACAGCGCAAGAGAATGCAGCTGCGGCTTCGCAAGGGAAGTTAATGGCGAAAATGCTAATGCGTAAAGAACCTTTTGAAGCTGCTGCGTTAGGGATGGAGCGAGAGGGAAAGTGGCTGTTCTGGAAAGAGAAGCTTCCGCTAAATTTCACACTGCAAAAGAATGGAAAGGGACGGATGGTGTATCAGTCTTACGATCCTAAGGTATGTGCATGTGAGCCGCCAGAGCAAGGGCAACTCGCCAAGGATGGAGTTGAATGGCAGGGTGACCAAGAGGAACTTGCCACACTATGGAGTGCAATCCAGGCTTATCAAGATGCTAAAGGGAAGCTTCCAGATACATTAGCGGATTTGACGGGATCTTTTCCTGAGAACTGGATAGGTGGGACGACAACCGTCATGAAGCGGGAATTCAGCCCTCTTAAAGCGGTGGCTAAGAACAAGATGGCACCTGGAACAGAAGACAAAGCGGAGCCTTCAAGCTCATCTAACGATGGTGTGAGGCGTATACCGACAGCATTAAGTGTGAGTGGAAGTGTTACGAGTGACGTTCCTTTTTTTGATCAGCCGCTAAGGGTCGTTGTGGATAAACAAAATCACCGATTGGCGGTAGTCAGCGGTTCTATTATTCTACGAAACTATGCGGTAGGACTTGGCGGAGATAAGACACCGGAGGGCAACTTCGTGATTACAGATAAAGTAGTCAATCCAAATGGTCGAGATGATGGGGATTTCGGTAGCAGAGGGCTTCAGCTTTCGGACAGTAATTATGCTATTCACGGCACGAATGAGCCTGACAGTGTTGGTAAGGATGAATCCCTTGGATGTATTCGAATGGGCCGAGAAGATGTAGAGGAGCTCTTCGCGCTGATTCCTAAAGGTACAACAGTAGTGATTAGTAGAGGGGTTCTGCCTGAAAAGCAGCTTGTGCCGGCTAAACGCTTCAGCTCTACTGCTAAGCATGATCAGACCAACCCCCACAAAGTATACCACTGGCTGAATTAGTTTCCTGCAACGATAAACAGAACGATGATTAGAAGAATTAGTAAAGTTAAACTGACGCCGATCCACATTAGCGCTTTACGGTTAACTTCTTCTTTCTTTTGCTGCAAAGTTGGTGGTTTACGTTTAGTAGACATACTGGGCATACCTTCTTTCTCTCTTAATCGCTGATTACACCTATATTGTAATGCGTTTACAAGAAAATTACTATACTCTGCGTTATGTACTCAACATACTCGGACTGTAAAATACTTTTCTTTTGTTCAAGAAAAGGCTAAAATTAAGAAGAAACCTACAGAAACGGGTAGACACGTGGATTTGTGAAGTACCCCTTAAGGAGCGAGAACGGTGTTGTATCGTAATTTTGGTAAACCAATTTTTTTCAAGATTGATCCCGAGAAGGCTCACCATCTCGTCATAGGTGGATTGGATAAATCGTCATCAGTGCCGGGTGGAAGCGCGGCGCTACGTTTAATGTACGGAGTTCCTGAAACGGCGGATTTAGCGGTTGATCTGTTCGGAACGCATTTCCCGACACCAGTTGGACTTGCTGCAGGTTTAGATAAAAATGCCGAAGCCGTAGTCGGATTCTCTTCGATCGGGTTTGGATTTATGGAAGTGGGCACGGTTACCCCTAAGGGTCAACCGGGTAATGATAGCCCTCGTTTGTTCCGTCTTCCTTCGGATGAAGCGCTGATTAATCGAATGGGCTTCAATAACGAAGGGGCTGATGCTATGGCACAGCGTCTGAAGAAATTAAAGAATCGGAGAATTCCAATAGCAGTTAATATTGGACGGAATAAGATAACTAGTAATGAAGCGGCTCATGAAGACTATCGTCAGTGCATCCGTACGCTTTATCCGTACGGTGATTTTTTTGTGGTCAATATCAGCTCGCCGAATACACCCGGTCTGCGCAGTCTCCAGCATGGCAGTGAATTGTCGTTCCTGCTAGCTCAGGTGAAGGAAGAAATGGAGATTCAGCGTAAAGCTACCGGTATTACCAGAAGCTTGTTGGTTAAGATAGCACCAGACGTAAGTGACACGGAGCTGGAGTATATGGTTCAGACGCTGACAGAAACTGGTATGGATGGTATTATTGCTACGAATACTACATTGAACCGTGATGGACTTAGTCATGAAAAGGCTAATGAGACGGGGGGCTTAAGCGGCAAGCCGCTACGCGACCGCTCAACGGAGATCATTCGCAGTATTTATCGCCAGACGGAAGGGAAAATGCCGATTATAGGATCAGGCGGTATTTTCACCAGTCAGGATGCGTATGACAAGATAAGAGCAGGTGCAAGTCTGGTCGAAATTTATACAGCTCTTATCTACGAAGGACCGGAGATTAACCGCAAATTGCATGCCGGATTACGGCAGCTTTTACGGCGGGATGGATTCAGTCATATCTCTGAAGCAGTGGGCGCTGATCATCACTGAAGGAGACGAAAGGACAGGAGGACGAAGGCGATGGACGGCAGGGACTGGGGAACTTTTTTACTTCCATATGAACAGACTGTGGAAGAATTGAAAGTTAAATTCAAAACAATGCGTTCGGAGTTGAAGAAAAGAGAGGAATACACGCCGATAGAATTCGTAACGGGGCGTGTAAAACGGCTGTCAAGCATTCTTGAAAAGGCTAAACGGCTGAATGTGAAGATGGAAGATCTGGAGACGGGGATTGAAGACATTGCAGGAATTCGGATCATGTGCCAATTCGTGGAGGATATCCGCAGAGTGGCCGAATATATCCGGGCCCGTAAGGATCTTGAAGTACTCTATGAGAAGGATTACATCACTAATTATAAAGAGAGCGGCTACCGCAGCTTCCATATGATTATTAAATATCCTGTGCAAACAGCGCTTGGCCAGAAAATTGTGCTCGCGGAGATCCAAATTCGTACGCTAGCTATGAATTTCTGGGCTACCATAGAGCATTCCCTGAACTATAAATATCGGGAGAGTCTACCCGATGAAATGCGTGTTCGACTAAAGACGGCAGCTGAAGCAGCATCGATCCTCGACAGTGAAATGTCCAGTATTCGGGAAGAGATTCTGGAAGCACAGAAGACATTCGAGGAAAACTCGAATATGACCACGCAGATTCTCAAGGCCATTCATCAATTGTATTTCTATCACTTGGTGAATGAAGCTATAGATACGCAGGCTCGCTTTAACGAAATATGGCAGGTTCAGGATATGGAAGCGATGAAGGAACTTCTGGATCATGTGCGGGGACTCCTTTCCGCAGCTAAAAAGGATAGTTTGCCGGATGGCTTATGAACCATTGTACTTGGAATACCTAGTGTACTTTAATCGTGACAGGGATTATTTCGAATGCCACGAGGTGCTCGAAGAACTGTGGCTTGCCCAGGAACGAGATCCTTTGTACAAAGCACTTCTCCAAGTAGCAGTAGGATTATACCATTTTCGCAATCAGAATGTGCGCGGTGCAGCTATTATGCTGAGTGGTTCTTCTGCCAAACTGGAAGAGTATCCAGCAGCGACACTCGGCATTAATCTGGCGAAACTCGTGGAGGAAGTGAAAGATTATGTTCGGCGCTTAGCATCATATGATGAGCGGCCATTTTCTTATTACGATCTAACCATAGAGATTATTGATCCAAGTCTAGCGGACCAAGTGGAGAATGCAGCTGTAGCTATCACACCGAATAACCCTCAACGACGTGGTCCTCAGAGACCGACATCCTTTCATCGTAAGTAAAAGATCCTCTATATATGAGTATTGTATAAGGGACACCCGTAGGGGTGTTCCTTGAATCTTTAAACACCTAAATTTTTGCAATACTATCAGGAGGACGGCATCATGGCGGCACAATTGCCCAGTTCTTTCAGCGAGCGTATGATGGACATGCTGGGAACAGATTATAATCAATTTGCGGATTCTTATAAGGAAACCCCATACGGGGGCGTCCGTGTTAACACCTTGAAGATTTCCGTGGAGAGTTTAAAGGCTCTTTCTACTTTAGGACTGGAACCCATTCCTTGGTGTCCGACAGGATTTTATACAGAGAATGGGGCTAGACCTGGTAAACATCCTCACTACCACGCAGGTTTGTATTACATTCAAGAGCCGAGTGCGATGGCACCTGTGGAATTGCTTAATATTGAACCAGGTGATCGTGTACTTGATTTATGTGCAGCCCCTGGAGGGAAATCTACGCAGATTTCTGCCAAGCTGTTAGGGGAAGGATTGCTGGTTAGTAATGATCTTCATCCAGAACGGACTAAAGCTCTAGCCAAAAATCTGGAGCTGTACGGGGTTCGTAATGGTATTGTACTGAACGAAAGTCCAGAGCATATCGCGGCTGCATTCCCGCTTTTTTTTGACAAGATCTTGATTGATGCTCCCTGCTCTGGTGAAGGGATGTTCCGTAAAGATGAAGACATGGTGAAGCAGTGGGATTCGGGTACACCTGCCAAATATGCATCCATGCAGCGGGATATTTTACGTTCTGCTGCAACAGCATTGGCACCGGGAGGTATACTTGTCTATTCGACCTGTACCTTTGCTACAGAAGAAAATGAGGAAATTATAGCGGAGTTTATTTCTGAACATCCACAATTCTCAGTGGTAACGGTAGGAGGTACAGGCTCATTTGCTCCTGGCTTCGGAGAACTCTCAGGTACAGCAAGACTGTGGCCGCATAAGGTGAAAGGCGAAGGACATTTCATGGCTGTACTACAACATGGGGGAATTAGGCTTTCAATGGAGGAACGTGATCACATAGAGGTCAAGTTAAATGAATCTGCAAGAACTACTGTTCCAAAAGGTGCAGCACACGTTAAATCATCCAATAAATCAGAAGGAAGACGGGGGAAAGAAGGGAAACCTTCTCACAAACCTACTGGTGGCGCTGACCGTGGTCGGCAAGTTTCAGGTGACGAGCAAGCTTTGACTGCGTATGGAAATTTTGTACGAGATCAGCTTGGGTGGGAACCTAAAGGATATCCGGTTCTGTTCGGTGACCATCTGTACATTTCTCCACTTCCTAAGGAAAGACTAAATGGATTAAAAACGATTCGTCCGGGATGGTATGTAGGACAAATCCGTAACGGAAGATTTATCCCGGGACATCCGATGGCTACAGCTTTGCATCCCGAAGAAAGCTGCCGAAGTGTATCACTCTCCAGTACGAATCATGAAGCTATTTCCTATCTTAAAGGAGAGACGTTGTCGATTTCTCAAGAACGTCTCTCTATTAGAATAGGAAGTGCCCAAAAGGGATACGTTCTGGTCTGCATTGATGGCTACAGCGCAGGCTGGGGTAAGTGGCAGGATGGTATACTCAAGAACGAATATCCCGCAGGCTGGAGGTGGATGTAACAATGAGCCAATCAGGTAAGCCCGCCAAAAAACAACGAATAGATAAAGTGTTGTCCCATATTGGAGTGGGGTCGCGCAGTGATATCCGTAAACAAGCTAAACAAGGCTTAATATTGGTGAACGGGACAGTGGTAAAAGATAGTGGGTTTCATGTGGATCCTTATGCCGATAAAATAGAGGTAGGGGGAGAGGTTGTTACCTACCGTGAATTCATATATCTTATGATGAACAAACCCCCAGGTGTCCTGTCAGCTACGGAGGACAAGCGGGATCGGACAGTTTTGGATCTTTTAAAGCACGAATATGCACAGTTTGAACCGTTTCCTGTAGGAAGGCTAGATAAGGATACTGTAGGACTGCTGCTGATCACTAATGATGGGAAACTCGCCCATGAATTGCTGTCGCCACGCAAGCATGTCCCGAAAACATACGAGGCAACCATCGAGGGCGATGTAGACTCGGATGATGTCGCGGCTTTTGCAGCAGGGGTGGAGCTGGAAGATGGCTACGTTACTTTACCTGCACACTTAACCATTCTTGGAAGAGAGCGCGGGAGCAAAGTGATTTCTCATATTTCACTTATCATCACTGAGGGGAAATTTCATCAGGTGAAGCGTATGTTTCAGGCGGTTGGCAAAAAAGTCACTTTTCTGAAACGTGTATCTATGGGAGAATTGAAGCTGGATGAAAGTCTGCCGCTGGGAGCTTGTCGGGAACTGACGTTAGAGGAACTGGCACTCTTAGGCGCAGATGGGTCAGAAGGATAGTAGAGAAAATGATATATAAATTGATTTTGGAAACTTAACTCAAAAAGCCAAGTTCAATATATATAGAAAAAGAAAGACAAGGATGGTGGAGTATGAGATACAAACTGATTGCACTAGATGTGGACGGTACGCTATTAAATGATGATCACCTCTTAAGCTCTGAGAATAAGGAAGCTATTGCTGAGGTTACACGTCTTGGCGGTCAAATCGTATTGTGTACGGGACGCAGTCCACAGAACTCGATTCCTTTCATGGAGGAAATGGGGCTGACTGGTTACGTGCTTGGTCACAATGGAGCAGCGACGGTGCGTGTGGAAGATCGAGAAGTGCTGCACCAATACGGTATGGATGCACGTGGTCTTGACCCCTATATCGACTATTGCCGTAAGCACAATATTCATTATGATGTGAATACTGCTTTTGATATGTATGTTGATAATGTAGAGAATCTGACTAAAGAAGCTAATTATATGTATGAGCACTTCCGTATTATGCCAGCGACGTTACCGGCCTGGGAAGATTTCCGTGAACCAGTGGTTAAGTTTACTGTATTTACACAGTCAGAAATCCTTGACGAAGCTGAACGTGAATGGCGTACTTGGACCCCTGAGTATAACATTTTGCGGAGTGGTGAATTTTTTGTTGATTTGATGCATCCTGAATCCTCTAAAGGCAACGCCTTAAAAAATCTTGCTGTGAAGCTGGGAATTCCGCAGGAAGAAGTCCTCTCGATCGGTAATTATTTTAATGATATTTCTATGCTTACTTATGCGGGGATGGGCGTGGCGATGGATAATTCTCCGGTAGAGGTAAAAGCGGCAGCGAATGCTGTTACGGGTTCGAACAACGAGCATGGCGTGCGTGATGCGCTGGTTAAGTATTGTTTATCCTAATCTTTTTGACCCTGTAAAATAAGTTTAGATACAAAGCATAAAGTGGACTGGAGTCCTGTTTTATGCTTTTTTTACGTTGATATAAGGATACGAGTAAATCAGTTGGTAAACGGAAATGGAAGATAAGTCGTTTACAGGTAAATATGACCATGATAAAATTAACGAAGGGACAAGCGTTCTTTAATCTGATTTAAACTAATTGAAAGTCCGCGTTAAAGGTAAAATCATCGAAAGATGATGACACAAAGCCGTGGGTCTAAAACCTTTTGACAGAAGGAAATGATCGCCAGGCCGCCATAGGGATGTCTTAGAAATCATAAGGAATAGCTCTGAAGGACGTGTAGTCTATTTCGAGCTGTTTTTATTATTCCTACCTACGGTGTTACATTATCGCAAGGGGCCGAAAGGGGAAGTACATGAAGAGTTTTTTAAAAACAATAGGTACAGGTTTGGCAGCGGGTGCATTATTGCTGTCCGGAACGATCGGATCGATGTCTAATCCTGAAGTTGTATCTGCAGCTACCACAACAGCAGTAACCGCGGATCAAATGATCAGCAAAGTAACGGCAGCTTCAAAAGCAATAAAGAATTTCCACTTAGATGTGACCAAAAAACAGGATGTTCAAAGCGGCGGGGTACGTATCAGCAACACCAACACTCTGAAGCTGGATGTCAACCGTCTGCCGAATTTTGCCGCAGCAGGCACCGTCGATAGCAGTCTTTTAGAAACATCTTACAGTCTATATGCCAATGACAAGGAGTTTTACTATCTTGTAGACGGAAGTGAACTGATCGATGAATCTGAAGATGAAGGTTACGACGATGACGGGGAGCCAATCGATCCTGATGCACAGTATTGGATTGGACTGGAGAAGATGGAGTGGGATTCTTTTTACTCCAAAGGTCAATACGATCCTGTTTCCATGCTTGATTCGGTCAAAAGTTATAAAAAATCTATGAAAGTCAGCACTGCTGGCGCACAAACGGTCCTACAGTTCACGGTAACCGATCCGACAGCAGCTAAGGGAATAATCAAACTCTATGACCAGGAGAACCTCTGGGATGGTGAGATAGTTCAACCCAAAAGCGTAACGTGGAAATTATTCGTCAATACTAAGACCTGGCAAACGGAAAAGCTGACAGTCGATCTGAATTATGTGCTGATAAGTGACGGAGAAAAAGATACATACACCACGAAAATCGAAGCTAAATATTCCAAGAATAACAAAGGTGCAGCCATTGTAAAACCGGCCGAACTAGAATAATCAGGACGATTCTTAACGAGCGAAAAGCGCTGTTCAGCGGAACAGCGCTTTTTGTTGTATTCAACAGCAGTTCTTTATTAGTTGACAAGAATAAATCATTACTGTAATTTATATGTATGCGCATGTATATAATATCCTGTTAAATATAATTTAATGAAAGTTGGGAAAAAGATGATAGCACTAGACAAAACATTAACTTTTCGCAGAGGACTGACATTGAAAAATCGCGTGGTTATGGCTCCAATGACCACGCGAATGAGCTTTTATGACGGTGTAGTAACACAAGATGAATTGAAATACTATTCGCTAAGAACGGGCGAAGTAGGTGCGGTTATCACTGCGGCAGCAAATGTACAAGAGGGTGGAAAAGGATGGGAAGGTGAACTTAGCGTTTCCTCCGATCAGTTTATTCCAAGCCTTAGCCAACTAGCGTCGACTATTAAACGAAATGGAACAAAAGCTATTTTACAACTTTTCCATGCAGGAAGAATGACAGATTCAAAAATATTACGTGGCGTACAACCCGTTTCCGCTAGCGCTATTGCTGCCGAACGTCCGAATGCAGAAATTCCAAGAGCATTAGCAGAAGATGAAATTTTCGGTTTAATTGAGGATTTTAAAAAAGCGACTCAACGTGCGATTCAAGCTGGATTTGATGGAGTAGAAATTCATGGAGCAAACACATATTTAATCCAACAATTCTTCTCTCCACACTCCAACCGTCGGGAAGACCAATGGGGCGGAAGTTTAGAGAAAAGATTTAATTTTATTAACCAATTAGTTGATGCAATTATTGCTGTCGTTGATAATTCAAAGGTTAAGGATTTTATTGTCGGTTATCGTTTTTCTCCAGAAGAATATGAAGAGCCTGGAATTAATATGGCAGATACCCTTTATCTCATTGATAGATTAGCTGATAAAAAGCTGGATTATCTGCATATTTCATTAGGGGACTTTAAGAAAGTATCTGCATCTGAAGATTTTAAAGGAAAATCAATCCTGCAATATGTACATGAAAAAATCAATGGTCGTGTACCTTTAATTGGGGTAGGAGATATCCGTACCAAACAGAACGCAGAGGAAACGTTGACAAATGCTGAATTAGTAGCAGTAGGACGTTCTCTTATCATTGATCCTCATTGGACAAGTAAAGTGATGGAGGGTAAAGAAGATATCATCAGAAGAGTACTTGCTGATCAAGATAGAGAAGAACTCGTAGTAGAGAATGGTATTCTAGAATTCCTTAAAATAATGATGCCCGATCGTTTACGATAAACCCAAATATAGTTTTTACTGAGCGCTAAATCTATAACGTTCCACGGTAAATTCCGCGGAACGTTATTTTTATTTCCACAGTCTATTATAATAACGGTTCTATTCCCTCTTTAAGATTGTCGTCGTATGTTTCAACATTCGATTCATGAGAATTCTCCGCTCTGTTTTTATATCAGTGTCGCTTCTCTTTAATGCGTCGCGGATGGGGATGATTTCTGTAATTTTCCTGCCGCTTTTTATTCTTCGATCTACACAAGTCGGGATGTAACCGACGTTAGTTATACTTGTGTGTCCTTTTTCATCCTTCTTTATTTTAAGCGTAAGTATGATACCGCTTTGTGTATAAGGAATATTCATTAGTTTAGTCGAAACAAAATTCCCCAATGAGTAAATAACGAATTGTTTTTTTCCCCGAAGCGCTAACGGTTGAAGAACATGTGGGTGAGACCCAAGGATGATGTCGGCGCCATTTTTAAAGAAGAAATTGACCAGCTCTTTTTGCCTCTTGTTTGGAGTGTAACGGTATTCGCTTCCGAAATGCAGATAAAGCAAGACTAGATCGACTTTCTTTTTTAAATCTCGAATCTCCCGAATGATCTTGGGGGTAGATATCCGATTAACCAGCCATGGCTTACTTACTGGTACAGGAATTCGGTTGGTTCCTGCTGTGTAGGAGAGGATGCCAATCGTAATACCTTTGACGTTTTTAATAAGAGCTCTCTTGGATTCTTCTAATGATTTAGCTGTTCCCGTGTGGTCGATTCCATTACGGTCCAGAACTCGTAACGTCCGAACCAGACCCGGGGCACCATAATCCATACAATGATTGTTGGCCGTTACTAATACGTCGAATCCGGCTTCCTTAAGTGCAGGGGCCAGTTCGTCTGGACACTTGAAAATCGGACCGCCTGATCGTGGGCTTTTCCGGCATTCGGGGCCACTTCCAGCAAAGGTGGTTTCTAGATTGCCAATCGTCAAATCAGCCTGTTTCAGATAAGGAGCTACTTTTGCAAACAGGGGGCTGAACGAATAGGTTCCGTCAGGCTGTTGAGCATCCGAAATAATATAACGTTTGACCATTAGATCTCCCACAGCAGCTATTTGTATTTCAGTCATGGATATCCACCTTTTTATTATTTTCATTAGGATATGGCATAAAGTTGTTATGGGTTATTTTTTTATTTAAAATGTGATCCAACGCATAATCACTTTATTTAGATCGTCTAAATTTAAGGTATTCATTTTTTTAAAACTTTCATAATTTGATTCAAATCCTCTTTTTTGTTTGGCAGCCATAATAAAATATGGTTGTTGATAAACATTATCAATCAAGCATGGGAGGTTAAAGAAATGAGTACACAATTCAAAAAAATCGCCGAGGATACTTACTGGATAGGCAAAATCGATAACCGCCAGGTTCCATTTCACCGCCTGATTCTAGCAAAAGGAACTACCTATAATTCTTATTTATTAAAAACAGGTAAGCCGACTGTCATTGATACCGTTGATATGGAATTCGGACGTGAATATGCCGAGTGCCTGGGTGAAATGATTGATCTTCTAGATATTCATTACATTGTAATTAACCATACAGAGCCTGATCACTCTGGTGGATTGGCAGCTCTCGCCGCCAAGGCTGCAAATGCCACGATCGTATGCACCGAGATTGCTGTTCCCGAATTACAGGAAATGTACAAGCTACATAGCCGGAACTTCCTGGTGGTTAAAGACGGAGACAAGCTGGATATTGGCGGGAAAACGCTGTTGTTTAAAGAAACACCGTATCTCCATACCGCTGAAACGATGATCACCTATTGTATCGAAGATCAAATCTTATTTCCTTGTGATATTTTTAGCACGCATGTTGCTGTAGAGAATCTATTCAGCGATGAAGCCGGGTTTGATATTACGGAGGATTTCCAGGGCTATTACGCAGCTATTATTCATCCTCATAGAAGATATGTAAGAACACTGTTAGAGGCTGTTAAGGATCTTGAGATCCGGATGATCGCTCCATCCCATGGGTTTGTGATCAGGGAGGACATTCGTAAATATATCGATATGTACGCCACATTGAGCCGCGAAACGACGCAAGGAAAAAAGGCAACGATCGTATATACTACCATCAAAAATAGTACCAAGAAGATGGCCAAAATTATACAGGATTGCTTGCAGGAAAATAATATTGAGACAGAGGTCTGGGATGCAGATAAAAGCAGTGCCACTGATATTCTGAACAGCATAACGTCAGCAGACGCGGTCTTTATTGGCAGCTCCACTAAATACGCGGACATGATCGGGAACCTGGAGAACATTCTGAAAGAATTGCACAATATGAATCTGGAAGGCAAACTTGCTGCAGCCTTTGGCTCCTACGGTTGGAGTGGTGAAGCCATTGAAGTCATTCAGGATTATCTGAACGGAACAAATATGACGGTCCAAAGCACGTCTGAGGTTATTAAATCCACGGGGATGACACATGTAGAGTTCCCTGTAAGAATCAGGTTTTCCCCTAAAGAGCCTGAGAAAGTTCAAAAAATTAAAAATGCGGCTGAATTTGTTTCAGATTTGCTACTGAGTTCATTTTAGGGAGGAGGAACATAGGATGACGAAACATTACGTTATTGTTGGCGGCGGAGTAGCCGCCGTCCATGCCGCCAAAGCCATCCGTGATCAAGACGCAGAATCGGAAATTTCGATCCTCGGGGAGGAAAGCCTACTGCCCTATAACCGGATTAAGCTGACCAAAGGGCTGTTTACCGACCTGCACAGTGAGAAGGTACTGATTAAGAAGGAAAAATGGTACCGCTATAACCGTATATCCGTAAAAACCTCGACGCGAATCAGTTCTGTCCACCCGGACCGGCAAATTATTGTGACAGAAGATGGGCAGAGTGTTTCTTATCATAAGCTTCTATTGTGCATGGGAGCGAAGAATCGTGCACTTTCCCTTGAGGGTTTCGGACTGAACAATGTTCATACCCTCCGGGACATGAACGACGCAGACAGATTGAAAGAAAACTTGCAGGATGGCAGCCATGTAGCCGTAATCGGTGGGGGAGTGCAGGGAATCGAAACCGCTTGGGCGCTGCATGAAGCTGGATATCAGGTAACGGTGATCGAAGCTCTTCAGCGGTTGATGGGCAGACAGCTTGATGAGAAATCCTCACAGCTACTTAAGGAGAACCTTGAACAAGCAGGTGTGAAGGTTATTCTTCAAGCAGATGTGGCGTCTATTACAGGAACAGAGTTTGTTACCGGAATTACGATGGATGACCAATCTCATTTTTCCTGTGACCATGTAGTCTACTCCATTGGTATTGTACCGAATACGGAACTGGTAAGTGGCTCGAGTATTCAAGTCCGGCAGGGCATTATCGTAAATGAACAAATGCAAACAAATGATCCGCATGTGTACGCAGCCGGAGATGTTGCTGAAGTTAACGGGCATGTGGAAGGACTGTGGGGCGGAGCGATTGAGCAGGGCCGGATTGCCGGCAGTAATATGGTCGCCAATCTGACTGCGTATCGTAAAGCTGTTCCGGTTACCTTGTTTAACGCCTTTGGCATCTCTTTATTTTCAATAGGCAACGTGGATGAACGGTATTGCGATATGGTGGTGAGCGGAGAAGACAATGGTGTATATACGCGTATCTATGTGAAAGATAACACAATGATCGGTGCGATATCCTGGCAAGGTGCAGCAGCTTCTCTGGGGTATAAAACCGCTATAGAGCAAGGCATCCCCCTTACGGGGATTGATGTTAACGGGAATAGCATCGAGGAAATTATGGCTGTAGTACAAACCAGGTTGAACTAAACTATTAACTTTTTAGGAGATGATAAAGATGAAAAAATACATTTGTGTACCCTGTGGTTATATCTATGATCCGGCAGTAGGCGATCCCGATGAGGATGTTGTTGCAGGCACTGCATTTGAAGACTTGC
Source organism: Paenibacillus pseudetheri (assembly GCF_924513355.1). Taxonomy (NCBI): domain Bacteria; kingdom Bacillati; phylum Bacillota; class Bacilli; order Caryophanales; family Paenibacillaceae; genus Paenibacillus; species Paenibacillus pseudetheri. The sequence goes on from NZ_CAKMAB010000016.1 coordinate 94,432, forward strand.
CTGAAGATTGGGTCTGTCCGGTATGCGGTGAAGATACCAGTCATTTTGCGCCGGTTGAAGACAAAAAAACTTCTGCATCCTAAAGGGAAGGTGGAGTTGTACAAAAAATCAACAACAGGGGGGACAGTTATGAAGGAGTATTCTTGCCAATACGCTGCTGAACCTTGTACCCGCAAGGTACCTATTTTTGCTGCGTTAAGCGATGACGATCTCTCCCGGATCAGCGCCATGATCAAGCATCGTAAGTTCACTAAAGGTCAACCGTTAGTTCTAGAAGGGGCGCTGTCGGATACGCTCTACATTATTCAGCGAGGGCATGTTAAATTATCCAAAACAACTCCTGAGGGAAAAGAACAAATTTTGCACATCTTGACGAACGGAGACTTTTTCGGGGAACTGAGTATTTTTAACAGCGATGAGCTGAGCAACTTCAGTGCTTATGCTCTGAAAGACACTAGCATTTGCATGCTGACCCGAACGGATATGGAGCAGCTGATGAGGGATAATCCTGATATTTCGCTCAGGCTACTGAAGAGTGTGACCAAAAGACTGGCCCATACAGAAAATCTGGCGCAAAGCCTGGCGACCAAAGATCCCGAAATACGAATTGCTTGTATGATCATGGAACTCGGTGACAAATATGGTAAGCAGCGTGGCGCTCATATTCATATTGACCTTCCGTTGTCTCGTGAAGAGCTGGCCAGTTATGTTGGGGTCACCCGCGAAACTATTAGCAGAAAATTCTCAAGGTTTGAAGATTCAGGTCTTATTGAGCTAATCGGAAACAAGCAAATGCTTATTATAGATCTAGCCGGTTTGGAAAGTTATATGGGGTATTAAAAACAGTCATTAAATAATCTAAAATAATAAAGCGGCATTTCAACCCTAGTTACGGTAGGGGAAATGCCGCTTTTTATTTCAAAAATGATCATGTGGTAGTAGAGGGTTGGCCGTTACCAAATATACCCTAAAGAAAACACAAGCTCACTCATAGAAACTCCATATTGCAAGCGCTTTATTGTAGCTAGAATGAGGTTAGATTCAATCACTATTCGAGGAAATGGAGGAAAGCTGATGCCACATATTGAGATTAGGATGTACGAAGGCCGAACGAGTGAGCAGAAGGAGGAGATCGTTACTGTATTCACGCGGGAGCTATCCCGAATTATTGAACGGGAGGAACGGTTTATTACCATCGAATTTCAAGAAATTCCCTTAGATGAGAATGCTCCGGCGAACCTGCTGAAAAAAGGACCTATAGGAAATGGTTATGAAGGCTAAGTTAACCGGGATTGACCTTATTAACTACAAAGCCGATACGAGAAGGTCTCTGTTTTCAAACATGTGGAAATTCAGAGCGCTTTATGTGATCGCGATTCCCGGGATTTTGTACTTTATCATTTTCAAGTATTTTCCGTTGGCTGGTTCAGTGATTGCGTTTCAGAACTACAATATTTTTAAAGGCTTTACAGGCAGTGAATGGGTGGGACTTGAGCACTTTAGGACCATGTTTCAATACCAGGATTTCGGAAGAATCTTAAGCAATACGATCCTGCTAGGTTTGTATGATCTCTTATTTGCCTTTCCGGCTCCGATATTGCTTGCGCTCCTGTTAAATGAACTACGGCTTGTGTTTTACAAACGGTTTTTGCAAACGGTGGTTTATATGCCCCATTTCCTATCCTGGGTAATTGTCAGCGGCATCGCCTTGGGCATCCTCTCTCCTGGAACGGGGATTGTGAATCAAGTTTTACAAACCTTCGGCTTTGAACCGATTTATTTTCTTGGTGAAAATTCATACATCCGCACGATTTTGATCAGTTCCGGTATTTGGAGAGATTCCGGGTACGGTACCATCATTTATTTAGCCGCGTTGGCAGGAATAAACCCAGATCTTTACGAGGCTGCTGAAGTAGACGGAGCCGGACGCTGGAAACAAACCTTAGCCATTACGCTGCCGTCTCTGATACCGACAATTATGATTTTGTTCCTTCTCCATATCGGGAGATTTCTTGATCTTGGCTTCGAGCGGGTATGGGTATTCCTGAACGCGCTTAATACCGGGAACGGGGAGATTCTGGACACTTATATCTATAAGGCGGGGCTGCTGTCTCAGCAATACAGTTATACAACAGCAGTGGGGCTATTCAAGTCGGTAGTTGGACTCATTCTGGTGCTCATCGGCAACATTTTGAGCAAAAAAACAACCGGTGAATCGCTGTATTAATCGCTCTTTATGGAGGTAGGGATGATGAGAGTACGCTATACTCGCGGCCAGAATCTATTTAATGTGTTCAATCTTTTGTTTCTGACCGCCCTAGCTTTGGCTATGTTTCTGCCGTTTCTGAATGTGATTGCCCAGTCTTTTAGCAGCTCTGAAGCAATTATTAATGGCAGTGTAGGTTTGCTGCCAAAGGAATTCACAGCGATTAATTACCAGTACGTTTTCAGCGATCATGCCATTTGGCGAGCGTTTGGTGTCTCTGTCTATATTACGGTACTGGGCACCGCCATCAATCTGATTGCGACAGCATCTCTCGCTTATCCGGTGTCGCGACCGGAATTTGTAGGACGCAAATACATCGTCATGATGGTATTGTTCACTATGGTATTCAGCGCCCCTCTTATTCCGAACTTTATCCTGATCAAAAATTTAGGGCTTATGAACTCCCTGTGGGCACTCATGATACCGGGCGCGATCAGCGCTTTTAACTTTTTCGTGATGAGAAGTTTCTTTATGCAGCTCCCTCAGGAGCTGATAGATTCCTCCAGAATCGACGGGTGTGGCGAGCTGCGGATCATCATCAATATGGTACTGCCGTTGTCCAAACCGGTAATGGCCTCATTGGGGATTTTCTACGCCGTCGGACACTGGAATACGTACATGAGCGCTCTGTATTATATCAACAAGCCGGCCTTATGGCCTCTGCAAGTGATGCTGAAGAAGCTCTTCGAGACGGATGATATCAGCATTGACCCGGCTTCCTCAGTTTATAGTTCTTTGGCTCATACTTCACCTGAAGGTATCAAAATGGCTGTTATCATTGTTGCTACTATTCCGATTATCATGATTTATCCGTTTCTTCAACGCCATTTTGTTAAAGGAATGATGGTCGGATCCGTCAAATCCTGATCTAATATAGTGTGGTAGAATAGGACGCGTTAAGCGAGACGAATCGGAAGGTGGTATCCATGGATGAGATGTGTATTAATCGTAGACGACGAGCCCATGATTCGAAAGGGACTGTCTATCATGATCCAGCAATGCAGCGAGCATCCGTATAATATCAAGCTGGCTCAGAATGGCGAAGAGGCAATTCAGCTCATTATGGAGGAACAGCCGGATTTTCTATTTACAGATATCCGTATGCCCAAAGTAGACGGACTGGAGTTATGCCGGCGATTGTCGGAGATGGAGACGGATATTCAAACCGTTGTTATCTCAGGTTACGGGGATTTTGAATACGCCCGCCAATGCGTGTCCTATGGAGTGAAAGAATATCTCCTGAAGCCCGTGAGCAAAGGGAACCTTCAAAATGTGATCGCCAAACTGGAAGCGAATAGAAAGAAGCTGGAGAGTTTTGTTTCTATCGCTAAGCTCGATGAATGGGTCATGCGTATGGATGATGCCATCTGGACCTTGGATAAAGAGAGATTGTACCTTGTACTACAGGAATGGGAAACTGACTTCCTCCAGCGCAGGATGAGCCGAAGTCAGCAAAAAGAGCTTCTGGAAGAGGGCTACGCCTTGCTCGTGAAGAAGCTCCTTGTCAATTCGGTCATACCCGGTAAAAGCGTGCTAGACTTGTCCGCAGCAGCTGGACCTGAACAGTTATTCCACTGCTTCGCAGAAGCGTCAACAGCTATATTGGAAGAGCTTCGTAGAAAGCGAAAGGGTAAAGCGAAGGATCCGATAGAGGAAGCTAAAGCATTCATCGAAAAGCATCTCGCCCAGGAAGTATCGCTGGAGGAGGTGGCGGAAGTACTTGGTCTAAATGCCTCTTACTTCAGCCAGATGTTTAAACACTCGACGGGAGAGACCTTTGTACATTACCGCATCAAACGCAGGATGGAGAAGGCCAAAAGGTTGCTTGCCGATGCAAGCTTTCGGATCACCGATATTTCCTATGAGGTCGGGTATGCAGACCATCCTCATTTTACGAAGACATTTAAGAAGTTCACCGGGTTGGCTCCTTCTGAGTATCGCAACCAGCTGGGAATAGATTGATGAGAAAAAGTCTGTCGAACAAGTTGTTTGCCTCTTTTTTGACCGTCATACTTCTATCCTTGTCCATGGTTGGATTTATCTCCTATTTTCAGGCTTCGGCTGAGCTGGATAAATCTTCAGAGAAGTCCATTGCCCAAGTCATCCGAAGCGCGTCCTATCAAACAGATCTGTATTTGCAAAATTATGAAAAGGCCAGCGACTCCATCCTGTCCTACAATCAAGTCAAAGAGTTCCTGGATATGGACCCGGAGGATAGCTTCTCCTACTATCAATATACGAATGACATACAGAAGTATTTGTTTCGTTCTTTGTTTATTCTGTATCCCCAGATTAATCTGATGTACGTGATCGGTGAACACGGCAAGGCCATTAGCGATGATAACTCCTATCAAGCATATAGCCTGCAGTTTCATCCCCAGGAACGCTATCGTTTCTTAAACGAACATACGCCGGAGAGCGGCCGCATCACCATTCTCAACACGAATGTGATGAATGAAGGGGATAAGAACATTATTACGATGGTCCGCCGAATCAGAGGGGTCTCTTCCTATCGTCCCAAAGGTATAGTGGCCATTGAATTCAAGGCAGAGGATCTGGCCCGCATATGGGAACCTCTTGATCTGGGACAGGGCGGATCCTACTTTATCATGGACGAATTCAGCAAACTCCTCTATAGGGCGGAAGGGAATAAGAACCATCCTGGGTTATCTGCTGAGCAAATTCAGAACGTATTTCAACACCCAAATGACTCTGTCGTGGAAAAGGTAGGCGGGAAAGAGTATTTGTTCGTGTCTAGAAAATCCGAATATTCCAAATGGCAGCTTGTAGTATCCATACCAGTTAGCGAGCTGCGCAAGCCTATTTCCACCATTCGTACGACCACGCTGGTGGTGGGAGCTCTTACGCTTGTTGGCACACTATTGCTTGCTATCTGGTTCGGACGATCCATCACGAAGCCGATCCTGATTCTTAAGGAGGGCATGAGGGAGACGGAAAAAGGCAAGTGGCGCAGGCTTGAGATGAACGGCCGTCAGGATGAGCTGGGGGGATTAATGCGCAGCTACAATCTTATGGTGACCCGGCTGTCTGAAATGATAGAGCGGGTATACGAAGCTGAGCTTACAACCCAGAAGGAGGCCCTGGAGCGTCATCAAGCTGAATTCCAGGCACTCCAGCTGCAGATTAATCCGCACTATCTATATAACACATTAGAGACTATTAAATGTTACGCGGTTGTTCAGGATTCGGATGAAATCACAGAAATAGTGGAGGCCATGGCATTCATGCTTCGCTACTCCATTCAAACCAATCTGGAGGAAATTACGATTGCCAATGAGCTTAATCATGTACTGAGCTATATGACGATTCTCAAGCACCGGATCGGCAGGGAGTTCGAAATCGACGTTGTGATTCCACCGACGCTGCTACTGGCTAAGATGGTCAGGCTTACACTTCAGCCCTTGATCGAAAATATTTTTCAGCATGCGTTTCCCGAGGGAATTGAAGACAGGCACTATATTCGAATCGACGCCAGAATAGAGGGAGACCGGTTTCTAGTTCTTGTAGAGGATAACGGAGTTGGGATGTCCCGTGAACGGCTTGTTAAACTTCGTGAGAAGCTGAATCTGAATCAGCTGGCGGATACGGAAGGAGACTCCTTCTATCATAGAGGTGGAATCGGGCTCATGAACGTGCACCGGAGAATTCAAATGGTGTTCGGTGAACTATACGGGTTAAGTGTCGAAAGCGTGGAGAATGAGGGAACCCGGCTGATCTTATCCATGCCTGCGGAGTGAGAAAATAGATGTTTTCAGAAAAAACTACTACTAGGAGTGAAATAGGCACATGAAAATTGACTTAACGGGTAAAATTGCGCTTGTTACAGGGTCCAATGCAGGGATAGGCCGGCAAATCTTACAGACCTTGGCTGCTTCCGGCGCCAAAGTGGCTGTAAACTATTTGCTTGGTTCTGCGGAGGAGACGGTCGACGCGATCTGTCAGGCCGGAGGAGAAGCTTATGCTTTTCAGGCAGACGCAACAAGTCCTGCCCAATTGGACAATATGGTCAAGGAAATTGAGGAGCATTTTGGCGGAACCATTGATATCCTCGTCAACAATGCGGGCGGTATGATCAAACGGGTCCCCAATATTGAAATGAACGAAGAACATTACAATAAGGTAATGGACGTCAATTTTAAATCATGCGTGTTTGCCTGCAAAGCTGTAGCAGCAGGAATGATTGCCAAGAAAAGCGGGAAAATCATCAATGTATCTTCCCTCGCGGCTCATGACGGCGGCGGACCGGGGGCTTCCGTTTATGCAGCAGGTAAAGCTGCAGTATGGTCTTATACCAAGGGACTTGCCAAAGAGCTGAGTCCTCACGGAATTAATGTAAACGCTATCTCTCCTGGATTTATCGGTCAGACCGCTTTCCATGCAACCTTTACTGCGGATGCGGCAAGACAGGCAACGATTGCGAAGATTCCGCTGGGCCGGGAAGGTGCTCCACAGGATGTGAGTAATGTGGCACTCTTCCTCGCTTCAGAGCTGTCGGATTATCTGACAGGCGAAATTATTGAAATTAACGGAGGTTTGTTCATGCGATGATGAACCTTAAGGAGAAAGCAGATACTTTTTCCTGGGTTGGTCTTGAGGTGGATAAATTGAAAATGGAGCTACATCCCTTACGGAGCGAAGAGATTCTGCTCCCGACAGAACCGGGTGGCTGGTGGCACCAATATGTATGTCCCCAGCATCATACTGAGCTAATCTTTGATGCTATGGAGCAAGATGCGGTTGTCTTTTCTTGCTCGAAGGGCTGCAAGCTGGAAGGTGAACCCTACCGGGGAGCGTGGCTGGTATACCGGCATCAGGCGATGGCACGATACGCCCTGCAAGCTGCCGCGGTATTCGCCGCAGACGGAGAAGAATTCTATAGCAGGTTAGCCCGGAAGATTCTTGTCGGTTATGCAGAGCAGTTCCCCTTGTATCCGGTTCATCCCGATGCCCAACCCTGGATGCTTAGTGGCCGTGCCTTTCATCAGGCGCTGACAGAGGCTATCTGGTCCACCACGCTTATTCGGGCCTATCTGCTTCTTGTGGATGATGGAGTAACGTTCACTGAGGAGGAAGAGGTAAAGCTGCAAGTGTTCTTCACGATGCTGGAGGAGAGTATGGAGCAATACCGCCACATCCTCATTTATGAGAAGAAGAATGCAGAGAACAATTATACCGCATGGCTGAACGCTAGCCTGGCTTGTGTATATGCCGCCAAAGACACCAGAGAAAAGCTTGCTTCTTTGCTGGAGGGAGAAGGCGGATTCTATCATCATCTGTCCATTGGCGTTAAGCCAGATGGCTTTGAATTTGAAGGCAGCACGTACTACCATATTTTTGTATTGCGGGCTTATCTCATAACAGCCGAGATGGCTGGGCGCTTCGGAGTTGATCTCTATGAGGCCAAAGGTGATCAAGGACAATCCATCCGTGGCATGTTTCAGTTGCTGGTAGAGCTTAGCGGCGATAACGGGGAGCTTCCAGCCGTACATGATGGTCCTTATGCGCGCGTTCCTTTCGCCCGAGAAATTGCTGAAGTGTTTGAAATAGGATGTGCGGTTTACAAAGATCTCAATTTCCAGCCAATACTGGCGAATGCTTATAGGTATCTATACGGGCAGGGATTACAGACGGGTCTGGAGGCAGTGCTGTATGGAGCAGGTGAGAGTAAGGAGCTTCAGTCCAGTTACAGGGTGAGGGACTCTATCCTGCTGCCGGATTCTGGATTCGCCGTGCTCCGCCACCCGGGCAATCCGCTGTCCGTTCTGGCAGATTTCGGAGAGCATGGCGGATCACATGGGCATTTTGACAAGCTTCATATCACGATTATGCACCGATGGGGGGAGGTTGCTCCCGAGCTGGGTATGGTTCCTTACGGATCTGTTTTGCGCAAGGAATGGTATTCCGAAACCGTGAGTCATAACACGGTCACCATCGGAGGTCTCTCCCAAGCTCCACATACCGGATGCTGCTGTCAGTTCCGTCAGGAAAGCAACGCTACGTACTTGTGGATTCGTTCGGACGGCGCCTATGAAGGGGCTGTTCTAGACAGGCATCTTGTATTGACCGACGGTTGGCTGTTGGATTGGTTTCATGTTAAGCAGGTGACGGAACGGGATCAGGAAGTAGACCTATGGTTTCATCCGACAGGACATTTGCTGTTACCGGTCGACCCTCATCGTGTCCAGACGGACTCTCCGACAGTCCTCGGACTGGAAGCGGGCTATGGCTCAGTAGAAGTACTGTACGCAATGAAAAATGAGACAGATTGTACGTTAAATACGGAGTGGAATATCCGTTATGAGGGAGTGAGCACCGGCCGGGAGTATGAAGTATCCACGAGTACTCTACTTGCGCCCGGCTCCATTATGCATGAAATCCGCACACCGGGTATTGCCGAAGACCCGGGTAGATTACTACGAGGCATTATGCTTCGGCACAAAGGTCCGTCGGTTGATTTTATTTCGGTTTATCGGGACGGTCACGAACCTGCTGTACTGAAGCTAGTGAGCCAGGTGGGCGAACCGCCCCGAATCCAAATAGCAACAACTGGGCAAGTAGTGGTCTACTGCCTTGACCCTAAAGCGGGACTGATTCAGGAAAAGTCCCGGAATACGGAGGAGTAGAGATGTTAGAACCTTTATTTCAACCTACCAGCGGCGTACTCGACCTGTCATATGGGCCAGATGAACATACAGATGTTGGAGAGAATCCTCCGCGGTTTACTTGGATGCCTGCATGTCTGGAAGAGAGTATGTATGAGCTGCAAATCTCTTTAAACACTGAATTTGAACCTGAAGGTACGTTGACCTACAGTCGAATTCCCTATAATTTGTTCACCCCGGATAAGCCGTTGGCACCCGGCTCGTATTATTGGCGATACAGTCTTATCGGGGAGAATGATATCCGTTCCGAATGGAGTAAAGTAAGAGCTTTTGTGGTGGAGGATAACTTGCCGCTAACGCCACTGCCTTCCCGAACAGAACGATACTCAGCTGCTTCCGCAAACCATCCGCGGCTTTGGCTTCAAGCGGAGCAACTTCTGTCTTACCGGGAAGTTGTCCGTCAAGACCCCATTTCAACTGGTTGGGATGACTTCCTGAAGTATTCCGTTCTACCCTGGACGGAGCGCGAGCTTATTCCCGAGCCTGCGCCGTATCCAGATAATAAGCGTGTCGCCAAACTATGGCGGCAGATGTATATGGACTGCCAGGAAGTTTTCTATGCTGTCCGGCATCTTGCAATAGCTGGAGTTGTGCTGGAGGACGAGGTGCTTATCGCCAAAGCTAAAGAGTGGCTGCTTCATGCTGCTAGCTGGAACACGGATGGTACCACCAGCCGGGATTACAATGACGAATGCTCTTTTCGTATAGCCGGAGCGTTGGCATGGGGCTATGATTGGCTTCACGGCTCTCTGACGGAAGAAGAACGCCTTAAGGTAAGGCAGGCGCTACTGCGAAGAACCGGGCAGATCGCTTTCCATGTCATCGAACGTTCCCGTATCCATCAAGTTCCTTATGACAGCCATGCTATCCGCTCTTTGTCCTCTGTGCTCGTTCCCTGTTGTATTTCCATGTTGGGCGAGGAGGAGAAGGCGCAGGAGTGGCTTGATTATACGCTGGAGTATTTCTCCGCCATGTATACCCCATGGGGTGGCAAAGATGGAGGGTGGGCCGAAGGTCCGATGTATTGGACCACTCAGATGGCATTCGTTACGGAGGCGCTCAATCTAATTCGCAAATATATAGCAATCAATTTCTATGACCGTCCTTTCTTTCGCAAAACCGGTGACTTTCCGCTCTATTGCTTCAGTCCGGATACCGTGAGAGCCAGCTTCGGCGATCAATCGTCACTGGGAGATCCGGTCAATCTCAAGACGGGCTTCAATATCCGCCAATTCGCCGCTTTAACCGGAAATGGGCAGTACCAGTGGTATTTTGAGCAAACTAAGGAACTGAACCCTGATACCCAGATGATCTTTTATAACTACGGCTGGTGGGATTTCCACTTCGATGAGATGGTTTATCGCACGGATTATCCGCAGATTTCTTCAGAGCCACCGGTGGCTGCAGAACCTCTGAAGTGGTTTCAGGATGTGGGATGGGTCGCCATGCATCATCGGATGGAGGACCCGCAGGAACATATCATGCTGTTGGCCAAGAGCAGCCGTTACGGCTCCGTAAGCCATAGCCATGGGGATCAAAACGCCTTCCTGCTGCATGCCTTCGGCGAGCCTTTGGCGATTGAAAGCGGCTATTATGTTGCATTCAACAGTACGATGCATATGCAGTGGCGCAGGCAGACCCGCTCCAAGAACGTAATTCTTATTGATGGCAAAGGCCAATATGCTGGCACGGACAAGTCGAAGAACATGGCAGCCTACGGCAAGGTGTTGAAAGCGTACAGTACGCCTGGGATCAACTACACGCAAATGGATGCCACCGAAGCCTACCGCGAGAATGTACCCTATATCAAGCGATATGTGCGGGAAATATTCTTCTTTGATAGCGCTTACTTTGTTATTACAGATAGTGTCGATCTGGAACGTCCGGGTAAATTGGATTGGCTGTTTCATACGCTGTATCCCATGAAGTTGAAGGATCAATCTTTTAAAGTAAAGGGTAAAAAAGCTCAAATGGAGGGCAGATTTGTCTATAGTTCCTCGGGAGAAATGGCACTTAGACAGAACAATCAATTTACCGATGTAGATCCCAAGGAATGGGAAGGGCTGCCAGAGCATTGGCATTTGACTGCAACTACTCAAGAGGCTATAAGTCATCGGATCGTGACTCTTCTAATTCCCCAAAAATCAGGAAGCCGGGATTACGTATCGTACTTTATGGACGATCAGGACCATGGGGTTCATGTCTATTTTACGAATCAGGGGGTTACCCACCGGGTTGAGATTCCAAAAGCTTATTAATCCTAAAATATCTTCATTTTACGTATGACACCCCATTGTACAAGGAGAGGGTTATATTATGAAAAAATGGATCGGCATCTGTCTGGCTACCGTAATGGGCGCTACCGTTATTGCAGGTTGCTCGAACAAGGACAAAGAAGAGACTGCCGGAGGCGCGTCAAATACGCCGCAGAAAACTGAATTCTCGATCTCGATGCGGACGCTGGCTTTTAACTATGTTGAGAAATCACCCGACTTGAATAAGGACAAATGGGTGAAAAAGCTGGAGGAAATGACAAACACCGACTTGGACATTGTGTTGGTTCCTCATAAAGAGTTCGAGCAGAAAATGGTGCAGATGTTCGCCACTAATGATATTCCGGATGTCGTTCAAGGCTCGGGCGGTGTAAATGGCAAGGAAATGGCTGGTTCCGTTGAAGCTGGCGTGTTCATGCCCTTGGATGATCTGCTGCAGCAAAACGGCCAGAATCTGTTGAAAGTAATACCGAAGGAAGCGTGGGAGAACGTCACCTATCAAGGAAAAATCTACGCAATACCGGAGTTTCTGTCCAATCCATCCCGCCGGGCGACTTGGATTCGCAAGGACCTGCTGGATCAAACCGGATTGCAGGTTCCAAAAACGGTCGATGAGTACTTGACTGTATTGCGTGCCTTCAAAAAGCTGGGGATAGAGAACCCGTACATGGGCCGTCAAGATTTCAAATATGCGGACGCTTTCTTTGGCGCTTATGATGTTTTTCCGTACCTGACTATGTTCGAGGAAGTAAACGGCCAGGTTCAGCCGAAGTTTATGGACAGCGAAAATATGATGAAGGCGTTACAAACCTACAACACCATGTATACTGAGGGTTTGATCAACAAGGAATTCGCCACCATCAACCCGACCAATTACAAAAATGCGATTCTCTCAGGCAAAGCGGGCATGTGGACGATGAATGCCAACGAGCTTCTGCAGTGGGAGCAGCAATTGAAGGCTACGACGCCATCCGCCAAGCTGGAGATTATTCCTTCGCCAGTTGGACCTGATGGAAAAGGAGGCTCCTACTTGTACGGCTCCGCCACGCGCACCTACTTTATCAAGGAAGGTACGAAGAATGCTGCGGATATCGTGAAATTTTTTGACTGGATGCTGAGCGAAGAAGCGGAAACCTTCTTTACCTTTGGGATCAAGGACGAAACCTACAAGGAAGAGAACGGTAAAATCGTATACACTTCGCCTACGGATTCCGCCGCTATAGATGAGGAGCGTTACCGTCAGTCTTTCCTCTGGATGGTTCAGGATACTACTTATAACAAGGGTGTTCTTAACATGACAGAAGAAGGCAGAAGCCTGATAAATGTATATGATACCATTCTGGCTAACGAAGGCCGTGACGGAATTCAGTTCGACCCGCGGCTAGATGCCTTGGTAAAGAATCCGGACATTGCACCTAACTCGGACACGGCTCCTCCGGTACTACTGACGCACATGGTAAAGATGGTATATGGCAAGGAGCCTATCAGCGACTGGCCGAAGGTTGTGGAAGAGTGGCTTTCTAAGGGCGGCAACGATGTCATCAAGGAAGCTACGGAAAAATATAATAGCAAGGCTGGCGTCACCATGCCACGCAGATAAGCTTACCCTCCAGAGGAGCCGAAATTCAATTAGAGTTGTAGAGAATTTACAAAGGGCTGCCGAGAGGTAGCCTTTTTAGTTAGGGTAAGTTTACTTTAATGCGATATCCGAAATATGGATTATATGGTAAGTTAATTAAAGATATTTTAAAGAATCCTATAAAAAGAAACGGAGTGATTTCATGAAGATGCGGAATTCAAAACTTTTATATTATCTTGTCTGGATCATAGTGGGGGCGCTCTTATTACATTATGGAAACTCGCTAATTAGTCATTACACTGAAGAGGCACAAAAGAACTATCAATTAGAAAATACTGTGTGGATCATGGCTATTGTCCCTTTTGTCTATGGGATGTATCTGGCGTTATTAGAAGGATTACCTAAAGCATTTGTTGTCAATTGGCCGCTATTGTTTATTGTGTTTCTTCCAAGTTTTATTCTGCTTATTTATCCAATTTTAGTAATGTATTTTAACATTTCGAATATAGAGATCTACAAATTTGCAACCCTACATGATGGTGTAGTATTCGGTCTGGTTAGCGGAATGGCACTAGTTAAATCTCTAACGACAAACCGTTAACGAGACTACAGCATTGCTGTTACAAAATTATTAGAGCAGTATAAAATAGTTAAATGTAAAATTACCCTTTCAATTATTTGGGTTTTATTGCAAGATATTTATGCTATCATGTATTTTATTGGAATAATAAGGGGGAGTGCGAATAATGTTATCATCCACAGAGCTTAGCAAGTTGAATGAAGCGAATTACAGGGAGGACCGTTTAGAGGCACTTAATCATTTTTATGAGGATCTCTGTGATCAGAAAGTGGCTGATGGTTATATCTATTCTCTTAGTCGTTATGGAAAAATATTTGCTAATGGAGCGGGGGGACGCTTCAGTTACGAAGAAGATAGCACACAAGAAATGAAAACAGATACAATCTTTCGGATCGCTTCAATTACTAAACTCTTTACGGCGACAGCGATCTGGCAGCTTGCGGATGACGGTAAGATTTTCATGGGGCAGCCTGTTAGTTCTATTCTACCGGAGTTTGATGCAGAACCTTTTAAGCCGATTACAATTGCTCATTTACTGACTCATACCTCCGGTATCGCACCTGATCATGGCACTATAAGTGATACCTACTATAAAAGTGCTTGGTGGTATATTTATGAATCAGAGCTTGGAAAAGAAAACTGGATTAAAGCTGGACTTTCCTATGGCATTCGTTTTCCGGTAGGTACGCAATGGATGTATTCATCATTCGGATACGTGGTTCTTGGTGCAATTATCGAGAAAATAACAGGTGTTTTTGCAGAAGATTACATAATGAACAACATTGTGAAACCGTTAGGCATGACAGATACTTTCTTTGATATACCGCCTGAGAAAGCTGGCAGGATCGCCATTCGTTCAGAAGAAGCCAAGGAATATCTTCAGAAACTTCAAACAGGGGAAATAACGGATGAAGAAAGAAAATCTGATGAGGAAATTAAAACTCCCGGGACTGGTGGGGGAATGTATTCAACCGTTAATGATCTACAAAAGTTCGGGATCATGCTGCTTAACCAAGGGGAATATGAAGGAAGTCATATCTTAAGCCGAATGGCTGTTCAGAAAATGACCAAGCGGTTCAATTCTGAGAAGCTTCCAAACTACGCATGGGGAGATGGAGGAGTAGATAGACCCTACGGTCTTGGGCCTGATCTTCGCTATAATGTTAGTACTTCTTACTCTGAAGGCACTTTTTTTCACGAAGGATGGGGATCTTGTTCCTTGGTCATTGACCCGGTAGAAAAGCTGGTTGCCGTTTGGTATATCCCTTTTCATAACCATATATGGGACGGTAGAGCTATTTTCGGCACAAACAATGTGATCTGGTCTGGACTCGAATAAGAAAAAGGTTAGTTGTTGTGAGAGATCAAAGATAGGCAGGATGTGACTTATGTTTGAGAAGATAAAGCACCGCTTTCGCGTGATGAGAGCGGTTGCTTTTGTTACTTATAAGGAATGGAGTGCGTACAGAACGCATTCGATGGTTTCTATTTTTGTAGGCCCGGTATATTTTTTAGTACAGTATTATATATGGAGCGCTGTTTATAGCGGGGAATCCTCTATTAACGGGATGTCGCTCTCTCAGATGCTCTCTTATTTTTGTGCCACGATGTTGATCAACTACTTGACCATGGATTTTGCCGATTGGAATTTACAAATGCTCATTCGCACAGGGAAGTTCATTACCTTCTCGTTAAGACCAATGAATCATATGTTCTTTGCTTTATCTCAGAAGGCGGGGCATAGGGTACTTGGGCTTCTATTTGAATTTATACCCTGCTTTATGATTTTTTTCTTTATTTTTCATATCGATGTTTTGCCCGCAAATTTATTATACGCAATGCTTTCGATTGCAATGGCGTTTATGATGAACTTTTTCATCCATTATAGTATTGGAATGGTCGCCTTTTGGATGGTTCAATCCTCCAGTATTCGTAACTTTTTCAGTCTTTGCGAGGGGATATTCTCAGGATCGCTGATTCCATTAGTCTTTTTTCCAAAATCCTTACAGATGGCTTCCTTTTTCTTACCGTTTCAATATACGACCTTTCTTCCTGCAATGGTCTATACTGGTAGCTATACTTTAGCTGATATAACCTTACCTATTCCTCAAGTTTTGTTGTTACAGTTCATAGCCGTTATTGTTGCCGGAATAGTCTGCCGGGTGCTGTATGCGGTATCGCTTAAGCATTTTACGGGGGTGGGCGCATGAAACGTATGTATCTAATATACAAAACTTGTATGAAGGCGAATATTGCTTCTGCTATCACTTATCGCGTTAATTTTATTCTTAATAGCCTTATCATGCTCATAGGGAATGTGTTGTTTCCTCTAGTAACGGTATTCATTTATAATTCGAATGCTTCATTTGAAGGATGGACCTTTCAAGAGGCGCTATTAATTCAATCCGTTTTTATTCTGTCTACGGCTTGTGCCGGGATTTTTTTTAACGGAATTATGTGGAATACGATGTCCCATGTAGTCGAGGGTACTCTGGAAGTGGTATTAATTAAACCGACCTCGAGCTTATTTTTACTGTTGGCCAGATCTTTTGAATTCGAAAGTATTGGGCTTTTGGGTGGTGGGATAATTATGTTCGGGTACGCTCTTAGTGGAATCGAAGGGGTGACTTTCAGCTCTTGGTTGTTATTCCTGTTGTTGTTTGGAGCAGGGCTGCTGGTCATGTTCGGTGTGTCGCTCATCGTTGCAGCGATTTCCTTCAAATGGGTAGCGAATTCCCGCTTACCGGAGATGTTTGAGAGCATTAAGTCTTTTGGACGTTATCCAGGGACTATTTTTCCTAAAGCAGTCGTAGCCGTGAGTTCTTTTCTTTTTCCGGTTTCCATGATTGCCTACTTTCCAGCATCAACACTGATTGGACGATGGGAAGCCTATTTTTTTATAGCGATTATCCCGTGTGTGTTATTTGCTGCCTTCGGAATTTGGCTCTATACGTACATGCTTCGCAGTTATAAAAGCGCCGGAGGATAAAAGATTAGTTTAGATCTAAGAAGGAGAATTACATTGGATATTATTACCGTCAAGAACTTAACCAAGCAATATGAAACCTATCACCGTGGACAAGATGCAAAAAGCGTATTTAAAAGTCTGTTTCACCGTGAAAAATCGATAATTACCTCTGTAGAAGATCTTTCGTTCAGTGTTGGAAAAGGAGAAATCATTGGCATTCTGGGTCCAAACGGAGCGGGAAAATCTACAACTATTAAAATGCTGACGGGCGTTCTCTATCCTACATCGGGCGAAATAAATGTTCTTGGGTACAACCCTCATAAGCAGAAAAATCAGTATGTAAAACAAATCGGAGTACTGTTCGGACAGAAATCGCAGTTAATATGGGACATTCCTCCTTTGGATAGCTTTTATATGAACAAGGAAATCTATGATATTCCTACGAACGACTTTCGTACAAGACTAGACCGATTTGTAAACATGTTTGAGATTGGCGATATTATCACTAAACCTACGCGCACCCTTTCCCTGGGAGAACGAATGAAATGCGAGTTTATTATGGCGATGCTTCATTCACCACCTGTGGTTTTTTTGGATGAGCCGACGATCGGGCTGGATGTGATAGCTAAACAAAGAATCAGAGAATTTATTAAGCAAATGAATCAGGAAGGTACCACATTTATTCTGACGACACATGACTTGGAAGATGTGGAGCGCTTGGTTCAAAGAGTACTTATAATTCATCAAGGTAAAAAAGTATATGACGATAAGTTCTCTGAACTTCGACTGCATCTGGGCGCAAAAAAAGTAGTTAGGCTTTCAGCCGCCACAACTATTGGAGATATTAGTCTGCCTGGGACTCTGATATCGGAAAGAATATCGGATTACGAAGTGGAATTAGAGATCGATACCGAGCAGTGTAAAATGGGTGAGTTTCTGCATATTCTTAGCGAAAAGGTAGAGATCCTTGATATATCCATTAAGGAGATCCAAATTGAAAAGATCATCAGCTCCATTTATGAGATGGATGTGGGATAACATGATAATATTTTCAAGCTTGAGAATGGATCATTTGCAGATTCAGATCGAGCATTGACCATAACTTTTCAGTGATCTCTTTTGCAGAGCAAGGATTACTATGTGTAAACCACCATTCAATCACTCCGACAGTCGCCGAACTTAAAAATTGCACAGATATATCTTTACTCAGCTTATCTAGATCAAGATTGTTTTCTAAAAATTGTATCATAATGGGCTCAGTTTCATCCTCCACTGCGGAGCAACTTTCGATTAGTTGTTGGAGCTGAGCCTCCAGGCATTTATGATGATATGTATGCTTGGCTCAAAAGTCATAAAAACAAGCGTTTTCGAAGTTTAATGCAAATAATCACTAGGCTCAGCTAAAAAAGGCTCCGATTACCCGGTAGCTTTTTTTAGTTTCGGCCGAATAGGATACTTTAGAAAAATAGAGGAGTAAAAGGGTGGAAATGTATAACAATCTTTTTTTGGAGGTATACAATCAATGGCTATATATTTTATAAGGCATGGTATAGATGATGAGGGCTATCGTGGTGGTTGGAGTCAACGAGGACTTGTAGTAGAGGGGTATAGACAAGCCGAACGGCTTGGTTGTTATCTTAAGGAGAATCAAACTAGCTATAAAATTACTCGTATCCTTAGCAGTGATTTGCAGCGTGCGTTAGATACAGCAAATGAGATCGCCAGAGCGCTTAGCTTGCGTGTTGAAAGCAGTCCGAATTGCAGAGAAACGAACAATGGTGTAATCGCGGGAATGCCCCATGAAATTGCAAATGAACGATACCCGGGTCTCTATTTCTCGGCTTTAAGAATGGATGAAAGATTTCCAGGAGGAGAGAGCCCACAGGAGTTTTTTACGCGAATAAGTATAAGTTTCTCGAAACTATGTAATGAACTGGAGAGTACTGATCCAAAAGAAAATGTAATTGTAGTCACTCATGGTGGTGTAATTAATGTTATATACCATATTTTAAAAGGGATACCGTGGACCAATAAGAATGATCATTTCGCGGCTTCATATACAAGTATTCATAAAATAGAGTATCAAGTAGAGAAGTGGGTAGTTACAGCTGAAAATCTTACGGAACATATATCAAGTGATCAGGCTGCTGGTATAGCCCATTGATTGGGGAGCAGAATATTCAAGGAATTTCCCAAGACAAATTCACTGACTCTGTAGAGGGTGAAGATTAGTCGAGGAGATGTATCGGCGTTACCCTTCAACGATGGATTTTTCACTTCTGGCCCGATCTTGAACAGGATGTAAGTGAAGTGTTTAGGGTGCTGAAGGCATGCGGAACGTTTGTTATTATTTCTGAGATCTATAAAATCAATTATCACATGAACAATACACAAAGAAAAGAACGAAGAGATAGATCAGTTATTTCGTAAATCTGGATTTCAAACGGTAAAGATTCACGAGAATAGCAAATGGAGATGTTATGTCGGAAAGAAATAAAGCGGCCGCACCGCCCTAAGAAGGACGACACAGCCGCTTTAATTTCAATGCTTATTAAGCCGGATTGGTATTAAACGCACAACGTACAGGAAATGATGACGAGCAAGATGAAAAGTACCAAGATCGAGCCGGTCGAAGTGAAGCCTCCTCGAAATTCACCCATGTTATATTCCTCCTTAATATATGTCTTGTTCTCAATGCTGCGGCGGGTGTCGCAGCTTTCTGAGATAATGACATCATATGCCAAAGAGGGCCTATTGCACTGGTCTATGGCCTATTGCTCGTCAATATGGGTTTTTAGGATGCGTAGTCCTTTGGGAAGATGATTCTTAAGCTGGCAGGATCTTGAACATGATATAAGTGAAGTGTCTAGGGTGCTAAAGGTAGGCGGTACCTTTGTTATTATTTCTGAGATCTATAAAATCAATTATCACATGAAACAATACACAAAGAACGAAGAGATAGATCAGTTATTTCGTAAATCTGGATTTCAAACGGTAAATATTCACGAGAATAACAAATGGAGATGTTATGTCGGAAAGAAATAAAGCGGCCGCACCGCCCTAAGAAGGACGACACAGCCGCTTTAATTTCAATGCTTATTAAGCCGGTATTGGTATTAGACGCAAAACGTACAGGAAATGATGACGAGCAAGATGAAAAGTACCAAGATCGAGCTGGTCGAAGTGAAGCCTCCTCGAAATTCACCCATGTTATATTCCTCCTTAATATATGTTTTGTTCTCAATGCTGCGGCGGGTGTCGTAGCTTTCTGAGATAATGACATCATATGCCAAAGAGGGCCTGTTGCACTGGTCTATGGCCTATTGCTCGTCAATATGGGCTTTTAGGATGCGTAGTCCTTTTGGAAGATGATTCTTAAGTTGGCCTGCACTTGCTTTGCCCCAACTTATCGGCAATCCATCTAAAGTTACAAGTGTCCATCCATGTAATTCTACCGGCACAGGTAAGCTTTCGCCCCGGAGCCAAGCATGTATTTCAAGCCCCCCACTACTGAGATCATAACTACGTGTTACTTGTGTGTGTTGAATTGCCATCGCAAGGGCGTGAGCGGGTTCAATCCGATTTTTCTTCAAATGGGCAATATGTAGCCCGGCTCGTGGAATACGCAGACCATCCAGCAGTCCAGTATGGAAATTACCATTAAAGGATTCAGGCAGCAAATAAAGGGATTCTCCGAACAGCAGAGGGACGCCTTGATATGAGAAACCAGGAAGCTCTACCGCGGCCCAGTCTTGGAATAACTGGTATGCATCGCGAACGGAAGAATTAATTTTTGGGTTGCTTTTGCTTCGACGCTTTTTGGTGCTGCGTTTGGCGTCATCGATAACGTCGTTTTCGGTGACTCTGTGCTTACGTAGGAGTGCAACAAAGTGGCCTTCGCCTTTTTTTAAATGTGGCCACAGGCGCTTCCAGGTAAGAAGTTCCATATCGGGGTAACGATCCGTCAATCGGGCAATGGTATCCTCATTCTCTTTGCGGTTAAAGGTGCAAGTAGAGTAGGCTAGAGTACCTCCGGGCTTAAGCATAAGGTAGGCGTCCTGCAGGATATCCCATTGTCTCGCCGCACACATAACCACATGGTCAGGAGACCACTCTTGAACGGCATTTGGATCTTTTCGAAACATGCCTTCTCCTGAGCAAGGAGCATCTAGCATAATTCGGTCAAAAGTAAGTGGAAAGCGCGAAGACAGCTGTTCTGGCGTTGCACAGGTTACGAGGGTATTCTTAATGCCTAAACGTTCTACGTTCTCTGCAAGAATTTTTGCGCGCTCTGGATGAATTTCATTAGAGATTAAGAGGCCTTGTCCTTGCATTAAACCAGCGATATGCGTAGTTTTACCCCCAGGGGCTGCTGCAAGGTCGAGGACGGTTTCACCGGGTTTAGGTGCCAGCAGTTCAGCTGCGGACATTGCGGAAGGCTCCTGAATATAATATAGTCCAGCAGCATGGTAAGGGTGCCTGCCTGGTCGGGCGGGCTCTTCATAATAATAACCATCAGGGCACCATGGGATAGGTTTCAGATCAAACTGTGAGACTGTGCGTTCTACTGCGACTTGACCTGAATCCGAGATGCTTTTCAATGGATTAAAGCGAAGTCCCTGCGTTCGTGGTGCTGAATAACTTTCTAGAAAAGCATTTGCCTCTTGCCCCAGCATTTCTTGTATATATGCGGTGAAAGAGGCAGGCAGCTGTTCTTCCTTCATAGATCATTCTCCTTTTTCTTAGTTGCTGTTTCATGTTTATACCGATAAAATCAAGGTATGGGGAACGTAATCGTACCTGAAATTCTACATATACACAACTATATCATAATTGCCAAGTCTTACTGTACGTAAGGCAATTGTAAAGGGGATGTACCATATGAATTTGCTGCAAGCGCTCTTCTTCCCGCCGGAGCAACCCGGTGGTGTATCATCCATGATCCCTTATCTTCAGGAAAGGTTCCGTTCAAGCCGCTGGGAGATGGATTTGTTCTGGTTACCTAAGCGGATTCGCAACAAGGGACATGAAGAAGTCATATTCGAGACCTTTGATTGGACCCAGTTTGGGGAAAGTCAGATCGTTCAGAAATATATTCAGACCTACCGTGATTATCTATGGTGGACTAAACTACGAATGAGCAAGACATATGATCTTATCCATTCCCATCATCCAATTGCTGGTTTAGCAATGAAAAAAGTATTTCCAAATACTCCGTTAATTCAAACCTTACATTCTAGTTATGAGCGAGAGCTGATTCTTAATGGAGCTATTTCTGAAGGCGGGCTGGAACATCAGTTTCTAGTTTCGCTTTACCGCGAACTTGAGCATGTTAGTGATCGGTTAATGACTGTTTCGCAAGCTTTTGCAGAGTATGTGGCGCCTTATATTCTAGATCCTTCTAATATAGGTGTAATACCGAATGGTTTTGATGAGAAAAGGTTTAAGCCAGTTCCGCATGACAACGCTGTACCACAGCTAGTGACTGTGACACGTCTAGTTCCAGCCAAAGGAATTGATACTTTACTCAAGGCCTGTGCTGAGCTTAAAAATCGCGGCCATGAATATGTACTGCATATTATTGGAGATGGACCTTCACGTGCGGATTTGGAAAATATGGCTAAGCAATTAGGAATTTATAATGAAACGATTTTTTATGGATATACGCTCCATCCGGAAGAATTTATGCCTTTCTTTGATATTTTCGTGCTGCCTTCTCGGGCGGAGGCCTTCGGATCGGTGTTTGCAGAAGCAGCGCTTAGCTGCTTGGCTTTAGTTGGGACGAATGTAGGCGGGATACCGGAGCAGATTGAAGATGGTGTGAATGGCCTGCTCGTCAGTCCTGATGATGAGATTGCTCTTGCTGACGCTTTAGAGAAGGTGATATCCGATCCGGCTTATCGTTATGAGCTTTCTCGTTCAGCTTGGGATAAAGCGAAAAGCTTGTATTCGCTGACTCGTGTCGCTAATGAACTTAAAAAGACATACTTACAGTATCCCTCAGGAACGAAGGGGTGAGCAGGTATGATTCCATTTCGATTTCTACATGCTGCTGACTTACATCTGGATAGCCGTTTTTCTGGGCTGGTGCATATTTCGCCAGCCATTCGTTCATATTTACGTGAGTCAACCTTCGCCGCCCTCGGGCGGCTTGTCCGCGTTGCCATCCAAGAGAACGTTGATTTTATTGTCATCAGTGGAGATGTATACGATGTTTCTGACGCTTCATTACAGGGTCAACTACGGTTTCAGGAAGCACTCAAGGAACTGGGTCAGCAAGGAATACACGTGTTTCTGATTCATGGCAACCATGATCCACTTGACGGATTACGTCTGACTACAGAAATGCCAAAGCATGTTACCGTGTTTGGAGGGGAGAGGCCAGATCTCGCTACTGCTTATCGTCGCAAAGATGGTCAAGAAGTGGCTATTGTTAGTGGAATCTCCTATCCGACTGCGAAAGTTACGGACAACACTGCAGTGACCTTTTCTCGAAAGCCTGGAAGCCGTCTGTTTCATATTGCTATGCTGCATGGGAATGTAGACGGTGATTTGCTGCACGAGACGTATTCTCCTTGCAGTCGTAGGGACCTTATCGAACGGGGTTATGATTATTGGGCACTTGGACATATCCATAAACGTAGTGTATTGCATGAAAAACCAGCGATTATATACCCGGGTAATATACAAGGACGTAGCATTAAGGAAACCGGACCAAAAGGCTGTTATGTTGTGGATGTTGATGAGGCTGGAAGTGCCACGCCCCAGTTTCATGAGCTTGATTATGTTCGCTGGCAGGTACGGGATCTGTCCATCGAGGGATTGAGTAACGAAGCAGAATGGATACAAAGGGTGGAGCAGGTGATTGACGATATCAGAGAGGAACTCCCTGAGCTGATGTCAGTGGTCAGATTTCGTCTGATTGGACGCGGGGACGTACATAAAGTATTAGCTGAAAAAGGAGCGGCAGAGGATCTCCTGTCTGAACTCCAGCGCCGTGAGGCGGTTCGGGCTGAGCGTAAAGATTATAAGGGACTTGTCTGGGTGGAAGGATTCGCTGTAGAGTCCGGGTTAGCTATTGACCGTGAACGGTTATTAGAGGAGGATAGCTTTCTTGGAGAAATGCTACGAATAACGGAGCGTACGGAACATTCAACAGAAGCGCTTGAGGAACTAATAAACAGTGCGCTTAAGCCGCTCATGGAGAATCAGGAGCTGCGACAGCTGCTCTCGGTGACAAGTCAAGAGGAGAAGTTAAGTTGGCTTCGTAATGCAGCGGAACAGGGAATCACAATGCTCGGTGGAATGGAGGGTGCTCCAGAAGATGAGAATTGAACATTTGCAGATCCATGGCTTCGGACGTTTGCATAACCGAGAGATTGATCTATCGGAAGGAGTTACTATACTCTATGGACGTAATGAAGCAGGAAAAAGCACGACGTTGCAGTTTATTCGCTCCATGCTGTTTGGAATTCCAAGTCGTGGTAACCCTACGCAGAGGTATGAACCTATGCAAGGCGGATTACATGGGGGAATACTGAAGGCACGTGATAGTAATGGTAGTCTATGGACCATTCGTCGCCATACATCTGGTGGTGAGGGCTCAGGAAGAAATGAGAAGCTGAACATCACGGTTAACCATCCGAATGGAACAACGCAAGAGCTAGGGCAAGCTGAAATGGAGCGTCTTTTGCTTGGTGGTATCTCTCGAAGCATGTTTCATCAATTGTTCGCGGTCTCTCTCGATGAACTGCAGGAGCTTGCTGCACTTCAATCAGAAGAGATGAGCAGTTTTCTCTTTCACGCAGGTATGGGCGGCGGTGGAAGTATCATGCGGGCGGAACGCCGATTGGTACAAGAAGCTGAGAAGCTATATAAACCTCGGGGCAAGCTGCAGGAAGCTGCTAAAATCGTTCAGGCTATTGAGAAACTAGAGCGCCAGATGGCGGAGAGCCGCTCTTATCTTCCACGTTATAACGGTAATATAGCAGCATTAAAGGTTACGGAATCTGAGCTAGATCAACTGGAACAACAACGTAAGCTTACTGGAGACAAGCTCGTGATGCTTCGCAAAGCTCAGGATGTTCGTGAATTGTGGTTAAAATGGAGCGATGCGCAGCTTGAGCTGCAAGACCTGCCAGTGATTACAACCTTTCCTGAAGATGGAGCGATTCGCTACCAGGCACTTGAAGGTGAAATTCGAAATGCTCAGGGAGCAGTAACTCGTTATGAACGTCTTCAAAGTGAGCTTACGGCTGAGCTGGCGCAGAATCCGCCGGATGCGTTGTTAACAGCGCAGGGGCCTGCCCTGGAGCGGCTGGATCGTCATCGGAGCAGCTATGAGAACCTGCGAGCGGAAAGACAGCGGCTAGAAGGTGAATTGACCGCGCTGAATGAGCATTTGCAGCGAATTCTGCGAGGCATTGATGTCAGCTGGAGTGCAGCAGATCTGACTGTATTTTCGGGTGCAGCAGCGGATCGTGAAGCTGCACGGAGGTTTGCGGCGGCGTTCGCGAGTTATGATCGCCGCATGGAAGCGGAGGGCGCAGCGCGGCAGACGCTGCGGTCCCGTTTGGCCGCTGCCTCAGCTTCGCTGCAGGCAGCAGAACGGGCGCTGGCGCGTGAGCACGCTACAGGCGCCGAATCTTTTGCGCAGCTGGCTCCGCGCAGCGCCCGTGAAGTGCTGCAGCTGTGGGACGAGCTGCAGCAGGCGGCCGAGCGCTGGCGCGAAGCGCAGCTCAGCGAAGGGCCGCAGCGCGGCCCCGGCGCCGGAAGTGACGGCCCTAGCGCGCAGCGCATGGCCGCGCTCTACCGGCGCCTGCTGTGGGCTGGGGCAGCACTAACCGTGCTGCTGCCCACAGCGCTGTGGCTGACCGGTGCTCCGCCGGTCAGCGCAGTGCTCGCGATCGGCCTGCTTGGCGCGGCCGATCTTGCCCTTTGGGCCGGCCTCAGCGGAGCGCGCCGGCCAGAAGCGTCCCCACCAGGGCATGGCGGGGACGTGGGCACAGCCGCAGCCGAGATGCTGCGGCTGCGGGGGCAGCTGCTCTCCGGGGCGGAGCCGGAGAGCGCAATGCCGGGGCGGCGATCGGCCGCCCCGGGGTCCAGCCCTGACGCAGGCGGGCTGGAAGCCTCCATGAGAGAGCTTCGCAGGATCATGGAGGCTTGGTCCGCTTGGCGGCAGCGCATTGAACGCTATGCCGCCGAGCGGGATGCCTGCCGCACGGAGCTGGAGACGCTGGCAGGCCAAGAGAAGCTGCTCGCGGAAGAAATGAGCCTGGCGGAGACGGCTTTTACGAAAACTGCTGAGCAATATGAAGAATGGCTTCGTGAGCGCAGATTGCCCGAAGGGTTGTCTCCGGAAGGGCTGCCGGAACTCTTCGCTATGGTGGAGCAGGGGAACGAACTGCTGCGCCAAGAGAATAAGCTCTCTTTACGACTGAAAGAGCTGGAAGATGAGTGTAACGTGTTCGAGGAGGAGCTGCTTGCTCTCATTTATGAATCAGGTACTGATCCTTTAGACGAGTCTGGCGTAGCGGCAACTAGCTTTGATATGGATCCGGAGGATGGACAGCGACGATCTGCACTAACTTTACTAAGCTGGCTGGAACTTCGAAAAAGAGCTTGGGATGAACTGAAAAAGGATCGGATTCGCCGGGAAGGTATTCAGTCACGGTTACAAGAGCTTCTGGAAGAGCTTAAGGAGAGCCATAGGGTATTAGGTGAGTTAAGAGAACAGCGTGACCACCTGTTGTACGAAGGAGGAGCAACAGGCGGGGAGGATTTCTTAAGGAGATCGGCTGCTGTACAGCGGCGTAGTGAGCTGAATAAATCCATTCGCCAGTGGGAGCTAGCCATGTTTGGAGGCTGGGAGGATGAGCGAGTTGACGCCTTGCAGTTATTATTAGATCATCATGATGCTTCAGCACTCCAGAAGGAGCGTACAGCGGCTGAAGAGTTAGCTGAACGGGAGGAAGAAATGTGGAACACCCTGCTGGAGCAACGAGGGAAGCTGCTTCAGGAAAGGGAGTATTTGAAAGAGCGTTGTATGGGGGACACTGTAATTCAGCAATTGGAAGAGCAGAGAGCCGCTCTGCGAATCGTGGCTGATAAGTATGCAGTAGCAGCATTAACTGCTGAATTAATCGGAAGAACCCGCCGTATTTATGAACAGGAGAAGCAACCTCAGGTACTTTTGCTTGCATCTGACTATTTCTCCAAGCTGACCGAAGGGGTATACAAGAGAGTAGTTATGACTCTAGGTCATAAAGAACTAAAAGCGGATCACAAAGATGCTGGACTGCTGGACAGCGGTCTGCTCAGCCGTGGGACGGCAGAACAGTTGTACCTTTCCATCCGCTTGGCACTTGCAGAGACGATGTCTCGGCAAGTATCGCTGCCACTGCTGTTCGATGATCTATTCGTTAATTTTGACGAGGCTCGTCTTCATGCTGCGCTTTCGCTGCTTGGCGAACTGTCGGTCTCCCGCCAGATTGTGATGATGACCTGTCACAAGCATGTGGCGGAAGCGGCAGCACGAATCATTCCAACAGCAGCAGTTATTTCCGTGTAACTGGTTTTATGGATGCAAGGCGGTTCCCTTTCCCACTCGAACCCGATGAGGAATCGCTACGAGGTGGAATAGACCATGGCGTACGTAGTAGCATGACAGCCCAGACCATCGACAAAGCTCCGAAGATCGGGTAGAACACGGAGAGTAGGGAGCTAAAGCCAAATTGGCTCAGTAAATAACACACCAACATCAGAATCGGCGTAATTAATGCCGGTTTAACTGGAATTCGTTGTTTAAGCTGCATGGTGACGCCATAAATGTCGGCGACAAATGTGCTAAAGATCTCCAAAAAGATCAGCAACAAATATATAGTTTGCACTACAGTACCCAACCGGATGGCGATGTTGCCCATAGGGATTTCAAATTTGAGAATACCAGGCATCTGCGAGCTCATCGCGAAATGCGCGGCGATCAACATAAAGCCGATTCCGGCACCACCAATAATACCGCCCCAGACAAGAGATTTTTCTTCATCAGTATGTCGAGCCATGGGAACTAATACGGCTTGAGCCATACCTAGATTAAAGGCGGTGTAGAGCAACGGCGACATCCAAGCGCCAAAGATAGTCCGATCCGTTTCTAAGAATAAGAACCGCTGAGCTCCTGGAATTTGAAAGGTATTAAAAATAATGATGAGTGACAGCGTAAGCATTAATGGGACGATCAGACTGTTCATCAGCAGAATACCGGAAATTCCCCGTTTAAGCAGAAAATAAGAACCAACCAGCGTCAGTATTAACCCTGTTTGATAATGAAATCCAAAATGCTCTTGAAAAATAGCGCCCGCGCCTGCAAGCATAATACTGTTGACACCCATTAAGATGACCATCGTGAACAAACTGATGGTGCTTCCGACTTGGTCGCCGAAAAGGTGTCGGTTAAAGTCTTCATAAGACTCTGCTTCTATGCGCCGAGCGATGACCATCATTTTCGTACCCAGCCAAATGAACAGTATAGTAGAGAGCAGGATGGTCAGGACTGCCCAGTGTCCGTAACGAGTGAAGAATTTTAATATTTCTTGTCCGGTGGCGAATCCGGCTCCTACAATGGTGCCAATGTAAGTGAATGCGATCTGTAATGTTCGGACATGTGATTTCATGGCTCCCCTCCTAATAGTTTTAAGAACAAAAGAAAAATCATAATGAGTGCTATGCAGGATAGCCTTGTGCACTCTGTATAGTACAGGTTATGATGAGGATCAGTAGGACATGACTTCCGTGATTCATTTGTACGGAACGTCTGCGATTATAAAGGGTATTGGAGGTTCAAAGTCATGGAAGTGTTGAAACAGCGGATTTTGGAGGAAGGTGTCGTCGTCTCGGATGAAGTGCTGAAGCTGGATGCACTGTTGAATCATCAGGTAGATCCACAGCTTACGATGGAAATGGGACGGGAGTTTGCCGGGAGGTTTGCGGACTGCGGAATAACACGTATTGTGACCGTGGAATCCTCGGGCATTGCCGTGGCATTTGCCACCGCATATGAGTTAAAGGTGCCGTTAGTTTTTGCACGTCGCAAAAAAACACTTTTAGCAGATCCGGATGCACTTTGTGAAAGAGTTCCTTCTTTTACGAAAGGTATTGTTACCGACATTATGTTGTCTCGCCAATTCATCTCTCCAGAGGATAAAATCCTCTTTATCGATGATATTATTGCTAATGGTGATGCAGCACGTGGATTGATTAAGATTATCGAGCGCTCTGGCGCTGAGCTGGTAGGTCTTGGCGTTGTAGTGG
Organism: Paenibacillus pseudetheri; assembly: GCF_924513355.1. Taxonomy (NCBI): domain Bacteria; kingdom Bacillati; phylum Bacillota; class Bacilli; order Caryophanales; family Paenibacillaceae; genus Paenibacillus; species Paenibacillus pseudetheri. Next base: position 123,087 of record NZ_CAKMAB010000016.1, read on the forward strand.
AAAAAAGCTTTCAGGCAGGAGCTCGGACGATCAAAGAACAAGGCATCCGACTGGAGTCACTCGTAAGAATTACTTCTCTTAGTGGAGGCACCATTGAATTTGGGGAATAACCCGCTTTAGAAATAAGAACAGGCCTATTTTTCAAACAACTGCTTTTCACCCTATAGATTTTCCTTTATAATAAAATCAGACATAGGGAGGAGGCGTCACAATGGGGAAAGAACCGGTGACTGAGCAATTTTTTATTGATAAATTAACCGAGGCCAAGGATCACTTCGAGCGTGCGCTGGATTGCAAACACACGGAATTCGACGATCTGTATCCCTATATGATTGAACATCCTCAGTTTTTTTGGTACAAACGCTATGTAGCTTGGTCAGAACTTCTGACAATCAAAGGTTTATGTGAGGAACTTTCCTTTCCTTGGAGGGAGAAATTCACAACTAACCAAGTGGAGTATCTGGAGCAACGTGTGATGTCCGCTAAAGTTCTTGATTTCTGGTTCGAGAAGAATGAAGCGCTGATATAAGAATGCTTTAGTAGATATGCAATTGGTCAATTACTTATACGAGACCCAGATGATTTTTCATTTGGGTCTTTTTTCTGGAAATATAAGAAAGTATATATTTTACGCTATCCTTTATCCTTATATTTTTCGCAGAACGGATCTCTGCAAGCGAAATGTAGTATCACTGCATCGGAACTATTCTCTCCTTAAAGGGGGGCGTATCCGTTTCTGCTTAATGAAAATAGGATAAGCTATATAGAGGGAGGGATTCATGATGATTAGCGATGAACAATTGGATGCGTACCGAATTTCCGGCGAGAAAATTCGTGTGGTGCGGGACGGCATAGAAAGTAATGATGTAAAAGGGATTGTTCTGGCTTGGGACGATTCGCAGGTAATGATTCGTCGTCAGAATAGACGAGTAGTAAAGCTTGATCGGAATTATCTATTCCAACCCTTCAGTGAACCAAGGAAAGAACCTGATAATATATAATCTCCACAGCATAAACAGCTCCTTACCCAAATTGGGTGGGGAGCTGTTCTGTGTATACCTATGCCTCTGACGGATTAAATACTTAGAGCTAGCTGGGAGTCGCTTTCTTCTCTGGAGAGTATGGAGAGTTCTGTGGACAATCCGAGATACGCGCGCATCCGCAGCATCATCTCTCTACGGAATCCTGGCCATAATATATTCATCTCACCTTGATATCCTCTACAGGAGTACAAGGCCTCGACTCCTCGTTGATCTTGGCGAACGGTTGTGATCTTCAGATCATGTGAGCTCAATTCACGCGTAACCTCTTGAAGCATTAATGAGGTCTTCTTAGTGGCACCAGACAAGAGCTCCATATAAAGCTGAGGGGTCTTAAATAGACCGCTTTTACTAATTACACGGCAGTCACGCTCGAAAACTTTATGAATAAACGTTAGCAGCAAATAGCTTCTGACAAGGGACAGTTCTTCTTTAGTAACATCTTCATCAACAATGGATGTCTTTAACTTCGTAGTCGCCATTATAAATCACCTCATTTATATTATGCGAACTTTTGTTCTCATTATACCTTATATTCGGAATTAAAAGCAATAATTATCCATAAAATAATGATGGATAAGAAAAGCTGGAAAATATATTGACGCTTTAATCTCAGCATGGTATGATCTATCTTGTGACCGCAAGTTTGATATGTAGTCATTATGATGTGCGGTCGTGGCGGAATTGGCAGACGCGCACGGTTCAGGTCCGTGTGGTAGCAATATCGTGGAGGTTCGAGTCCTCTCGACCGCATCAGTAGAAACTCCCTTGAGTAATCAAGGGAGTTTTCTTTACGTAAATGTAAGGTTGACTAATCTGTGACCATAGATAAGTGAATAACATTTTCATTGTGGATGGAGCCTAGACTCATGAGAGTATTGTATAATTCAATGAACTTACAGGTGTGTAAGTAGGTGTATAAGTAGGTGTATAACTGAGGGGAAGTCGGGGAGCAATGGAGTAGGATTTATTAAAGGAGAATTCAGGATTATAGGAAATTCCTCCCTATAATTATTAGAATTCAGTTTATTTTCAATGAGTATAGGGAATTCCTCCCTATAAATTCGGATAAACCCCGAAATAAGTCGAAATCCAATGAATTTAAGGGAGGAATTCCCTATATCCTTCGATTTATGGACTAAAGCGTAAAATTAAAGGGAGGAATGGACCTCTGTCAAGAAAGTGGACACCCATTATGCTGCCTTTCTCTTATTAAATTGCGCAGCAAACCGAACCGGTGAAAGGTAGCCTAGTGCACCGTGGATTCGTTTTCTATTGTAA
>NZ_CAKMAB010000017.1:0-117484 GCF_924513355.1 Paenibacillus pseudetheri
GAAAAGTCTGCTTTCACGTTATCTGGAACTTTGTTAACCTTTTGGAACCGCCGTATGCGGACCCGCATGTACGGTGGTGTGAGAGGACGGAGGCTTACCGCCTCCTCCTACTCGATTTATTTATAAAATTCAATTGTTTTAAATTTTACTATACGAAAGGGTTGACCCTCAAAGTGGGCTTAGGTATAATCGAACATAGTGCAAATGAAAATCATTATCAATACCAATAATATCATCTATTCCCCAAACGATTTAACTATTAAACAGATAAGGACCAACTCATGAAACTAAAATATTTGTCCCTACTTCTAATAGTATTCTCATTTATATCTTTGTTTATAGGTGTAAAGGACATTTCACCTTTGGATCTTTTTTCGCTTACGGAATCTCAGATGCAGACCCTGTTAGTCAGTCGGATTCCACGCTTAGCTGCACTGATTATAGCTGGTGTAAGCATGAGTATTGCCGGATTAATTATGCAGCAATTATCACGAAATAAATTCGTTTCTCCCACTACGGCGGGCACGATGGATTCCGCGAAATTCGGTATTCTCGTGTCCCTGATGCTGTTCACAGGGGCGACACCGATGCAGAAGCTACTCGTTGCTTTTGTTTTTGCTCTACTGGGAACATTTATATTTATGAGAATCTTAGATCGGATCAAGTTCAAGGATAGTATTTTTATCCCGCTGGTCGGGCTCATGTTCGGGAATATTGTAGGCTCGATTACGACATTTTTTGCTTATAAAAATGATTTGGTTCAGAATATCTCGTCTTGGATGCTTGGCGATTTCTCAACGATTATTAAAGGTCAATATGAATTAATCTATATCAGTATTCCACTTGTCATTCTCGCGTATGTTTTCGCCAATAAGTTCACCGTTGCCGGTATGGGGGAGGATTTCTCCGTCAATCTCGGTATGAACTACAAAGCGGTAGTGAACGTAGGATTGGTGATTGTAGCGTTAATCTCTTCAGTTGTTATTTTAACCGTAGGTACGATTCCGTTCCTGGGTCTTGTTGTACCTAACATAGTAACGCTATACATAGGCGATAACTTGAAAAAAAATCTGGCGCATACTGCCATTCTCGGTGCGGTGTTCCTCCTGTTCTGTGATATTCTGGGCAGGCTCATTATATATCCATACGAAATATCCATCAGTCTCACGGTAGGCGTCATCGGAAGTGGTCTATTTATCTACTTGCTGATGAGAAGAAAGGCGAATTAGTGATGAAGACGAAACTAACTATATTATCCTTAAGCGCTGTTGCTCTCATCGTCTTGTTTATGACCTATCATGTTATGGGAAATTGGGATTATGTTCTACCCAGTCGGGGGAGAAAGCTGGCGGCCATTTTAATTACCGGAGCGGTGATAGCTGTCTCTACCGTAGTTTTTCAGAGCATTACGAACAATCGTATTTTGACACCTAGTATTCTGGGGCTAGACTCTTTGTACATGTTGATCCAAACGTTCGGTGTATACGCCCTAGGCTCATCAAATATGACGTTTATGAATAAAAATGTGAATTTCTTGTTCTCAGCTTGCATCATGGTTCTGTTCTCAGGGGTGCTGTATAAGCTAATGTTCCGCAGAGAGGGTCAAAACATATACTTCCTGCTGCTCGTAGGACTTATTATGGGAACGATGTTCCAGAGCGCATCTTCTTTTATGGAAGTGCTCATTGATCCGAATGAATTCCTGATTCTACAAGGGAAAATGTTCGCCAGCTTCAACAACGTCAGCAGTGATCTACTGATATTGTCTACAGTTGTTCTAGCGTTAACGACGCTGTATTTCATGCGATTTGTGAAGTATTTAGATGTTATTTCTTTAGGAAAAGATGAAGCCATTAACTTAGGGATCAATTATGACTATGTAGTCAAAAGGCTGTTAGTTATTGTATCCATCTACGTTTCGATATCAACGGCTTTAGTGGGGCCGATCACTTTCTTGGGTTTACTAGTAGCCAATGTGGGACATCAGTTGTTCCGTACGTATAAGCATTCCTATCTGATTCCCGGCACGATTTTGCTAAGTATTATTGCGCTTGTCGGGGGACAGTTTCTAGTTGAACGTGTGTTTGGATTCACTACTACGGTTAGTGTAATCATTAATTTTGCAGGTGGCGTTTACTTTGTCTATCTGCTGTTAAAGGAGAATAAGTCGTGGTAGAAGTTAAGCATGTAACCAAGCGTTATGGCGGAGTTACCGTCGTTGACGATGTGTCTTTATCCATTAAAAAGGGTGCAATTACCTCGTTTATCGGCCCTAACGGAGCTGGTAAAAGCACGTTGCTCTCCATGATCAGTAGACTTATCTCCAAAGACGCGGGAGAAGTACTGATCGAAGGAAAGGAAATTGGCAGCTGTAAGAGTAATGAGCTTGCTCGTAAAATATCGGTGCTAAAGCAGTCCAATCATATCAGCGTTCGTCTTACCGTGAAGGAACTTGTTTCTTTCGGAAGGTTCCCTTATTCACAAGGGAAGCTCACACCTGAGGATCGAGCGTTCGTTGACGAAGCGATTGCTTACATGGACCTTCAGGAGATGCAGGATAAATACATTGATCAGCTTAGCGGTGGACAACGTCAGAGAGCGTATATCGCGATGGTTATGGCTCAGGATACCGAGTATATTTTGCTCGATGAACCACTCAACAATCTGGATATGAAGCATTCTGTACAAATTATGAAGGTGTTACGCCGGTTGGTAGAAGAGAAGGGCAAGACGATTGTGCTCGTCATTCATGATATTAATTTTGCTTCTTGTTACTCTGACTACATTGTAGCGCTCAAGAATGGGCGGGTAGCTTCATCGGGTACGGTGGATGAAATTATTGATACGGCAGTGCTTAGGGATGTATATGACATGGATATCCCTATAGAAACAATAGGTGGTCGTAAAATTGGTGTCTATTTTTAAACCAGACGCCACTTACATTCGGAAATTATTATGACGTAACGCTAGAAGTGATAGGCGCCAGCTTCTTGACGTATACGCGAATAATTCAAATAGCTTGACTATAAATTTTAGGGGTGAACATTTTGAAGAAGAACGTATCTTTACTAATCATGACAGTGTTTCTTGCCGTAATCTTGGCGGCCTGTGGCTCCAATAATGCAGCAACTTCAGATAATAATACAGCAGCGGCAGGTAATACAGAGGCTACTACTGCACCAAATACAGAATCTAAAGAGCTTACTATTAAGCATGAACTTGGAGAAATTACGATTAAGAGTAACCCGCAGAAAGTGGTTGTATTTGACTTCGGTACACTCGATACTTTGGATAAACTGAGCGTAGAGGTGACTGGAGTGCCTCAAAGCAATGTACCCTCTTATCTCTCTAAATATAGCGATGCCAAATATGAGAATGTCGGTGGTTTGAAAGAGCCTGACTTCGAAAAAATAAATAGTCTTTCTCCTGATCTGATCATCATTTCCGGCAGACAGCAAGATTCTTATGATGAATTCAGCAAAATTGCTCCTACACTGTACGTTGCTGTAGATAATGCAAATTACATGGAATCCTTCACAAAAAATGTGAAGACGCTGGGCCAAATTTTTGGCAAGGAAGCTGAAGTAGAAGCTGAGCTTGCGACTATTAATGACTCCGTTAAAGCTCTGAATGAGAAAGCTAAAGCCGGTAGTAAAAAATCTCTTATTATTCTAGCCAATGAAGGAAAAATCAGTGCTTATGGTTCAGGTTCACGTTTTGGTATTATCCATGATGTATTCGGATTTGCACAGGCAGATGATAAAATCGAAGTATCCACTCATGGTCAAAGCGTATCTTACGAATATGTAGCCGACAAGAATCCAGATTATCTGTTCGTAGTAGATAGAGATGCGGCTGTGAAGAGTGATGGCAGTAAATCTGGCTCAGCGAAGGATGCAGTTGAGAACGATCTCGTGAAGAACACAAATGCTTTCAAAAATGGTAAAATCATTTACTTAGATCCTAACTACTGGTACTTGTCCGGTGGCGGTCTGGTATCCGTTAGTGAAATGCTCAAAGAAGTTGAAGTTGTTCTGTAAGCAGAGTAACCCGGAGAATTGAATGATGAATTGATATTCAGATGTTTATTAACAACAAGCCTGTTGGCAGGGGGAACACTCCTTGTCAGCAGGCTTTTTTGCTTTTTTCCATGGAATTTACTGTTATATTCATACTAGCTGTTAAATTTTGCTGTAACTTTTCAGGCTGGGATACGTGGTTAGGTTAAGGGGGGAGTGCATGAAGCGAAATTCACTGGATGAAATATATCAGATGTATGTGATGGATATTTACCGCTATTTGCGCTCCCTTTGTGGTGATCATCACGCGGCCGAGGATTTAATGCAGGAGACCTTTTACCGTGCTTATTTATATTTGGAGGATTGTAAAGACGAGAAGATTAAGCCGTGGTTGTTCCGTGTCGCGTACAACGCCTTCGTAGATTATAAGCGGAAGGAAGGACGTAGCACAGTTCAGAGTGAGGAGTTTTTTAAACAGCTCGCGCATCCTGATACCACAGAAAGCACGCTGCTTCGGCAGGAACGTTGGGAAGAAATGAGGATTGCGATAGGTGAGCTACCGGACAATCAGAGGCATGCGCTGCTGCTGCATGATTTTCATGGTCTTAGTTATCTGGAAGCATCGGATATTATGAATGTGGGTCTGTCCCAATATAAGATATTGATCTTTCGGGCTAGACAGAAGCTGCGTGAGGCAGAACGGAGGAGGAATGAACATGAGTGAGGAGTTCAAGGCGAAATTAAGAAGGTACGGTGAAGGTACGCTTGCTGACGAGGATAGAGACGAAGTGGAGCGCGAGCTAGAGAAGATGGAAGCTTATCAGGCTTATCTGGATGAACTCATGGATGAAGAAAAGCAAGCTTCAGTTGATGAGAAGAACATAAAATTCGGAAAGAGTAAAAGAAACAGATCTGGCAAGGAAAAAAAGATCATCCGCCGTGGAAAATGGAGAGCCCGTATATCGAATACGTTAACGGTAATCTCTGCGTTCTTGATGTTCTTGATTATCAGTAGCATCATCACCGCGATATTTTATGGCACTGGAGAAAGAGGAGAAACTTACCGTGATGTTGTTTCTTCCGCTATTGCTGTCTCACAACCGAATACAATCGTCCATTTGAGCAGTGATTCGGGTCCATTTTTTAATATGAATCTGCAGGGCGGAATAATAAAACAAATTGGTGATGCGCGGATTAATGTTGGAGATTATTCGATGAAGTTTCTATTAGGCTGGCCTAGAATTTATAGTTATTCATGGACATATGAACGCAGTGGGACAGGTAATTACTTTGTCTACCCCATTGAGAACCAGCTTGCAGAAAATAGGATGGATGACAGCAGTGAGTGGAAAAAACTAGAGAAGCTCCCTGAGGGTACGGTAGGAGAAGCCTATTTGTCTTTTGAGCAATTTTTTACGACAGATGAGCTGTTGAAGAAGTTTCAGCATAAGAATCTTGAGCTTTTGTGGTTCGCAGCAGATACAGGTCCAAGGACACAAGAGCCATTAATAAATGATCCATTAGGATTTCCAAGTACGCCCATCTGGCATGCTGATGATATGAAGGTGACACAAGAATCAAAGAAAAAGTGGGGTTGGTTTGGAGGGGTGACTAGCCGCACGAGTGTTTCTCCATCTTTTAACTCATATGGGGATGGTGAGCTGCGTAATGCAAACTTCCTAAAGACATTACGCTTGTTGCAAGAGTATAAATCCATCTCCAAAAGGGTGATTCCGTTCATTGATCTGGATGATTCCATTAGTTATATAGAGAAGAATGGAGTTAAGCTGTATGGAGCTGTTGTAACCGGTCCGGTGAAAGAACTGCTAAAGCTGAAGGAAGAAACCTGGGTCAGTGATATGCGTGTTGGGGAAGTAAGACTATGGAATTGGCGGGATAGAGAGAACTAGCGGCGGAGCGGAAGAAGTCACAGAACTTGCTTCTCGCTTAAGCAAATCGTACAATTATTTGAATATTAGATTTATGAATAAGTATGATAACCAACGTTGAGTATGATAGATTAGGAGCTGAGATTTATGAAAGTAGGAGTCGTATCTGATACACATATGTCAAGAATGGCTAAGTCTCTGCCAAAGGCACTGATTGCAGAGTTTCAAAATGTGGATTTAATCTTGCATCTCGGTGATTGGGTGAGTATGGGAATCTATGATTTGCTGTCAGAATTAGCACCGGTAGAGGGGATTGCCGGAAATAATGATGGCGATGAGATCATTGAGCGTTTCGGCGAGCGCAAGATTATTACCCTTGAGGGAATCCGGATCGGAATGGTACATGGACATACGCCACATTCCCGTAAAGGAACGGATGGGAACGCACTGCTTGCTTTTGCGAATGATGAGGTGGATTGTATTCTCTTCGGTCATTCACATCAGCCCTTGCTAAGAGACGAGAATGGGATCCTGCTATTTAATCCTGGTTCTCCTACAGATAAGCGGCGTGAGAAATTGTACTCTTTTGGACTATTGGATATCGAAGCGGGCAAGGTTAGCGCCCGGCACGTGTTCTACGATTCAAAGGAATAAGGTCAATTGTCCAAATGATTCGGTGTTCTCTCCATGGTGAATAGCTCGGTTACCATTTACAATGATGTTAAAACGGGCGAAGCCGGAAAGTGAGCGCTGATGATGAACAAATATCGTATAGAACGAGTGGTTTTGGATGATTTAGAACGGCTCATCCTATTATTTGATGAATATCGAGTCTTCTATGGAGCAGCCTCTGATCGGGACGGGGCACGAACCTTCTTAGCTGACAGACTAAAGCTGAATGAATCTGTGATCCTTGTGGTGGTTGAGGGGGAAGGTGAGGAGAAACGTGCGTGGGGCTTCACGCAGCTCTATCCTTCTTTTTCATCGGTTACGATGGAGCGCCTTTGGATACTGAATGATTTGTTCGTTACTGCTGAAATCAGAGGGCAAGGGCTAGGAGCTATGCTGCTGGACAGTGCCTGGGACTATGCGCTCTCTACGAATACTAAGGGCTTATCCCTGACAACGATGACGGAGAATGTGGGGGCGCAGCGGTTATATGAAGCGCATGGCTACATTCGGGATAATGAATTTTATACCTATAACCTTTTTTTCTGAAGTAGCTAGAGAGAAAGACGAGTAAGGGGCGTTAAAGTGGAAACAAGTCATAAGTTGGCAATCTTTTTTGACCTCGATGATACGTTGTATGATCATCTGGTACCATTTAAAGAAGCGGTACGGGAAGTGCTCAGCCCAGATGAGAGTTGTCTGGACTTTGCGGAATTATTCTATAAAGTGAGACATCATAGCGATGTGTTGTGGCCGATGTATTTGCGCGGTGAGATTCCGCTTGAAGAGACGAGGGTGCGCCGTTTGGAGCTTGCTTTTGCCGAGTATGGTTTGCAGATTGATCGTGATCAAGCCACAGCGGTTCAAGCGGCATATATTGGACGTCAATATACGATTCAGATGATTGATGGGGTGCGTGAGCATCTTGAACGATTTATTGCGGACGGTCATAAGGTAGGGATTATTACGAATGGACCGAAGGATCATCAGATGAGTAAGATTCGTGGGCTAGGTTTAGATCAGATAATTCCCGAGGACATGATCTTTATTTCTGATGCTGTAGGTCTTGCTAAACCGGACCCAGAAATATTCGTACACGTAAACCAAAAGACAGGCACTTCGGCGGACCACTCGCTTTATATAGGGGATACTTGGGCTAACGATGTAGTTGGAGCGCTCGCGGCTGGATGGAAGGTTTGCTGGTACAATCCGAGAGGAAGACAACCGGCTACGGATCATAAGCCTAGTTATATTTTTACTAATTATAAGGAATTTGGCGAGCTTCCTTTGGTGTGAGAGAAGAAGTCCTCCAAAGATATTAGCAAGCCATGCGAGAGAAATCTGCGCATGGCTTTCATTATTTTTATAACTAATTTTCGGGTAGTTGGATGCCGCGCCACCCGCTTACATCGCATTGACCATGTTCGTTATTACCCACAGCAACCACCGTGCCGTCTGATTTAAGACCGATGGTATGAGTGCAACCCGCCGCAACTGCCACCATATCACGCCAGTCACTTATATTGCATTCGCCGTGCTTATTCCAACCCACAGCAACCACTGTACCGTCTGATTTAAGACCGATGGTCTGATGACTACCTGCCGCTATAGCCACAATACCGTGCCAGCCGGTTACATTACATTGGTCTTCATGATTTCGACCCGCAGCAACTACCGTACCGTCCGATTTAAGACCGACGGTATGAAGGTAACCCGCCGCTATAGCCACTATGTCATGCCAATCATTTACATTGCGTTGGCCATACCGATTATTACCCACAATTGTCACCGTGCTGTCCGTTTTAAGCCCGACGGTATGCCAATCACCCGCCGAAACTGCTACTATATCAGACCAGCCGCTTACATTGCATTGGCCTTCATTATTTCGACCCACAGCAACCACCGTGCCATCCGATTTAAGCCCAACGGTACGACGCCAACCCGCAGCTACCGCCACAATATCAGCCCAGCCGCTTACATCGCATTGGTCATACTTATTCCAACCCACAGCCGCCACCGTACCATCCGATTTAAGCCCGATGGTATGAGCATTACCTGTATGAGCATTACCCGCCGCAACCGCTATCATATCGCACCAGTCGCTTACATCACATTGGCCGTATTTATTATCACCCACAGCCGTCACCGTGCCGTCCGATTTAAGCAGGGCGGTATGACGATAACCCGCTGCTATGGAAGTTAGGGGGTTCACAAGGTTCATAAATCTCGCTCCTTAGTTGGTGATAGATGTTTCCGATTTTAGGGTTCATCTTTATTAAACCATAAATCTTTCTTCTTCTCCTGTTTCGCAGAGGGAGAAGCGCCCTTCTTGCTGCTTCTCCTATCCAAAAAAAGCTTGCTCCCTAGAAAGCCAGCTTCGGCTCAATGGGACAAGCTTTTTTCGTTTACTCTGCGAAGCTGTACGTTGGATCCGTCAGGTTCATTCTTTCTTTAATGCCTGCGGTGGCATAGATTTTGTTATCGTCGGTAATAAAGAAAGCTTCAACACCTTCAGGTAAAGATTCAAGATATTTCATGCCCTCCTCGATTCCCATCAGGAATACCCCAGTGGATAAGGCATCCGCATCTGTTGCATTCGGGCTCATAATGGTAAGGCTTTTGAGACCGTTCTGTGAAGGATATCCTGTGCGTGGATCAAGGATATGATGGTAACGAACATTGTCCTGCATAAAATACCGTTCGTAAACACCAGAAGCATCGATGACCTCATCTGAGATCTTAATGGTTCCTAGCTGTGTGCCACGGCTTTGATCGGGGTCCTGCAATCCGATATTCCATTCCGTGCCGTTTGGTTTCTTACCGAGTGCAATGATACTGCTGCCTCCGAGGTTAATCATAGCGCTATTTAGACCTTGCTCTTTCAAATAATCAGCGATACGGTCAGCAGCATAACCTTTACCAATGCCGCCCAGGTCTAGCACCATATTTTCCTTCATCAGCTTTACAGTTTTCGCAGCTTCATCAATTTCAACGTCCTTGTAATTGGTTAGGCTCTTGGCTTTATCAATTTCAGCTTGGGGAGGGACTTTATCTCCACCACTACCGATATTCCAAAGATCGATTAGCGGACCGATTGTGGGATCGAACAGCCCGTCCATTTCCTTTGCATATTGTATGGATTGTTTAATTACATCCAGGGTCTCGTCAGAAACGACAACTGCTTCTTTCCCTGCTGCTTGGTTGACAGCGTAAACCTCGCCACCTTCTTTGGTGCGGCTAAGCTCCATATCCATTCGCTCCAGCATCTGCTGGATATCATCCATATTTTTCTGTTCTACAGTAGCACCGAACACTTTGATATTCACAACAGTGTCATAAATATAAAAGGTTTGAGAGAGAGACTTGTCCTCTCCTTTTCCGGATGTTGTTGCGCTACCCGTAGTTCCCGCTGTTTTATCGTCCTTATCCTTAGTAATTAGCCATGCGCCGACAGCTATGAGGGCGATGACGATTACAACGAGAATCAGCGTCGTTTTTTTGTTCTTGAACATATTCCACCATCCATAAAGTTAATTTCTAAAACAAAACACATTATTTATATCATACCCCAGATAACAAGTTGATGGGAATTAATTTCATGACACATTTAGGGGATATAATCGGGCGACATAGAAAAAAGCCCCGTATCCTGATTCGGAGCGGTGCTACAGATTTAGAAGTAAACGATGCTACTTAATCGAGCATATATTCACTATATTTATTTTTGCGAGGATTTAATACGAAGAGGATGCCCATGGCATATCCGCTAACAGCTTTGAAATTCCGTTTTAGAGTTGCTTTAGCCGTCAGACAAGTCAGTGTCCAGATCAAGGCAGCATAATTCATAAAAGGAGCTTTACGCAAGTTGAGCAGATAGTAGTGGTTGATGGCGGTAGCTCTTGCTACAACGCCCGCCTTATCGCGAGAGCCTGGCGACTCATGATGGATGATTTTCATGGCGGGGTTAATCACAAGCTTGCCATAGCGGCTGGCCAAATGAGACAAATAAATATCTTCCGCTATGGAATAGCTTGTCATCCATGGATAGGGTTTAATATCACGCAGTGCCGAGCGCCGGAAGGACATATTACAGCCGTGAAAAAAATCCGTTTCAAATACATACTTCTTCTCTCCCCATAGGAATTGCGAGCCTGCAAACATACTTGCCGACAATCTGCCTGGTGATCCGGACATTTGTCCGGTTAGCATACCGAACAGCCTGCTTGGTATGCTACTATGTATGCCTTTGGCTACACCACCTACACCAACAATGGAATCATCGTCTGCATAAGTATCTAGCAGTCGTCGAATATATAAGGAGTCATCTAATTCTGCATCGTCATCTAAGTGGAGCATAATTTCTGTATGGATCAGTCCTAGCGCTTCGTAACGGGAAAGCCAGAGACCAGGCTTAGTTTTGCGATGATAATGAAGTTTAGCCTGCGGTAATCCAGTTAGTATTTCACGATAATAAGCTAATCTGTCCTCAGGGATCTCACCGTCGTCGACAATCCATAGCTCGATGGAGATGTCCTCAAGCTGTGTCTGCTTGCCAATGGACTCTATGCACACCGTAAGGTCGTCGATTCGGTTACGGGTAGGAATCACTATAGATAGATCATGCATATCTTAATCTCCCTTCAGGACTTCTTTCGTCCGCTCATCTGAATGCAGTCATCCGGCGAAATGGTTACCTTGATTCTATCGTTCCTGAAGAAGAGCGTATATACCACTTTCGTATACTTTTAGTTGGGGTTCAGGTCTATTTTTAAAAAAATAAAAGTTAAGTTTGTATTTTTCGGTTTTTAACTATATAATAGTAAGCGACAAGTAATTAGTTATCAATCTTATTCAGCAGTTACAAATGAACAATAATATTAGGAGGTTTTTTTCATGAGAATAGATATTTGGTCCGATTATGCGTGTCCATTTTGTTATATCGGTAAAAGACGTTTGGAGAATGCGCTGAGTCAATTTCCGAACCGTGATCAAGTAGAGGTGGTATTCCGCAGCTTTCAACTCGATCCACATGCCAAAGTAAATGAGACTAAGAGTATTCATGAGATGCTGGCTTCCAAATACGGTATGACGATTGAAAAAGCAAAAGCAATGAACGAACAGCTAGCTGAGCAAGCGCAAGATGTAGGGTTGAATTTCCAATTCGATACGATGAAGCATACGAATACTTTCGATAGTCATCGCTTAAGTCACTTTGCAAGCTCAAAGGGAAAAGGTGCAGAAATGTCCGAACGTCTGTTACGTGCATACTTTACGGATTCATTGAATCTTGGAGATCGCAGTGTACTTGCTACACTTGCTGCTGAGGTAGGGCTGGATCAGGCAGAAGTAACGGCAATGCTGGAGACGGATGCATACACAGCTGAAGTAAACGGCGATATCGAAGAAGGAAGCCGTCTTAATATTACCGGTGTACCATTCTTCGTGTTCAACAATAAATATGCGTTATCCGGTGCACAGCCAGGACCTGTATTTACAGAGGTGTTGGATACCGTGTGGGCGGAGGAGCAAGCAGGACCAACGCTGCAGGTGGTTGGCAATGGAAAATCCGAAGTATCCACAGATGATGGCTGCGCGGACGGATCTTGCAATATATAAAGTTTGTATAGTGTAGAGAAGAAGAGATGGGGAAGTTTCCATTTCTTCTTTTTTTAGTTCCGAAACTCTGCTCTTGTTAATTCATAATCAATAGAAGATTGCCATTCTCCAAGTTGATTTCTCCACGAATTCAAATGAAGGGCAACTTGCCATTTGGAAAGCCGGCATGTGCCATAATCTTTCCGTCGTTCCACCAACTGTATAAGAGGGGGACATCATTTGCTGTTGCATTGCGAATGACTAAATTTCCATTTTCTATGTACATATTTCCTCATCCATTCTTTTGAAATTCATGTTGAGCTTATCATACACACGATTTCAGCTGGAATGGAGAGTTCATATTAAATCAAGTTTTACACACTAAAAAGACAAGCGCCCCCGAATTATCCGGGAATGCTCGTCTTTTAAAGATGTGTTTATCTAAAAGAAGTGATAAAGCTTGTGAACAAGGTGCGGACATCGTACTGATGCTGATTAATTGGCTCGATAGGCCGGTTAATGCCGAGCAGTGTGTATACTGCAGTTCTGGCTGCTCTGATAGAGTATTCTTCCGTGAATACAACATCATCTGGAATTTCGCAATATTGGCCAACGAAGGCAAGGTTAGTAGAGCCTTCAGGAACTACTTTAGGCCGGTCACTGTTTAATCTAGGCATGAATTGTGAAGTGATATAAGGCATCATACAAGGAATACAGTTAGCAGTTGCCATGATCTCGTCCTTATGTGCTTCGAAATGAAGATGACCGATTAATTCTTCCATAATTTCTTCACCGGTACATTCGCTCATTTTCTTCTTCACGAAGTCTCCTACGTTGTCAGGGTACAAACCGTAGCCCCAGAATACTTTTACATGCTCCGGTTGATTGCGGAAATGCGGTTGGAAGGCTAAGACAACGGACATCAACCAGCTCGAATCTTTAAAGGTAACCAATGCGCCAGTACCTGCACGATTGCGAGTGAATTTCTCCATAAGATCGAAGAACTTGGAATCTTGGAAGGTCACGGTAAAGGACTCCCATTTCGAACCATCTACATGATCATCGAAGGAGGATGGATTACCGAGACCTGTTTTTTTGGCGGCGATGTTCTCCCATAACTTCCATGAGCTACCCTTTCCATTGAGACGTGGGGCAGAGGTCATGGATCCAAGGCTGGAGCCTTCGGTCATAGAGCCGTTCGTGACGATTACAATATCGTCTTCGCTTATGTTAATAACGTCTGGGGCACCTTGGCGCAGGACGTTCATTTGGGTTACGGTAATGCCATCTCCGTCTTTGAACTGCAGGTCAGTTACTGTACATTTCAGTGTAAAGTCTACGCCGAAGCCTTCGAGATATTTGTGCATAGGTAAGATGATGGAATCATACTGGTTATATGGAGTGCGGGTTACGCCTTCCAGGGTTTGAATTCTTGGGAACTCATGAACGAAGCGAATCATATATCGTTTAAGCTCTACCGCGCTATGCCAAGGTTGGAAGGCGAAAGTAGTAGCCCACATATACCAGAAGTTCGTGGTGAAAAAGTGTGGACCAAACCAGTCGTTAATCCGGGCTTTTCCCATTTTTTCTTCTGGTGTAATAATCAATTTACCCATCGCAAGCCGGTCAGCCATATCGAAGCCCATGGATAATACATCTTCCACCTCACCGCTCTGGTTAACGAGTCTAGCGTTAGCATGTGTTGGATTGGAGGTATCGAATTCTATAATCTCTTCTCTAACGGATTTCTCAGGATGGTCGAGGGAGGGAATCGACATGAGTAGATCCCATGTATTCTCATAGGTCTCATCGTTTAACATCCGGCCACCGCGAATGACATAACCGTGCTCAGCGTCACCTGCGCCGTCGTTGCTGCCACCGAGAATCTTCATCTCTTCAATAATGTGAATGTTCTGTCCCGGAAAGTCACAGTCTCTGACCAGGTAAGCCGCGCCCGCTAAGGATGCAATTCCGCCACCGACAAAATAAACCTGTTTATTACCGTACTCTTTTTTCACAATGGTCGCCTCCAAGTTGTTGTTGAAATAATCACACTCTTAATGTAAACCAACTCCAATTCCGAAGGTATAATCAAACCTTTTAGAGTGTATGGATTTTAGTCATTATGGTCCATGTGTCTAGTTTTTTGATAAGCATAAATACCTTCGGCGTCCTTATAAGGACGGTAGGTATTTATGCGAAAAATATAAGACATAAAGTATAGTGTGAAATTTATACTTTCTTATATTTCAAAAAAACCGCTGCAACCCAAAGGTTACAACGGTTTATTCTCATACTTGTGCAAGGCTTTTAGAATATTTCCCTCAATGAGTACACTTAGTTTCTCGATAATATGATCCGGATGTTCCTTCATCCCGTCTCTCATCCACTGAATAACAAGGCCTGTGAAGGCTAGCGTATAGAAATTAGCAATGAAGTGCTTATCTTCTTGACTAACCTCCATCTCAGCGGACAGTTCGTTTATGACACCCATAATGAGATCATTCGTCACTTCGTATAGATACGCATCCAGATGATTTCTGCCCAGTGAGTTCAAGGTGTTGCAGCAAAAAGTTTTATTCCGTTCGATGTAGCAGAAGATTCTATGAAAACCGTCCGTCCATGTGCTATAGCTACGGTACTGGGCGATGCTTTCTACAGCCTCGGTCTTATAGATCCAACCCAGCAAATCAAATATATCTTGAAAATGATAATAGAAGGTTTGTCGATTTAGTCCGCAATGGTCCACAAGCTGTTTGACTGTAATTTTATTGAGTGACGTATGTTCCATTAGTTCTTTTAAGGAATGGGACAATGCATTTTTGGTGAGAAAAGAATTGGACAACGATCTATCAACTCCTCCATTCAAGCTTTCGGCCACTGCTTGACCAGCAGACGAATTCCTTCCGCCAATAAACCGAGTGCAAATCCTCCACATGTAAAAAAGAAAAAAGCCAGGAATCCCGCGAGATCCTCCCAACCGGACATCTCTCTATAGGTGTAGCTTAGCATAATTACTGAACCGATGATTATTCCTGTTGTAGTGATTAACCAGAGTAGACGAGCTCCAAACCACCCTAAGGCATTAACGATACCAGATAGGATAATGGAAAAGAGTGCGAAGCGCAGCAAGAGTGTGGCCTCCAATGAATGAGCCATCATAACGAATCTGTGCAGAATAAAAAGCAGCCACAGAAAAACACCATATACAGCCATCCAGATAAACCAACGGTTACTTTTGGTAGCAGGCAGGAATTTCATTTCTGGCTCACCTCTTTTTCCAAAGTACGAACGGTTTGTAGTAAGAATTATACGGAGAAAGATTCCAGTTCTTCTACACTTTGTAGAAGATGATTCAGCAGGTTCGGAATGTCCTCCATCTGCTCCTCAGTGATTTGCCTTTTGAATCGCAGCTCAATGCAATTATTGTAGGATTCGCCTTCTTGACCATAAATGAAGCTTAAGGATTGTACGGGCTGGAATTCAGGCCCCCAGATTGCTTTGAGAATACTCTCGATCGCCTGACATTCAGCAGGGATATCTTCGATCTCCATATAAAAACGTAACGAAAGATTGCAACCGGGATCTGTGCTAGGCACTTCCAATATTTCATCACTAAGATCTTTTACAGATGAAGTGAGGAAGACTTCGGCGGTTACGTTCCGGCCAGCCGTTAATTGGAAGGAAAGGCTAAACTCTCTGGACATCAATGCCATATTCAGAAGGTCGGAACGATCCGTAACTACTAGAATTCCGTCCAGATTATCGTAATCATAGATTTGGTTCTCAAAAGCAATTTTAATATTATCGAAGACAGTAGGGTGGAACAATAATGGCACCTTCTTTTGTTTATTAGTATTGTAACATGATCTAAATAGAAGTGAAAAAGATGCCCAGGGACCATATGGACCGGGCATCTTCCGCTTGTTACTCCATGACCTTGAACATGCCCGTCATACCAGGGGCATGATTCTGAAAGCCGTATCGTTCGTAAAAAGTATCATTCCCCTGTGATGCGAAAAGTCCGACGAACGCGCTAGAAAAACAATGAGATCGAATATAGTGTATTAGCTGTTCAATAATGACATTACCAATGCCTTGGCCCTGAAATTCGGGAAGCACGGCTACGTCCTGAATATAGAAATACATGTGACCATCGCCGACGATCCGCCCCATACCGATAACCTTGTCTTCCTGAACAACGACCATTCCATAAACCGAATGAGCCAGAGAGGCTGCGGTCATTTCCGTATTCACATTCCCCCAACCGACAGCTTCCCATAAATAGGCATGCTCCTCGGTCGTGGGTAATCGTTCAATACATTCATAATGTTGTGCTGTTGTCATAGTTAATCACCCATTCTTACTTAAGTTATTGTAGCGATTGTAGTGTAGTAAGCTCCACTGTAATCAGCCCCTTTTAAATGAATGGGTATTGACTGTGATCTTGTTAGTTCGTAGGTGCAGGTGCGGTATATTTCAGGAATGTCTTCGGAATTGGGCTTTCGAAGGTCATTAACTCTCCTGTAGTAGGATGAATAAATGAAAGTACACGAGCATGCAGACCGAGACGGCCTACCGTTTTGGTCTCAGCACCATACTTCTTGTCTCCTGCAATCGGATGGCCGATATCTGCCATATGAACACGAATCTGATTTTTGCGTCCAGTTTCAAGCCTTACCTCAAGCAACGAGAAGTGGCGGTTCGCCTGAATGAGCTTATAATGTGTGATCGCATGCAGACCATCGCCTTCATGAGGACTGGAGTACATTTTCAGGGTTGAGGTTTCTTTTAACCAAGAGCTAACTGTACCTTCAGGTCTTTTAACGGCGCCTTCGACTAGAGCTACGTAAGAACGTTCTTTCACGGTATCTTTCCAAGTAGTTTGCAGTGCTTGCTGGATCCGTTCGCTTTTGGCAAACATCATTACCCCAGACGTATCGCGGTCCAAGCGATGCACGACAAAAATTCGGTTCTTAGGATTGCTGATGCGGACATGCTCCATAAGCTGGCGGTAAGCGGTCAATTCATTTTCTTCCGCAGTGGCAATCGATAGTAGTCCAGCATCCTTTTGAATAATGATTAGATCATCATCTTCATGGACGATGGTGAGGCCGATCATTTCTGCTACTTGTACAGGCTTCTCTTGATCAATCGTCACAGTTTGACCCGGATGCAATTGAAAATTATGCTGTGTGACTACTTTGCCATTCACTGCTACTTGTCCACGCGAGAGGATAGATTTAATAGCATTTCGTCCCCGGCCTGTGATATGTGTGAGTAAGAAAGGCAACAGCTCAGAAGGTTCATTTACAGTGAAAGACTTAGGTGCAGCGGGTGCTGCTTTAGCTTTATGATTAAGCTTGCCAGTTGGCTTGCTGTGCGAACGAGTACCTCTTTTGGCTGTTTCTTTAGAATTTCTTCTTGTGTTCATGACTGCATTCTCCGTCCTTTAATATTGTACTCCTCAATATACCATGGGCAGTTAAGAAATACTATGTGAAGGGCAGCAAGAAACGAATTCGATCTATAGATAGAATAGTTGAGCTAGCCCTATCAGCAGGAATAAGCTGAAATATATCCAACCGATCACATTAGCGGATTTCTTTTCCCGGTGCATAGCATTGACCGCATATATTTTAGTATCCACAGTAAATTTTCCAAAACAAGAAGTGGAAGGACGATTTCATGAGTGTTGCTCAATACACTTTTGACCGCTAAACTAAAGATAGAAACGCTTAAGGGGTTATGAGAGATATGATGATGCAAGCACCTACTATTGAACAGGCGCAGGCTGAGCTGCAAAAATATTACGGTTATCCTGATTTTCGGGATGGTCAGAAGAAGATTGTTCAGAACTTGCTGGAAGGTCGCGACACACTCGGTATTCTTCCTACGGGAGGTGGGAAATCAATTTGCTATCAAGTTCCTGCACTGCTGCTTCCTGGGCTGACACTGGTGATCTCACCATTGATCTCTCTGATGAAGGATCAGGTCGATGCGTTAACCACGGCAGGTATTCCGGCAGCCTTTATTAATAGCACGTTAAGCGGGAAAGAAGTAAATGAGCGGATTCGGGCTGCCCGTCGCGGCGATTTGAAGCTGCTTTATGTCGCGCCCGAAAGGCTAGAGCTGGACTGGTTCCGACTGGAGATGGCTGAGCTGGCGATTTCCTGTGTGGCTGTGGATGAGGCGCACTGCGTATCTCAGTGGGGACATGATTTCCGCACAAGCTATTTGTCGGTGTCGCCATTTGTGAACGAGCTGCCACAACGGCCGATCTTGGCTGCATTTACAGCGACGGCAACACCAGAGGTCATGGAGGATATGGTTCGGCTGCTACGTCTGCGCGAGCCAGGTATTTTCATGACTGGACTCGGAAGAGATAATCTAGCAATGTCTGTGCTACGTGGAGAGAATAAACGGGAGTTCGTTATGGATTACACAGCGACGCATTCCCACCAGCCGGGTATTGTATATGCGGCTACACGCAAAGAAGTGGATGATTTATATCAAAGGCTACAGGCTTCAGGAATAGCAGCAGGCCGCTATCATGCAGGTATGAATGATCAGGAGCGGGCAGACAGTCAGGAAGGCTTTCTATATGATGATATCCGGGTCATGGTGGCCACGAACGCTTTTGGGATGGGGATTGATAAATCCAATGTCCGCTACGTAATTCATTACAATATGCCAAAAAACATGGAAGCATATGTTCAGGAGGCGGGGCGTGCTGGACGTGATGGTGAGCCTAGTGAGTGTATCCTGCTCTTTAGTGCGCAGGATATTATGACGCAAAAGTTCCTGATCGAGCAGAATCCGCAGGATACGGACCGTAAAGCTAACGAATATCGCAAGCTTCAGCAAATGATTGATTATTGTTATACTACCCGCTGTTTGCGCAGTGCCCAGCTGGATTATTTCGGTGAGGAGCATCAGGACAAGTTATGTGGTATTTGCAGCTCGTGTACAGATGAACGAGAGCTTATAGATATGACCGTAGATGCGCAAAAGATATTCTCTTGCATCCACCGTATGCGGGAACGTTATGGAGTAGCATTGGTGGCTTCTGTGCTGAAAGGCTCCCGCAATCAGAAAGTGATGCAATATGGTTTTGACAAGCTGCCAACGCATGGGGCGATGTCGAGCCGGACAGAGAAGGAAATCTCGGAGAGCATCAATGTGCTGATCTCAGAGGGATATCTGGCCTTATCGGAAGGACAGTATCCAGTCGTACGGCTTCAGCCTTTGGCTGCCGAAGTATTGCGCGGGCAGCGTGAGGTGATGCAGCGGGTGGCGCGGCCATCACGAGCAGGTGCGGCATCTGGTACCCAAGTTCGCAGTCGCGGACATGACCTGTCACCTTCGGCAGTCAATGAGACCGTCTTCGAGCAGCTGCGTCTGATCCGGCGAGAGTTGGCGGGACGTGAGCATGTGCCCTCATATATTATTTTTAATGATGCCACGCTGCGTGAGATGAGTGTGGTTTGCCCGCAGACCGAAGCGGAAATGCTGAGGGTAAAGGGTGTCGGGGAAGTGAAATACCGGAAGTATGGTAAGGCATTCCTAGAGTTTTTTCAAAATGAAATGTAGAAAAGGTCGTGTAGCATTGAAAATCGTTCTGACCACGCTAAACGCAAAATATATCCATACCTCACTTGCGATCCGTTTGCTTAAAGCCTACAGTGAGCATGAATTTAAAGATATTCATTTGGTGGAGTACACCATTAAAGATCCCGTGATGAATATCGTGTCCGACTTGTTTCAGAAACGGCCAGATGTGATTGGCTTCTCCTGTTATATCTGGAATATCGAAGAGACGCTCAAGCTGATCGGAATTCTTAAGCAAGTGATGCCTGAGGTTACGATTGTTCTCGGAGGTCCGGAAGTTTCTTATGAGCCACTTCATTGGATGAAGAGAGAAACTGGCATTGATTTCATCGTCAACGGAGATGGAGAAGAGACGTTCCATCATCTGCTGCAGGAGCTGAGAGACGATCGTAAGTTTCACTTTGTGTATGGTGCCGCTTATCGTAAGGGAGAGGAGATCATTGTAAATCCACCTCGTCCCAAAAGCGATCTAAATACGTTGCCTACACCGCATCGTTTTCCCGAGGATATTCCAGATTTGAGCAAACGCATTGTTTATTTTGAGACAAGCCGTGGGTGCCCATTTAACTGTCAATTTTGTTTATCCAGTATTGAGGTAGGCGTACGTTACTATGATATTGAACGAGTGAAGTCTGATTTACTTTACTTAATTGAAAATGGTGCCAAAATCATTAAATTCTTGGACCGCACCTTCAATATCAACCGCAACTATGCGATGGAAATGTTTCAATTCCTGATCGATAATCATCAAGGCTGTGTGTTCCAGTTTGAAATCACAGCAGATATCATGCGGCCAGAAGTTTTGGATTTCCTGTCGAACAATGCGCCTCCGGGCATCTTTAGATTTGAGATTGGTGTACAGTCTACGAATGATGAGACGAACGAGCTCGTTAAACGCCGCCAGAATTTCAAGAAGCTGTCTCGTACAGTAATGAAGATTAAGGAAAGCCGCAATATCGATCAGCATCTGGATTTGATCGCGGGACTTCCAATGGAGGATTACACCACCTTCCGTAAAACCTTTAATGATGTATTCGTTATGGAGCCAGAAGAGCTGCAGCTTGGATTCCTCAAAATGCTTCGCGGGACGGGTCTGCGCGCACAGGCGGCAAAATATGAGTATACGTATATGGAACATGCCCCTTACGAAATTCTTAGCAGTCATATGATGACCTTCTCGGATATTATCCGTTTGAAGCGGCTTGAGGATGTGCTGGAGAAATACTGGAACAGCCACCGGATGGACCATACGGCCAAATACTTGATCCGTCACGTGTTTGATTCACCATTCGATTTCTTTCAGGAGTTCGGTGACTACTGGGAGGAGAGAGGCTGGCAAAAGATTGGGCATCAGCTGGAGGATCTCTTTATCCGTTTGCAGTCCTTCTTGATTGATCGTGGGACACCGTCTATGGATATTATTACTGGGCTAATGAAGCTTGATTATTTCCTAGGACACAAGTATAAGCCTCGCAAAATCTGGTGGGATTTCGTGCTGGATAAGTCGGATTGGTCGAGCTACTTGAAGAATATCGCTGCTAATCCGGGTCAAATCTCTGCCCAGTTGGCAGAAGCCGGACTTAATGAAAGAGAGCTGCAAAAGTATACAGTGCTTGAAGTGCTGCCATTCTCGCTGGATGCGGTGCTGGAATCGATCAGCGGCCTACGGGCAGATGGGGGTTCAGAAGAAGAGGAGGCAGACAATGCTGTCGACGGGGCTGTACCTTCTCCTGAGTCATTAATACAGGGAGGTACAGAGAGTAGTATAGAAGAATCTGTCCAAACCTCAAGCACGGCTGTAGCCGTAGCTGAACCATCTTCCGTTCGTGAAGGTCGCACGCTCCTAATCGTAATGTATCAGCAGAACGAGAGCCAACGCGCTCAGTATTATACGCTGCCTTTGTAATAGGGAGGTTCAGTATAGATCGCTCCCTTGGGGCGGTCTATTTTTTGTTTCATGTGCAAGGGTCATTTGAGTCCGAAAGCGCGGAGGATGGTCGGGGCCGGCGTAGGCAAGCGCGCAAAACCCAAAACGAAGAGCAGCGATCCCCAAATAACGGGAGGATCGCTGTTCTTCTGTCTCAAATAACCTCTTAAATTGTAGTCGTAACCTCAGAAGGGAGATGCTGTTCTAACCAGTTAAGCACATCGGCCGTAACTTGATCCCGGTTCACCTCATTAAGCATTTCATGCCTGCCACCTGGATAGAGCCGATACTCTACGTCCGATATCTCTCGTTTCTTGTACAGCTCCGCAAGACGAGGAATGCCTTGGCCGCTCATTCCTACAGGATCCTTATCCCCACCAAATATATAAATGGGCTTACTTGTACATAAAGTCTTAAGTGATTCCTCCGAATGGATCTCCCTTAGGAGGTGGAAGAAACCACGGAAAAAGCGTGTTGTACAAATGGCTCCGCAGAATGGATCGGAGATGTACTTATCTACTTCCGCAGCATCGCTGCTCAGCCAGTCATATGCAGTTCTTACGGGAGAAAAAGCACGGTTGTAACTGCCGAATACTAAGCTGTTCAGCAGTACACTACGGTGATGTTCACCCTTTAGCTTGAGCTGTGCACTAGCCAGAGATTCTCCAAGGCGCAGCATACCACGAGGGCCATTTGTACCGCTTAGGATAAATCCTGCATAGATTTCGTTACCATCTTCACACATCAGCTTTTGAGCCAGAAAGGAACCCATACTATGAGCGAATAGAAAGATGGGCTTTCCTTCATGTTTGGAGAGTGCTTTGGCTGCTACCTGGAGCAGATTACGCCGCATCCAATAGAATCCGTCCTCCCCAACATCGCCCAGCAGATCGACTTGACCAGCGGTTTTACCGTGTCCGCGGTGATCATTTACATATACTGCATAACCTACTCCTGTTAATGCTTCTGCAAAACGAGCATAACGGATAGCTGTTTCACACATACCGTGAGAAATTTGTACGATTCCTCTAATTGGCACATCGGATTCAGGTAACCATTCATAGACATGGATATTTACACCGATGGGATCCGTTAGGGTAAAACTGTTTTTCTTCATGGTCCATACCTCCTAAAGGTTCTCGACTTATGGTAAATAAGAGCGAAGCACAGTAGAATGACCTTCGATAGCGTAACGGCCTAGACTGGAAGGAATCAGATAGCATTCTCCTGCAGCATAAGGCTGGGAGCCGCCATCCCAAGTAAGATGTCCGCTGCCTTCACAGATCACTAGAATAGTGAAGCTGTCTTCTGTAGTGGTGAGGCCCCATGAACCATTTACGATTCCTTTTTCTACGATAAAATATGGCGAAGCGGCAAGTTGCAGCCACTCTCCAGGGACTGCGTTATCTGTCTTCATTGAAGTAGCCCCGGCGCCTTCATATGCTGTAACATTAAGTGAATCTTCAATATGAAGCTCACGTGGTTTCCCGTCCAGACCAGGACGGTCATAGTCATAAATGCGGTATGTAGTATCGGAATTTTGCTGGATCTCTGCTACAACGACACCAGCGCATAACGCATGAACGGTTCCGGCTGGAATATAGAAGGAGTCTCCTGCAGAGACAGATACTTCTTGAAGGCTATCCATAACGGTGCCTTTTTCCAGTGCTTCACGCAATGTTTCACGGTCTACGCCTTCTTTAAGGCCATAGATGATTTTGGCACCTGGCTTAGCGTCTAACACGTACCACATCTCTGTTTTGCCCAGTTCACCTTGTGGCAATGCCTCATAATCATCTGTAGGGTGGACTTGAACGGAAAGATTGTCGTTGCAATCCAGCAATTTGATTAGCAGAGGAAATCTTCCACCCGTTTCTGAAATCCCTTTGCTTCCGAACCATTCATGGCCGAACTGCTCACGAATTTGATCTAAGCCTTGACCGGCTAACTCTCCGTTTACCACCGAAGACGTTCCATTCGCGTGATCGGCAATCATCCAGCCTTCGCCAATATGTCCTTCTGGTAGATCTAAGCCGAATTTCTCCAGCGCGCGGCCTCCCCAGACACGTTCTTTAAACTCCGGTTGGAATTTCAAAGGATATGGTTGAGTCATTGCTACATCTTCCTTCCCAAATATAAAATAGTGTGATGCTTACAGTTTAAGAGGGGGTTCCTTTTTCTTTTCGAGCGCAATCATATAAGGTGAATCCGTGCGCTGCAGCTGACGATAAACAATGCTTTGTGCTACCTTTTGGGAAACAGCCGCTGCCCAAGATTCAACGGCAGCGGCTTCTTTATCTCCGCCTGCATGGCCTGGATAAAGAACTGCCGTAATGATCCCACCTGGACGCAGTACCTGGAGAGAAGCTTCCAAGGCTGCAATGGAGCTGCCCGGCTGAGTGATGATGTTCTTATCGGCATCTCCTGAAGGCAAGTAGCCTAGATTGAACATTACAGCTCCAACGGTGCCATGCCAGTTCGCTGGAACAGCTTCAGCCATTTCGGCGTGACTACGTTCCAGCAAGGTGACGGTGGCGAGCGAGGGAGCTTCCTCTCTTGCAAGCCGCAGGCGCTCTTCAGCCAGCCTCAACGCTGCAGCTTGAATGTCAAAGCCGTAGACTTCACCGCGAGCTCCGGTTGCTTTGGCTAGAAAAAGCGTATCAGCACCAGTACCTACAGTGGCATCAATCGCACGATCACCTAAAGTTAACCGCTCAGAGATTAATTTATGAGCAAAGCTTAAAACGGACATAAAGCCCATTAGCTCTTCCTCCAATACTTACCCTGCCAAGTATCACGAGCAACTAGCTCATCGTCAATGGCATTTAGCACTTCCCATTTCTTGAGACTCCACATCGGTCCGATTAAGAGATCCCGAGGAGCATCTCCAGTCAAGCGATGTACAATCATTTCAGGGGGCAGAATTTCTAGTGAATCGGCAATGAGCTTCACATACTCGTCCTGTTCCATGAATCGTAGCAATCCAGCTTCGTATTGCTTCACCATTGGTGTTTTACGCATGAGATGCAGGAGGTGAATCTTAATTCCTTGCACATCCATGCGAGCCACAGCAGATACTGTTTCGAGCATCATTTCATGCGTCTCCTGTGGGAGACCGTGAATGATATGGGTGCAGACACGAATGCCGTGACGCCGCAACTTCTCAACAGCATCTACATAACACTGGCTATCGTGAGCCCGGTTAATTAGCTCAGAGGTGGAGTCGTGTATTGTCTGGAGACCCATCTCTACCCACAGATACGTGCGCTCGTTTAGCTCCGCCAAATATTCGACAACATCATCCGGCAAACAGTCAGGCCGTGTAGCAATAGATAGTCCAACGACACCTGGCTGCTGTAAAATCACTTCGAAATATTCTCTAAGCTCTTCGACCGGAGCGTACGTATTGGTATAGGCCTGAAAATATCCGATGTATTTAGCGTTGGGCCATTTTAGATGCTGCTTGTCACGGATATTATTAAATTGGGTGACGAGATCATCTCGGCGACTTCCCGCAAAATCACCAGAACCTCTGGCACTGCAAAAAGTACAACCACCTTTAGCGATGGAGCCATCACGGTTGGGACAGGTAAAGCCTGCATCAAGCATAACTTTGAATACCTTGGTGTTCATGTGTTCACGCATTTCGTAATTCCAGGTATGAAAACGTTTATCTCCCCAAAGCTGCGGAGGAGTAGTGTATTGAAGATTAGACACGAGGAACTCCTTTCTGAAAATATAAACATGGATAAGTATCCTTATCCTTATATTTTTCTGAGACGGATGGCATCCTTTATAAAAGAACACACAGCCATTTCTTATAATCCAATACATTGTATCAAAAAACAGAGCTCGGCGTAACATTCACTCCCGGTACTGGCATGAAAAATAGGCCGGAGGTAAGGCGCTTTCAACTTGAAAATGCTTACATAGTATGTTATATTCAGAGTGTGAAAAGCTGCTGCGGCATAAAGAAATTCAGCCAGGAGTTCATAATTTCGTGTCGTCCGATCCATAATAATAACCGTGAGGTGATAGCAATGAATTCTCAAACGGTATATGCTGAGGGTAAAGATTCGATTGAAGTCCACTTAACGCCAGATGAAGCCCTTGCACTAACAGGCGTGGAATTTAACGGCAACCCTAAGATCAAGACAGATGCACAGCGTAAAATTCGCAGTGCATTCGAAAAAAAGACATTTGCCACAAGCTCAAACACAAAGTAGATCCTAATCTACCGGACAAGAATGAGCCTTAATTCCAAATATACACAACGAAGGAATTCCCATGGATAGCTCATTTAAGAGCTGAGCCAGAGAATTCCTTTTTCTTTTTTACCCCAATCCCTTTACTTTTCGGGACAATTTCGGCACAATATTGCAAGTGACAGTTATCGTATAAGAGATAATCGGAGGAATACCTATGCGTTTACGCGGAAGAAAAGGAATACGTGAAAGTTTGGAAGAACAGACGGATCTAGTCATTCTTGACCCTCGGAGCTATAAAGGTGAGTGGTCCAAGCTGTTCGGAAATGATCATCCGATCCATGTGGAGTTCGGAATGGGCAAAGGGCAGTTTATCAGCCAAATGAGCTTCAAATATCCCGATATTAATTTTATCGGCGTTGATATGTATGATGAGCTGATCCGCCGTGCTGGAGATAAGGCTAGAGCAGTATGGGAGCCGGCAGGTCATGAGACGCCGCCCAACCTGAAATTGGCACTTGCCAATATTGATTATGCAGAGGAAGTATTTGCGCCAGGAGAGCTGGAACGGATTTATCTTAACTTCAGTGATCCGTGGCCGAAAAGTAAGCATGCTCGTCGTCGTTTGACACACCCGCGTTTTCTTGACAAATATCGGGGGCTGCTAAGCGAACTAGGTGAAATTCACTTGAAAACAGATTCTCGAAGCCTATTTGAATTCTCATTAAATGCATTTGCGGACTTTGGTTTACAGATGAAAAATATTTCTTTGGACCTACACGCAGAAGGCATCATAAATGAGGATCATATCATGACGGAATACGAGACGAAATTTGTCGGGCGTGGTGTGAATATCCATCGTTGCGAGGCAATTGTAGGTGCAGAAGCGCTCAAGCAGTATCAAGCTACCCGATTGGATAAATATCGGTTGTAGTCACAAAGAACTGCTCCAAAAGACATGCTTCAATAAAAAAGCGGCAGCCTCCAAGTGTTTGGAAGCTGCCGCTTTTTTAAATTTACTATTCCAGTAATTCGATAATGCTCTGAGCACATTGCAATGGGTGGTGACGGGCGATTTCCTCAAGATGAAGTTTTCGCTTGTTCTGCACATCCTCATAGTTGTTTATGAGGCGTTCCATCCACATCACGACTACGTCTAAAGATTCTATCGGCTCTCCAAAACCTGCAGCGGTAAAATAGCGGCAATTCTCCTCCTCCTGCCCAGGGAGAGGATTGTAGAAAAGCATCGGAATTCCCTTAGCGAGTCCTTCACTGCAAGTCATTCCGCCTGGTTTCGTGACGAGCAGATCGGATACCTCCATAAGCTTATCAATCTCACGCGTAAAACCGATTAAGGAAATATTAGGATGATTATAACGTGGATCTTCTTTCATTTCACACAGCAGCTTATCGTTATTACCAAGACAAAAGACAATTTGAATCTTCTCTCGCCAGTCTGCCAGACAGGCATTTACAACCTGATCGTTCATGATCCCCCAGCCGCCGCCCATGACTAGTACTGTTGGGATATCCTTCAAATTAAATTGCTGTCGAATCTCCTGCTTTCCAGGATGCTGCCAGAAGTTAGGATGTACGGGTATCCCTGTAACCTGAATTTTCGCAGCAGGAATGTTTCGTATGCGCAATTTGGATTTAACCTCTGGTGTTGATACCAGATAACGGTCTACCTCTGGACTGATCCAGCTGGCATGCGCGTCATAATCCGTTATAACAGTTACGAGTGGCACCTTTAGGGTAGGATCCAATCTCTTAAGGCGAGATACTACAGCACCCGGAATGAAATGTGTGCAGACGATAACGTCAGGTTTTAACTGCATAACAACATTTTTGGTATGTGTATAAAATATACGATGCAGGGCAAGCGTGGTAAGACGATTAAATGATTTCTGGTGACGGTAGACATACCCCATCAGCTTTGGCTGTGTCGTTACCGTCTTACGGTAAGCGGACAGAATAATGGGTGCCATTTTGGGGTTTAGGAAATTCCCAAGTTCTAGCACCTTTGTTTGTAAATTGGGTGACAGTTGGCGCAGACTGCTCGACAGCGCATATGCTGCTTGAGTATGTCCCGCGCCAAAGCCTTCTGAGAGTATTAAAATTCTTTTTTTTTGCAATTTTGATTCACCTATTCTCAAAGGTTTTCCCGGTTTAACCATATATAAACTCAGATCCATAAGGCTATGGTGCCCGCTGCAACACTGGTTCCGATCACTAAGCCTGCTAAGACATCAGATGGATAATGTAATCCCAGATAGATGCGTGAGAACCCGACAATACAAGCCAGCGGCAGCAGAATAACGGTCAAGGCGGGAAATGCTACCATATATGGGACCGTTGCAGCAAAGATGGCTGTAGTATGACCGGAAGGAAAAGAATGATCCTTTAATGGATTACGAAATGTGTTCGTATCCGGTAGCGCCAGATAAGGCCGCATGCGTGGATACAGTTTTTTGGCGACAGCAACGGGCAAATGGCTAACAGCAAGAGCCGTCATTGCTTGCAGGCTAGCGGTTCGCCATGGCTGAGGAGCAAATGCCCATATCAGTATGTTGATAACAATTGTGCTTGTAGCTCCACCCAAATGAGTGAGATAGAAGAGCCAAAAGTTAAGAAAACGATTATGCATTCGTCCGTTGATCCACTTAAAAAGGTGCCGCTCCCAGAGATGTAGCTTCATGAATAAATGTCTCATATCTTGTCCCTCCGCCAGTCGGCTACCGATAACAGGTGCTTATGAGCAGTCCGTTCTTTAGCATTAGATCTGTCTTAATCATACTTTTTAAAGGTAGTCCATTTCAAGGAAAAGCTCAGTTTTGCTAGAAATTTGCTAGTTTTGACTTAGAGCCGCTAACGCCGTACAATGATTCAAGCGGACTAAACATGTTTAAAAGGTAAGAGATAAATAAGGATCCGAAATAATGGAATCCATACAATTCTTTTAAACAACACATATAAAAATTGTGAAGTCTGCCTAGAATAAGAATACTCTTGGTCTAATTTAAGGGATGCAACAAAAGGGTCAGAAGGAACGTCAAGCAAGCTAGAGAGAAAAAAAAGAACACCGAGAGTGAAAAAAGGGGGCATCAAAAGGTCATGACAGACGCACTGTTTGTTACGCTCCAAGTGATCTTGGCAGCAATCGCAGTATATCAGTTTACCTTTTCGTTATTTGGTCTGCACAAGAAAAAGACAAAGACAAAGTATAAGCCGGAAAAAACATTTGCAGTACTTGTTGCTGCACATAACGAGGAAGAAGTCGTCGGCGCGTTAATGGAGAACCTGAAGCAGCTTAACTATCCTTCAGAATTGTTTGACGTATTTGTAATTTGTGACAATTGTACAGATGGTACAGCTCGCATTGTTAGAGAGCACGGAATGAACGCTTGTGTCCGTACTAACCCGAATCTACGTGGTAAAGGTTATGCAATTGAATGGATGCTCAAGGAGCTTTGGGGCATGCAGCGTCAATATGACGCAGTTGTAATGTTTGATGCCGATAATCTGGCACATACTGAGTTCCTAATGGAGATGAATAATGATCTTTGTTCAGGAGCACGTGTTATTCAAGGTTATATTGACACCAAGAATCCAGAAGATTCATGGATTACTGCAGCGTATGGTGTGTCGTATTGGTATATTAACCGTTTGTGGCAACTTTCACGCCATAATTTGAATATGGCGAACTTCCTTGGCGGAACTGGAATGTGTTTCGAGACTAATCTCCTTAAAGAGATGGGCTGGGGAGCTACAAGCTTGGTTGAGGATCTGGAGTTTACGATGCGCAGTGCATCTCATGGTGTATATCCTAAGTTCAATTATGACGCAAAGGTTTTTGACGAGAAGCCACTAACTTTCAAGGCCTCTTCAAGACAGCGTCTGCGCTGGATGCAGGGACACTTTACTGTAGCTCGTCGTTATTTTTTCCCATTACTTTGGCAAAGTATTAAAGAACGTAGCTTAACGAAGTTTGACCTTGCGCTTTATGGAGCAAATGTGTACATTGTTTTACTCACCTTTTTAATGACGGCGGTAATGTGGGTGGATATGGCCCTCTTTAACGGACCGAATATTGCTAATATTTACGGTAGCTTGCCAATCTGGCTCGGTTTCCTTGCGATCGGTTTGAATCTGGTGACCTTTGGGGTTGCGATGGCTTTGGAGAAGGTTAAATTTAAGAAGGTGTACGCTTATCTGGTGTTCTTCCCAATTTACCTGATCTCTTGGTATCCTATTACGTTCTATGCGTTCTTCACGCAGAACAACAAGCAATGGAGCCATACCAAGCATACGCGTGTCG
Organism: Paenibacillus pseudetheri; assembly: GCF_924513355.1. Taxonomy (NCBI): domain Bacteria; kingdom Bacillati; phylum Bacillota; class Bacilli; order Caryophanales; family Paenibacillaceae; genus Paenibacillus; species Paenibacillus pseudetheri. The sequence goes on from NZ_CAKMAB010000017.1 coordinate 30,234, forward strand.
TAAGACTTGAAGAAGTGCAAAGCAAGCAGGTTTAAGATATCTAAGAATTTGAATAAAAGAATTGACACTCCGTTTGGAGTGGTGTATAGTATTCAAGTACGCAAATCATAGGGATTGCAAGAAGAAGCACCTGCTTCTCACCTGACTGGCATATTCGCCGGCTGGTTTTGATCTCAATGCTTTATGAATGTTAATGTTCATGAACGTTGATCAAACACGGGGTGTCGGGTGTTACCGGCACCCCTTTTTTATGGAGTAAGGTAGTATAGTTGTTAAAAAGATCCGGAGGTGGAGAGTTATCAGTAAGGAACATATGATCAATGATGAAATTCGGGCCAAAGAGGTACGGTTGGTTGGTGCGGAAGGTGAACAAATCGGAATTAAACCGATCCGCGAAGCGTTGCAAATGGCGATCGATCTTAATCTAGATTTAGTCAATGTAGCACCCCAGGCTAAGCCGCCGGTATGCCGCATCATGGATTACGGCAAGTTCCGTTATGAAACGCAGAAGAAAGAGAAGGAAGCCCGTAAGAACCAGAAGATCGTTGATATCAAGGAAGTCTGGTTCCGTGCTAACATTGAGGAACATGATTATCAAACCAAGTTCCGCAATGTGATCAAGTTCTTGGGTGAAGGCGATAAAGTAAAGTGCTCCGTACGTTTCCGCGGACGTGAGATCACACATGCGAATATCGGCCAGAAAATCCTCGAGCGTGTTAAGAACGAAGTGGCTGATATATCTGTTGTTGAGCGCCAGCCTAAGCTGGAAGGTCGCAGCATGATTATGATCTTGGCTCCTAAAGCCCAATAAATCTGGAGTCACTTGCTTACATGCAATTTGGCGCCGCATAATATTCAAGGAGGAAACACCATGCCTAAGATGAAAACACATAGCAGCCTGAAAGGCCGCTTCAAAATTACCGGAACTGGTAAAGTAACACGTTACAAAGCTCACAAAAACCATTTGCTGTCCCACAAATCTAAACGCGCTAAGCGCGTTCTGAACGGTAATCCAGTAATGGCCCCTGGGGATGTAAGACGTTTGAAACAAGGATTGGCTAACTTGAAATAGTTTATCACACATTTTTGGGAGGTTTATTAATATGGCAAGAGTTAAGGGCGGATTTGTAGTTCGTCGTAGACATAAAAAAGTATTGAAATTGGCAAAAGGTTATTTCGGTTCTAAACACCGCATTTTTAAAACAGCTAAAGAACAAGTAATGAAATCGATGGTTTACGCTTACCGCGACCGTCGTCAAACTAAACGTAACTTCCGCAGACTATGGATCGTTCGTATTAATGCAGCAGCTCGTTTGAACGGTCTTTCTTACAGCAAGCTTGTATACGGCTTGAAATTGGCTGGTGTAGAAGTTAACCGTAAGATGCTGGCTGATCTGGCTGTAAATGATCTTAATGCATTCAACTCATTGGCTGGTATTGCCAAAGAAAAAATCAACGCGTAAGTGTTGTAATATAATCGAAAAGCACCGCCTGCGGGTTGCCCATGCAGCGGTGCTTTTTTGTGTGGTATGAAGGATATAGAATGAGGAGATGATTCCTCAGCCGTTAAAAAATGAGAAAAAACTCTGCTTAATGCAGAGTTATTCCCAGTACTTCACAGTATTGAGCTCGGCAGCGAGCTTTTTACTGATGGTTCTTCTTACTTTGCGTAGCTCGGAACGTTCATTAGCTGATTCGCTGATCAGTTTCTCTTCATCGGTCTCTGGAATTATGGCAGGAACTGGAGTGGGGGTACCATCCTCCCCGACTGCAACAAAGGTAAGGAATGAAGTGGCAGCGACAGCGCGCTCACCCGTATATAAGTTTTCTGAAATGATCTTTACGAATACCTCTATGCTTGTGCGTCCGGTCCAAGAAACGAAGGATTCAAAGCATACGGAGTCTGTAGGTCGGATGGGCCTCAAGAAGTCGACAGAGTCTGTAGAGGCTGTAACGACATTGGCACGGCAATGGCGCATAGCTGAGATGGAGGCTACTTCATCGATGCCGCTCATAAGCTTACCGCCAAACAATGTTTTGTGATTATTAACATCATTAGGGAAAACGCGTCCGGTTTTGAAGACGCGGGATTCACGGCAATATTTAAAAGCCGGCATCGTTTGTGGATTTTTTTCATCGGTCATATCTGATAACTTCCTTTCAGTGCAAATACTAAGCAATCATAATAATAGAAAACACATAAGTGTGCAATAATATTTGTATTGTGTTGGAATACTATACAAAGTAAAATAAGGTTTTCTAACATCATTCAAACATGATGATAACACGTCGTGTCATGGAAAGCGGTTACTTACGAAAAAGTACAAATATTTATTGACCTGAGGTCATTTATGGACTGGATTTTAGATTTTATTGCAGTTATAATTTGATCTATGGAATGTCCAAGTAGAACACAGATGACATCCAATATTTTAAGGGGGATCACATTCAATGAAAAAAGTTTTCAAGCTATCTCTTGTAATGTTGCTGGCGTTCACAGTAGTATTGGCCGGTTGCGGAAACAACAACGCTAAGAATGCTGCAAATGGCGAGACTAATGCAGGAACAAATGGCGGAACAAATGCCGCAAAATCTGATTTCAAATTCGGTATGGTTACTGACATCGGAGGCGTAAACGATAAATCGTTTAACCAATCCGCATGGGAAGCATTACAAGCTCTTGAAAAAGAAACAGGTTCTTCCGTTAAATATTTGCAAAGTAAATCAAACGCTGACTATGAACCAAACCTTAACCAATTCGTTAAAGATGGCTACAACTTGACTTGGGGTATTGGTTTTGATCTTGGCGACGCAATTAAGAAAGTTGCTAGTGAGAACGCCAACGCTAACTTGGCAATTATCGATAGCGTAGTAGAGGCGCCTAATGTAGCATCCGTTACTTTCTCTGAGAATGAAGGTTCCTTCTTGGTTGGTGTGGTTGCTGGTTTGACTACAAAAACTAACAAAGTAGCTTTTATTGGCGGTATGGAAAGCCCAGTAATCAAACGTTTTGAAGTAGGATTCAAAGCTGGTGTAACAGCAGTTAACCCTGACGCTAAAGTTACTATTACTTATGCAGGTGCATACGACAAACCAGATACTGGTAAATCTCTTGCAGCTACATTGTATAACGATGGTAATGACATCATCTTCCCTGCTGCTGGTGCAACAGGAAATGGCGTCTTCAACGAAGCTAAATCCCGTAACAAAGCTGGCGGTGCTAAAGTATGGGTTATCGGTGTAGATAAAGACCAATCCATTGAATTTGGTACAGACGTAACTTTGACTTCCATGATCAAACGCGTTGACGAAGCTGTTAAGAAGGTTTCCAAAGAAGTAATCGATGGTACTTTCAAAGGTGGTACTACAACTGTTCTTGGTTTGAAAGACAATGGTGTAGGTATCTCTGATACATCTAAAGTTAACGTTTCTGAAGAGATCTTGGCTAAAGTTGAAGATTTCAAAAAACAAATCATTGATGGAACAATTACAGTTCCTACCGAATAAGATCTCCCTTTTATTTATCGGATTACAATAAGCAATAAACAACAAAGAATAAGGCCGGTTATGCGCTGGCCTTATTCCTTTTTAAAGCACTGGTTATGATAAGCTGGACATAGTTATACCGCCTTGAAGAGGGCGGTACATCCTTGTCCACATTGTAGTTATATATTCTGTGATGAGGGTGATACCATGAGTGCTGCGGCTCCTGTCGTAGAGTTGAAGCAAATCACAAAGCGATTTCCCGGAATTGTTGCTAACGATTCCATAAGCTTGACGTTAAAAAAGGGAGAGATTCTTGCATTGCTCGGTGAGAATGGTGCAGGGAAATCAACCCTAATGAATATCGTATTTGGATTGTACCAACCAGATGAAGGTAGTATTGAAATCGACGGGAAACCGGTTATAATTGACAACCCCAATAAAGCGATTGAGCTTGGTATTGGTATGGTGCATCAGCATTTCAAACTTGTGGAACCTTTTACGGTTACTGAGAATATCGTTCTTGGAATGGAGCCGAAGAAAGGTCTTAAAATTGACTATAAATCCGCTGCGGAACAGGTTCGGAAGCTATCGGAGCAATATGGCCTGCAAGTGAATCCAAATGCCGTTATTCATGACATTTCTGTAGGTATGCAGCAAAGGGTAGAAATTATGAAGACCCTGTACCGCGGAGCGGATATTCTCATATTTGATGAGCCGACTGCAGTACTTACGCCTCAAGAAATTACGGAATTGATGGCGATAATGAAGCGGCTTGTTGCAGAGGGGAAATCGATTATTCTGATTACGCATAAGCTTAAAGAAATTATGCAAATATCTGATCGGGTCACCATTATTAGACGCGGAAAAGTAATCGATACCGTAAATACCGCAGAGACTAATCCGAATGAACTAGCTGAGAAAATGGTTGGACGCGGCGTAACCTTCAAGGTAGCTAAGAAGGCTCCTGAGGTTGGCGAAACTGTACTCGAGCTGAAGGATGTGAACAGCAAGAGTAAAGACGGTGTCTCGGTGCTGGACGGCCTTAGCTTTGATGTGAAAGCCGGAGAAATTCTCGGAATAGCTGGTGTAGATGGCAATGGACAGAGTGAACTGATTCAGGCCATTACAGGTCTGCGTAAAATTGATTCTGGTTCTATTCAGGTGTCCGGGAACGAGATAGCTAATTTATCCCCGCGCAAGATTACGGAGATGAATGTGTCTCATATTCCAGAGGACCGTCATAAGCATGGTTTGGTGCTTGATTTCTCAGTAAGTGAGAATATGGTTCTGGAAACTTACTATAAGAGTCCGTATAACAAAAATGGCTTTATGCAAAATGATGTCATTGATAAGTATGCTGAAGGTCTTGTGGAGAAATTCGATGTGCGTACACCTTCAATTCAGACTAAAGCACGTTCTCTATCCGGCGGAAATCAACAGAAAGCGATTATTGCTCGGGAAATAGATAAAGATCCGACATTACTTATTGCAGCACAACCAACACGCGGTCTAGATGTTGGGGCTATCGAGTTTGTTCAAAAGCAGCTTATTGCACAGCGTGACGAAGGGAAAGCTGTATTGCTCATTTCGTTTGAATTGGACGAGATTATGAATGTATCAGACAGAATAGCTGTTATCTATGAAGGAAAAATTGTCGGTGAAGTGTTCCCGCAGGATACGAATGACCAGGAACTGGGTCTTATGATGGCAGGCAGCTTGAAGCGGGGAGGTAAGGCAGTTGAATAAGTTCAAAAAAATCTTCACAACTGACAGCTATATCGTTCCTCTTGTCGCCATCGTGCTTGGTTTTCTTGTGGGAGCAATAGTTATGCTTATGGGTGGTTATGATCCGATAACTGCTTACTCCGCACTGTTCTCACGTGTATTTGGTAACTTGTACAACTTTGGTGAAGCCGTGCGCGAAATGACGCCATTAATGCTCACGGGTCTAGCCGTAGCCTTTGCATTCCGTTCAGGGATGTTTAATATCGGGGCAGACGGACAAGTGATGATTGGTATGACAGCTGCGACTGTGGTTGGTATTAAATTTGCAGCCTTGCCAGGATTCATATTAGTTCCGCTTGCTGTTATTATAGCGGGGTTATGTGGAGGTCTGTGGGCTGGTATCGCCGGCTACTTGAAGGCCAAACGTGGGATTAATGAAGTTATTACCACGATCATGTTAAACTGGGTTGCTCTGTACTTGTCGAATTATATTGTAAGAGCATTTCTGTTACTCCCGGGGCAGAATCGTTCCGAGGATATTCCAGCTTCACTTTCTATGACGTTCTTGAATTCGTTATTTGACAATGCACGTCTGCACTGGGGAACAGCTATTGCCCTTGCCGCAGCAGTCTTCTTCTATGTCTACTTATGGAAGACTAAGCAAGGATATGAAATGCGTGCTGTTGGTTACAATCCTCATGCTGCCGAGTACGCAGGTATGAATGTTGGCCGTAACGTTGTAAAAGCAATGTTCATAAGTGGAGTATTTGCAGGGTTGGCCGGAGCAGGAGAGGTACTGGGTGTATTCCATTATCAATCTGTGTTCGCGGCATCACCAGGATATGGTTTTGATGGTATCGCAGTGGCTCTACTTGGTTTAACACATCCACTTGGTGTTGTTCTAGCTGCGATTCTCTATGGTACGTTGACTTATGGTTCTGCAGGAATGAGTTTTGCTGCAGATGTTCCTCCGGAGCTTATTCGTATCGTTATAGGTTCAATCATATTCTTTATTGCGGCACAAGGGATTGTTCGCTGGGTGCTTAAGCCCTTTTACTTCAAGCGCAAGAAAGAGAAGGTGTTATAGATGGATCTGCAGACGTTAGGTCAACTGCTTAATACAACGCTTGTTTTTTCCACAGCGCTCATTTTTGCCTCACTTGGCGGCATCTTCTCTGAACGCTCCGGTGTCGTAAATATTGGACTTGAAGGTTTGATGATGTTTGGTGCCTTTGCAGCAGCAGTAGGCGGTTATTATGCTCAAGATGCAGGGATGGGTGAATGGGCTCCTTGGATTGGCGTACTATGTGCTATGGCCGTCGGGGTACTTGGTTCACTAATTCATGCAGTTGCAGCTATTACCTTTAAATCGGATCAGACCATCAGTGGTACGGTTATTAACTTTTTAGCCGCAGGTAGTACGCTCTACATGGTAAAGCTGCTGTTTGATGGATCTGCTGAAACTCCGCTAATCGATGGATTTAACAAGGTTGCAATTCCTGGACTCTCCAGAATCCCAGTGATTGGTGAAGGGATATTTAATTCCTATCCGACCACTTATCTGGCCATTGTGCTGGTTATTGTTATTTATTTCGTTTTGTTTAAAACGCCATTTGGACTGCGTTTACGCGCAGTAGGTGAACATCCTAGTGCTGCAGACACCTTAGGCGTCAAGGTGAAACGGATGAGATATATCGGTGTAATGCTGAGTGGATTGATGGCTGGTATCGGTGGTGCTACAATCACTCTAACTACAACCGGAACCTTTGGACATAATACGATTTCAGGTCAAGGTTTTATCGCTATTGCAGCGATGATCTTTGGTAAGTGGAATCCGCTTGGTGCCTTTGGCGCTGCTGTATTCTTCGGATTCTCTCAAGCGATCCGTAACTACGTACAATTGTTTGAATGGTCAAAGGATATTCCACAAGAGTTTATCTTTATGATTCCTTACGTATTAACGATCATTGTATTGGTGGGTGCTGTAGGTCGTTCCGCTGCTCCTAAGGCATTAGGTCAGCCTTACGATCCTGGTAAACGCTAGATCTTTTCGATTCTTTGCTTATATCATTTTCAAGCCGTATTTCCGGACTTTTCCGGAGATACGGCTTTTTTTGTTAGGATCGATATGGATAAACATTAAGAGGTAAGGGCAAGTGTACAGGCGAAGGTACTTTTGTGCGAATAAACTGTTTTGAAGATGGCGGGAAGCAGAGGCATGCAAAACTTTTTGGAGGGGATATTATGACTAAGCCAGTTACAAAAAAGCAGGTTTTGAGGCTCATAGGTAAACAGATCATCGCTGTGAAAAAAGATGGCACACAGGTTACTGGAAAGCTGCTTCGTGTATCAGGAAATCGTCTCATTTTGCAACGTGTAAGTGGTAAAAAAGTACAAACCAAAGCAATCATTCCATTAGTGTTGTTTGATTTGCTCGCCGTTGGTACTGCCCCTTATGCTTATGGTGGAGGTTATGGCGGTGGATATGGCGGAGCTACACCTTATGGTGGCGGTTACGGTTATGGAACTCCTTATGGAGGTTATGGATACGGAGGAACACCATATCCACCTTTTGGATTCTTTTAAGTTCCGATAAGTGCTGCTTTGGCTAGGAGAATCGTTTCTCAAGCTCGTAGCAAAAACTTAGTGATTGATAACGGGCTACGCTGTAGCCCAATTTTCGATAAAAGGCTAGCGCTACTGCATTCCCTAGATCGACAGATACCTTAGAACGATGACAACCGCGAGAAAGTGCAAATCTTTCTGCCCGATCCATGAGCATATTTCCCAACTGTTTTCGCCGAGCCTCTGGTGCAATGGCTAGCATATCGATATAGAGTAAATCACCATGCAGCAAGAAATGGACAAACCCGTTTGGATCGCTTTCATAGTCGGGACAGGTGACAAGAGTGATTCCGTGTCCTAGACGACGGGGTAAATCCTTTTTGATTTTAGTGATTTCAGTTTGCGGCAGATGAGATAATGGAACGAGCTGTCGGTCGATTAAATCAAAAATAACAACGTCATCCTGCTTCGGTCGACGATAACGAATCATAGAGCGTCCCCTTTCCACGCATTGTCGTACATCATATGTTGGGAGAGGGGCAGGCGTTCCGAGAGGGTAGAAGCAGGAGTTGTGACGATTTTTAAAATATGGGTATTGACTATCCTTGTTAGGAATCATATAATGTGTCTAAACATTTTAACGAACATACATGATCGGCAATGATGAGGACGAAGTTTTAAGGGCTCTTTTGCTCAGAGAGTGTGAGGATTTGCTGCAACCTCCACCGAAATCCCTTATATACGAGCTCACCTCGGAGCTGTTTCCCTGAAAGGTCCACTGGCTAGAGTGGTGGAATTATTAGGGGGAATCGTTTAGTCCGCGTTACGGACTTCAGGTTACAGAGATTAGGGCCCTTGCCTACATCGATGGATTTTTGTATACCTGATAAGGCGTTGCATCGCGAGATGTAATGCAAACATGGGTGGTACCACGGAAGATCAACCTTTCGTCCCTCACGCGCTAATACTGTGCGTGGGAGGCGGAAGGTTTTTTTGTTTTATAAATAACTATTTGCTGATGTATAGAGGACGGTCCGTCATTTTGCATAATGAATGTTAAATATCGGAGGAGGAATACTGATGAGCGCGCAAATACCGGAATTACGGTCTACAGAGCAGCTTAAAGAAAAATGGATGGAGCCGGAAGTTATTACTGGTTCGGAAATACTACTCCGCAGCCTTGTACTGGAGGGTGTAGACACAGTATTCGGATATCCAGGTGGAGCTGTATTGTACATTTATGATGCATTGTACGGTTTTACGGATTTCAATCACGTGTTAACACGTCATGAGCAAGGCGCGATTCATGCAGCTGACGGTTACGCTAGAGCAAGTGGAAAACCAGGGGTGTGTATAGCAACCTCAGGTCCAGGAGCAACGAATCTGGTGACAGGTATTGCTACAGCATATATGGACTCCACTCCATTGGTTGTAATCACAGGTAACGTATTCTCCAGTCTAATCGGTACTGATGCTTTTCAGGAAGCGGATATTACCGGGATCACGATGCCAATCACTAAGCATAGCTACTTTGTTAGAGATGTAGAGGATCTCCCTCGTGTGATTCATGAAGCTTTTCATATAGCTAATACTGGACGCAAAGGACCCGTATTGATTGATATTCCGAAAGATGTGTCGGCAGCGAAAACGTTGTTCGCACCAGTGAATACAGTAAATCTTCGTGGTTATAACCCTTGTACAGTTCCAAACAAGCTACAGCTTGATAAGCTGGTTCGCGCTATCGCAGTCGCTGAACGTCCAATCATCATTGCAGGCGGTGGAGTTATTTACTCCGGAGCACATGAAGCGATGTTGGAATTCGTGAAACGGACAGAAATTCCAATTACTACGACCTTACTTGGTCTTGGAGCCTTCCCTAGTGCAGAAGAGCTTTGGATGGGAATGCCGGGGATGCATGGCACATATACCGCAAATAATGCGATTCAGCAATGCGATTTGCTCATTAATATCGGTGCCCGCTTTGATGACCGTGTTACGGGTAGGCTGGACGGCTTCGCGCCAAAAGCCAAGATCGTGCATATCGATATCGACCCTGCAGAAATCGGAAAAAATGTATCGCCTGATATTCCAATCGTAGGAGATGTAAAAACTGTACTGGAAATGCTGATTCCTGAGGTTGGCCGTGCATCTAAGGCTGATGCTTGGAGAACGCATATTGCACAGTCGAAGCTTGATCAGCCACTTCGGTATAAAGATTCGGAGACAGAGCTTAAACCACAATGGGTTATTGAAATGATTAATGACACCACTAATGGTGAAGCGATTGTTACTACGGACGTTGGCCAGCATCAAATGTGGGCAGCACAATATTACAAGTTCAATCATCCGCGTTCATGGATTACTTCAGGTGGTCTTGGAACGATGGGCTTTGGATTCCCATCAGCTATCGGTGCACAAATGGCACATCCTGAACGGTTGGTAGTATCGATTAACGGGGATGGCGGTATGCAAATGTGTTCCCAAGAGCTGGCGATATGTGCGATTAACAATATACCTGTCAAAATCGTTGTTATTAATAATCAAGTGCTTGGAATGGTTCGCCAATGGCAGAATCTTATCTATGACAAACGTTATAGCTATACAGACCTTGCAGGTAGTCCGGATTTCGTTAAGCTGGCTGAGGCCTATGGTGTAAAAGGTCTACGGGCGACGAATAAGGAAGAAGCACGTGATGCATGGCAGAAAGCTCTGGAAACACCGGGTCCAGTATTGGTAGAATTCGTTGTTCCAAAAGACGAGAATGTCTACCCGATGGTGACTCAAGGTTCAACCATCGATCATATGCTGATGGGGGATGAATAACAGTGACAAGACATACGATTTCTGTACTCGTAAATGACCAGCCAGGTGTGCTTCAGCGGGTGTCAGGCTTGTTCGGTCGCCGTGGTTTTAATATTGAGAGTATTACAGTCGGCCAGTCCGAAGAGGCTGGATTATCCCGGATGGTTATCGTTACTCTGGGCGACCAGCATACCCTTGAACAAATCGAGAAGCAGCTCTATAAGCTAATTGATGTTATCAAAGTCGTTGATCTTGGAGCTAAGCCAATGGTTGCACGCGAGCTGGCTCTGATTAAAGTGAATGCTGATCCAAGTGAGCGTCCGGAAATTTTGGGTGTTGTTGAGACTTTCCGTGCTTCAGTGGTTGATATCGGCAGCACCACTATACTGGTGCAAGTAGTTGGGGAGACACAGAAAATTGATGCAATGATCGAGCTTTTGAAACCTTATGGAATTAGAGAGCTTTCTCGCACAGGTGTTACGGCTATGGTACGTGGTAACTCTTAAGTATTATATTTTACGACTTTAATGGATTACTGCTTGATTGCATTAATCTGATATGATATGAATGAACTTCCCGCTAAAGAGCGGGAGCTTGAAGAGGAGCTTGATACGGTATGAATTCAGTTCTCTTGAAGCACCCGCTCTTTATGATGGGTCTCAAATTAAAGGAGGATATTGACAATGGCAGTTACAACGTACTATGAACAGGATGCAGAACTTAGTGTATTAAAAGGAAAGACAATTGCGGTAATCGGGTACGGTAGCCAAGGACATGCCCAAGCACAGAACCTTCGTGACAGTGGTCTTCAAGTTGTCATCGGTCTTCGTGAAGGTAAATCTTTCGAAACTGCAAAAAATGACGGTTTTGAAGTATTGCCAGTAGCTGAGGCAGTATCCCGTGCAGATGTTGTGCAAATTCTAATGCCAGATGAAACTCAAGCATCCGTATATAAAAACGAAGTGGAACCAAACCTTAAAAAAGGCGCGGCTTTGATGTTCTCCCACGGCTTTAACGTACACTTTGGACAAATCGTTGCTCCTAAAGATGCGGACGTGTTGCTTGTAGCACCAAAATCTCCAGGTCACATGGTTCGTCGTACTTATGTTGAAGGCTTCGGCGTTCCTGGCTTGATTGCTATCGAACAGGATGCAACAGGTAAAGCGAAAGAAATCGGTCTTGCTTATGCAAAAGGTATTGGTTGTACACGTGCAGGAGTTATCGAAACTTCTTTCCGTGAAGAAACCGAAACCGACTTGTTCGGCGAACAAGCAGTACTTTGTGGTGGTGTATCCGCACTGATCAAAGCTGGATTCGAAACATTGACAGAAGCAGGCTATGCTCCTGAAATGGCTTACTTCGAATGTCTGCATGAATTGAAGCTGATCGTTGACATGGTATATGAAGGCGGATTGTCCAGCATGCGCGATTCCATCAGTAACACTGCCGAGTACGGTGACTATGTAACTGGCCCTCGCATTGTGACTGAAGACACTAAAAAAGCAATGAAAGCTGTTCTGACGGATATCCAAGAAGGTAAATTCGCTCGTGACTTCATCCTTGAGAACCAATCCGGACGTGCTTTCCTTACAGCTACTCGTCGCAACGAAGCTGCTCACCCTGTTGAAGTTGTTGGTAGCCAATTGCGTGAAATGATGCACTGGATTAAGAAGTAATCATATATACTTATGATTAAATAGTGTGACCTTCAAATGCGGCCGTGACTATGCGAGCCGCATTTGAGGGTTTTAGCACAATCTTTGGGAGGTGCTTTGCATGCGGAAAATTTATGTGTTCGATACGACGCTGCGAGACGGAGAGCAGTCGCCGGGTGTGAACCTAAACACGCGTGAAAAAGTTGAGATCGCCTACCAGCTGGAAAAGCTGGGGATTGACCGCATGGAAGCGGGCTTTCCTGCTGCTTCACCAGGTGACCTGGCTTCGGTAAATGCAGTAGCAAGAGCAGTGAAAAACGTCACGGTAATCGGTCTTTCTCGTTCTAGAGAGACAGATATTGATGCAGTAAAAGAAGCATTGCAGGGGGCACAGGACCCTTGCATTCATATTTTTTTAGCCACATCTCCTATTCACCGCCAGCATAAACTGCGGATGGATAAAGCTCAGGTGCTGGAAACTGCACAATCTGCTATCCGTTATGCCAAGAAATATTTCCCTAAACTTGAGTTTTCATTAGAAGATGCAGGTCGTACGGAGTATGATTTCATGGCTGAAATGGTCGGAATGGCTATCCGAGAAGGCGCTAATGTTGTTAATATCCCGGATACTGTAGGTTATCTGAATCCTTCTGAATATGGAGCTATCTTTAAATACTTAAAAGAAAATGTGCCTGATATTGAACGCGTACAGCTTAGTGCTCATTGTCATAACGACCTTGGCATGGCTACGGCCAATACGCTAGCCGCGATTCAGAATGGTGCAGATCAGATTGAAGGAACGATCAACGGTATTGGTGAACGTGCCGGGAACACAGCGATTGAAGAAGTGGCATTAGCGCTGGAGACACGTGCTGAATTTTTTGGCGCAAAAACTTCTTTAACGTTATCTGAGATTTCTCGCACAAGTCGCTTGGTCAGCAAGTTGACAGGTATGGTAGTCCCAGGGAATAAAGCGATTGTAGGAGCTAATGCATTTGCTCATGAATCGGGTATTCACCAGGACGGAATGCTGAAAGAGAAGACCACCTATGAGATCATGACACCGGAGACCATTGGACTTAAAGAGAGCAAGCTGGTACTTGGTAAGCACTCTGGACGCCATGCTTTCCGCGATAAGTTAAGTGATCTAGGGTATGATTTATCCGAAGAAGAGCTTAATACAGCTTTTTCAAGGTTTAAGGACTTGGCGGATAAGAAAAAAGAAGTGTCTGATGAAGATATTTTGGCATTGATTGAAGAGAAACTAATTGATACGCCAGAAGTATTCAGACTTCAGACGATTTATGTTACTTACGGCAATAAAGCTGTTCCAACTGCTAAGGTGATTATTGATGCTCCGGAAGCGGAGCCTATTGTAGCAGAGGCAGAAGGCAATGGTTCGGTAGATGCCATCTACAATGCTATTGATAAAGCCACGGGTGAGGAAGTTACCCTTGGGGACTATTCCATTAAATCCGTCTCCCGTGGTAAAGATGCACAGGGTGAGGTTCATGTAGTGCTGTCGCAGGGTGAAGTCGCTGCACAGGGCCGTGGACTTAGCACCGATATTCTAGAAGCGAGTGCCCGCGCTTATATAGATGCACTTAACAAGCTTCTGGAGAAACGTAAAACTTACACCAAACGTGAACACGCTAGTCTATAAAATGTACAATGTATTCTTTATTTTTTAAGTAGTATTACGCTTACTATTAACATCTAGATGAGAGAGCATTAGATACGACAGGGATATGCGAGTTTACATCGCATATCCCTGTTTTTTTATTTGGAAGAAAAAGTATGAAGAAGACTTCTCAGGACTCTGTTCAGATTATGTATAGATGCACTATTTACAATAGATGTAAGCATGGCGATTAGTAGAGGGAGAAAAGATCAAGGAGGTTATTGCAGAGGATAAGAATAGTGGATCCAAAGTATAGAGCTTGTGAAAAACAAAATAAACAGTTAAAAAAGGAGGAGTTTAACAAATGTTATCAAAAAAGAAAATAAGCGCATGGCTCATAGTATTATTACTTGTGACGCAGTGGGCTTATAGCTTTGGTTTCGGGTTTAATACACCAGTATATGCAAGTGGAAATGGCAATGGTACTGTGATTAGTGAAAATCTCATTACTAATGTAACGCTGGCTGTTTACACCGATGATAAATACACAGATACGGTTACGGAAAGCGTATATCAGCTTGATTCCTATTCGGAATTAAACTATACATGGGCAATTTCAGATGGACATGGGTATAAGGAGGGTTCTACCTTTACGTTTGATCTTCCAACACAGTTTGAACTTTATAATGATCTGAATGGTAATCTTATTTTTGACGATGAGCCTGTAGGGACTTATACGGTTGACAAAAATACCAATAAAGTTGTATTCACATTTAACAAATATATTGAATCCCATGATCAAGTGGGGGGCACCTTTACAGTAAGGTCGCTACTGAGCTCCAAAAAGATTACAGGCTCTTCTAAGCAGACAATAACATTCCCTATTCAGGGAGGAACTCAGACCATTGAGCTTAATTTTAAGCCAAAGGTTAGCTCTACGATAGAAAAAAACGGTTCACCGAAGCCGCAGTATTATAACCCAACAAGTATCGCTTGGACGGTTGATGTAAACAAGGTTCTGGATAGTGTTTACAATGCAGAGGTTACAGACAAGCTTCCTTCAGGGTTGTCTTTAAATACCGTATCTATTGTGGTTTATGAGCTTGATGTAAAAATAGATGGACAAGTGAGCCAGGGAAATGTAGTAGATAGCAGTAAGTATGATGTGACAGATTCTACTGGTGCAGAATTAAAGTTGAAATTTAAGGACAACCCAATCACAAAGGCATACCGCATTGGATTCTCAACGGATATTACCGGTACGGGTGTGGATAGCACTGCATTTACGAACGAAGCTGTCTTTAAGGGTGATGGAGGAATATCCAAGATGGCTAGTACTACGGTTACAGTTGGGCGCGGCAAGCCGCTGTCGAAAGAGTCCACTGGATACGATGCGGCAACTCAGACGATTTCCTGGGCTGTTAATTTCAATTACAATGAAAAAACAATTTTAGCGGCAAAGGCTATTTTAAAGGATACGTTTAACAACTCCCAAGATTTAATCCCTACCTCTGTCAAAGTCTATCCGGTAACGATTGACAGCAATGGTAAAGGGATCATAGGCGCGGAACTTGCTTCAAGCGAATATACGGTGACGCCAACAACTGCAACGGGGTTAAATGGTTTTGATCTGAAATTCAACAATGATATAAGTTCTGCCTACCGAATTGAATATCAGACAAAAGCAAATGGCCGTGTATTTGATGATGGCCAAATTACGAACAAGATTACTTATGATGGAAAATCAGAAACTGGAAATCGTGATATTAAACAGCAAATTCTTCATAAGAACTATAGCAATATTAATTATGCGACAAAGACCATTGATTGGACGATTCAAATTAACGATGACAGCAAGACTATGGAAAATTTAGTGGTGACCGATACTTTTGGCAACGCGGGATTAAAGCTAATTCCTGGCACATTAAAGGTTAAACCGACCAAAGGTGGAACTGCTACCGTTCATACTGTTGTTTACAATGATCATAATCCACCTGCAGTGGACGATGGGTTTGTAATTACTTTTAATGGTTCAATTAATGAGCCTTACACTATTACTTATACAACAAGCTTTAACTATGATTGGCTGGCCTCGGGCAAAACACAATTTTCAAATAAAGGTGCACTCGATTGGAAAGAAACGGTGAATGGGGTACAGGAGCCCAAGCATAAAGAAGCGACCTCAACCTTTAATCCAAGAGATGAAGTTAAAAACAATGGGAAAAAGAGTGGGTCCTACAATGCTGTAACCAAAGAGATCACTTGGAATATTGGCGCTAATTATAATCAGAAAACGTTAAATAATGCTGAACTAATTGATACCATTCCGACTGGCCAAGTTGTCAATAAGGCTTCTGTAAAAGTTTATAAATGGGAATATGGGAAGAATGGTGATCCTTCTCCTCAAGCTAACGTGGATTCCGCTGATTATAATGTGAATTTGAATGGTAATGAGCTGAAGGTGACATTTAATAAAACCATTAATTATGCGTTCTACGTCACTTTCAAAACTACATTCGCTGATCAAGCGATTGATTTAAATGAAATTAAAAATACAGCCATATTATATGACGGCACGAAAGTAGAATCCGCAAAACTGGAAGCCACTGTTAGTATTCCACAAGGTGGGGAATACGTTAATAAAGGCGGCGATCAGGTCGGCAATAAAATACATTGGACAGTTAACATCAACCGTAACCAATCTTTTGTAAAAGAGGCTGTAATTACGGATGTTCCGAGTGATAATCAAATCCTCTTGTCCAATACATTTCATGTCTATAAAACGACAGTTTCAAGTGATGGGACTGTAAAAGAAACTACTCAAGAACTGATTAGAGATACGGACTATAAGCTGGAGATTACTACAGATATCGACGGAAAGGAAAGCTTTAAGCTTAGTTTCCTAAAGGATATTTCGGAGGCTTATATTCTGAAATATGACTCCCTGATTACAGCACAGAACAATGATAAAGTAACCAATAAGGTTAGTTTTGATGGTAAGAACATCAAGGTAATAACAAATGAAAGTACCAAGGAAATTACAGTTAAGCTTTCCAGCGGTTCTGGCACAGGGAGTGGTGTAAGAGGTCCATTAACGATCACGAAGGCAGATGATGCTGATAATAAAATGCTGCTAAGTGGAGCTGTATTTGATCTCTATCGTATCATTGATAAAGACAAGGTCTGGATTAAGGAAGGGACTACGGATGCAGATGGGGTACTAGAATTTACCAAGCTACCAGGTGGCAAATATGTATTGATTGAAAAAGCAGCACCAGCTGGGTATGTTCTTGATACAACACCACATGAAGTGGATATTAATACAACGGCAGGTATAAAGTTAACGATAACCAATAAAGTTCCAACACCAACAGCAACGCCCGCTCCGACAGTAACACCGGCGCCGACGGTCACACCGACGCCAACGCCAACGCCGACAGCAACGCCGACGCCAACGCCAACGCCGACGGTCACACCGACGCCAACGCCAACGCCGACAGCAACGCCGACGCCAACGCCAACGCTGACGACAACACCAACGCCGACAGCAACACCAACGCCGACAGTAACACCGACGCCGACGGAAACACCTGTGTCGACAGTAACACCGACGTCGACGCCAGACCATCCAACGGTTCCTGTGTCGACGCCGACGTCAATACCGGGAGTAATCGTTACTGCTACACCATCCCCAACACCAGTGGTAGCAACGCCAACTGTGACACCAACAGTAACAGCAACACCGATTATCACGGCGGTGCCAACTAGTACGCCTGTTGTTCCGAAGGTGACGCCACCTGTAGAGAAACTGACTACAGATGAGGACATTCCTCTTGAAGGTGAAATCCCACTTGGGGGCGTGCCGAGTATCGGTGATAAGCCAGATCATGGTAAGGTGACTATTACTAAAGATGGTAAGTGGATTTATACACCAGATCCAGGCTTCATTGGAAAAGACAAGTTCACGGTCATTGTGACAGATGAGAATGGAAATGAAGAAGAGATCGAGATCGAGATTGATGTCGAGGAAGTACCAAAAGGTACAGTAAAAGAGCCAGGGGATAACAGCAATAAACCAACAGAGCTTCCGAAAACGGGAGAAGAAAGTGCACTTCCTATTTACTTAGTAGGTGGAAGTCTAGTTCTTGCAGGTTTTGTGTTAGCTCGAAGATTCAAACGCAGTAATTAATATATCGTAATGATAAGGGTGCTGTCCCGGCACTAAACTCCCATAGGATAAAAGTCAACGGAGCAAGGCTCCTCCTGTTATTGGAGGAGCCTTGCTCTTTATTTTTGGTCTATGGCTGCTCGCTTCATAACCTTCTTCACTTCGAGGGAGCTTCCGGGTCTGGCTTTAGTATCGCATCTCCACTCTCTAACGTATATCCTGTTCAAACACAAGGTCCAAAAGTACACGAACTGAATTTGAGGCTGTGCCAGTCGGATGGGCCACCCAACTCCCAACGAACTGAACCTTGACGAAAATGGGATTTTCGCTCATTATTCGTAATGTAGCGCCAGCGACACTATTCAGCATATATCTTTTTTTAAACTAATCAGTAAGCGCTATCATAAAATGCGCTGGGAGATGATACCATGGAATTTATGTATTTAGGAACTGGAGCAAGCGAGGGTTATCCAGCTTTATTTTGTCAATGTGAACGTTGCTCTATGGCGATGGAGCTTGGCGGCAAGAATATTCGCGCTCGTACAGGAGCGCTTATTAACTCTGATTTGCTGTTGGATTTCTCACCTGACATGTATATGAATAAGCTTCGTTATAAATTGGATTTGGGGAAAGTTAATCATTTGATTGTTACGCATTCGCATACGGATCATTTTGCAGCAGCAGAGCTCATGATGAGGCATGAGCATTGGTATTGTCAACTGCAGGAGAGTGGAAAAAAACTGCATATTTACGGAAATGAAACGGTAGAAGAAACGATGAAATCAGCTCTTCGCTATGATTATGGAACTGATACGATTGAAGATCCTTTTTACGAGTTTCATATCATACAGCCTTTCATGCCCTTCACGCTAGGAGAAGTGACAGTAACCGCATTGCCAGCCCATCACAAGCCGGATGAACATAGCTTTATCTATCTACTTGAGCAGAATAACACAAGATTCTTATACGGAAATGATAGCGGTATATTCAGTGATGAAACCTTCAATTATCTCCGTGATAAGCACCTCGACGTTGTTAGTCTGGATTGTAATTATGGGCTAGAGGATAGATATGATTATCATATGGGGATCTCCGGTTGTCGGATTGTAAGAGAACGTTTGCTTGACCAAAATAGTTGTGATGCTAGTACGTCATTTATTCTCACTCATTTCTCTCACTACAGCGCAGAGTTGCATGATACTTTAGTTAAGAATACAGAAGAGGAGAATTTTATCATTTCCTATGATGGGATGAAAGTCTTCTTAGCATGACATGAAGATGGTCTATCTATAATTAAAAGCATAGTCATTACCCGTAAAATCCTCCTTTGAGGAAAGGACTACTTTACGGGTCTTTTTTATAGCTTTAAGGGCTCAAAATGAGTAGATACGGAGGTAGAGAATGAAGCTGCTGGCTACGGGAAAAGTAAAATGGTTCGTCTATCAGAAAGTTGTCATCGTATTTATCGTCTTTCTGATTCCGCTCATATCGATGAATATTTGGGTGAATTATAAGGGGATGTCATTCACCAAAAATGCGATTTTAGACTCATCCCTGGCTGGGGCGTCATTCTATTCCAAGCAACTGGATAAAGAGATATATTTCATCCGCAATCAACAATTACAATTTCAAGAAGATAAAAACATACAGAAGCTTAGTTTCCGAGGCGAAAGTTTAGAAAAGTATGAAGAGGTAGAATTAATCGGTAATGCTGAAGATCTATTGAATCGGATCATTGCCTCAAGCGAATATGTGGTTAACGCCGGGGTATATGTTAAGTCTCTGGGCAAAACGATCTCTGGTAAGACGGGGGTCACGGCCATTCCTAATATGGAGTACGAGAAAATTTCCTCGTTACTTAAGGTTAAGCAGAAGCCTTCATTCTATCGGAGCGGTGATGCGATTTTCCTTATAGAAACAGGAGATAATGCGGAGCTTTGGTCGTATATTGAAATCTCAAAAGGTAAGCTATTGGAGGCACTAAATCAAATCGCAACCTTATATCAAGAATCGGAGGTATTTCTGGGAAGTAATGAGCTGGGCAATATTCTATCAACTACAGACGATCAGTTAGTATCTACTGAGGTCCTTAAGCTCATCACCAAACAGGATCAGTTTAATTCCGATATCCCAGAAATAAACAAGGTGAACGGTAAAAGTTACTTTATTGCCCATAACTTTATTAGTTCTTTGAATCTATCCTTGATTATGTACGTGAATCAGAATGAAATCACAAGGCCCTTAAGCCAATTTAATACACTACTATATGCTTCTTTCGTCATCGCTATTGTGGTAATGATACTTTATTCTTATTCGGTAAATCTAATGATTCATAGGCCCTTATCCAAATTGGTTAAGACATTCCGTATGGTAGAAACGGATAATCTTGATTTAGTCATTGAGTCAAAGACCAAAGATGAGTTTTACTATATATTTAATAGTTTTAATCGCATGGCTTCTAGACTTAAGCGTTCTATTGAGGAGAATTATGAACAGAAGATTGCCCTGCAGCATTCGCAGTTGAAGCAATTGCAGTCACAGATTAACCCGCATTTTCTCTATAACAGCTTCTTTAACATTTACATGATGTGTAAAGTAGGAGATTCCGATAGTGCGGCTGAGCTCTCACAAAAGCTAGGGAGCTACTACCAATACATCACGAGAAGTGGATCGGACGAGGTGCCTTTCTTTAAGGAGTATCAGCATGCGCTTGATTATTGTGAAATTCAGTGTATTCGCTTCTCAAATCGTATTTCTTTCGAATATGAAGAAATACCCGTTTTGGCGAATGGGATTTTAGTACCGAGGCTGATTATTCAGCCGATTGTTGAGAATGTGTTCGAGCATGCTTTCGAAGACGACTACCGACATGGAGTTGTCTATATTGGTGCCGAATGCGAAGAGGGAATAATAATTATCACGATTGAAGATAACGGCATTCTTTTAAAAGATGAGGAAATAGAGTACTTGCAGAAGAAACTTGCGATGGGTCTGAAACAAGTTGAGAAGACGGGATTAATCAATGTTAATAATAGACTCCAATTGAAGTACGGCCCAGATAGTGGCTTGTTTGTCTCTCGCAGCAAATACGGAGGATTGAGGGCAGAACTGATAGTTAAATACGAGAGTAAGGAAGTGTGATTATGTATAGATTACTAATCGTAGATGACGAGCCTGTAATTGTGAATGGATTAGTCCAACTGTTTCAGGATAACTCAGAATTTGAACTGGATATACGAAAAGCTTACTCCTCAAGCGAAGCTCTTGAAATTGCAAAGAAAACGAAACTGGATATTTTGGTTAGCGATATTCGTATGCCTCAGAAGAATGGTCTCCAGCTCGTGGACGAAATCGTCTATTATTGGCCATTATGCCGAGTGATTTTCCTTACAGGATACAGTGAATTTGATTATGTATACGAAGCGATTCGTAAGAATGTGGACAATTACATTCTGAAAACGGAAGGAATTGAACCTATTTTCCAAGCTGTGAAAGCAGCAGTCGACAAGCTGGACGAGGAGAACCGTCGCAGACTTCAATTGGAGAAGGCACAAATGCACTATCAAATCGCTAGTTCCTTCCTAAAGAGAGAGATGATGGAGCGGGTGCTGAGCGGGGAGTCTATTACTTCTATACTCAATAATGTACGTTACAAGGATGTAGAGTTTGGCATTGCATTAGATCGTCCTTCGTTCTTTCTTGTTGGTATCTTGAATCGATTAGATGATCCTAAATTTAAAATGCCTCCGTCTGTTCAGCGGATTTTCCATGATCACCTGCCTGCATCTATTGCATGTGAAGAAGTAATTTATGATGATCGTGTATTCATATGGCTGCTTCAACCAGATGAAGGATTGCTGAATCGCTTTCGTAGTGGCTATCCAGATCAAGGGGTGAATTGGCCTGGAATCGTTGCTTATATGAGAGGGGTATTAGAGCCTGTACAGAATGAGTGTGATGAGCTGCTAAATGTCTGCGTTTCATTCGGAATATCGGGGGATTTACTTAACCATTGGGAATCGATCCATCTTCAAGTTGAAGCAGTGCGCTCTATGATTCTTAAGAGAGCTTTATTAGGTCAGCACATGCTTATCTTAGACCTTGAGAAACTAAGTCAACTTGAGGATACGATGCACAAAGCTGGAGGAATCGAGCAGGAAGATTTCAAGACGCTAATCATCGAACAAATTCACCAATTTGTGCAGGAGAACCTATCTGGAGATATATCGCTTACCTCAATTGCTGCAGAGGTGCATCTTAATCCGTCCTATTTATCTCGTTATTATAAACAGACGACAGGTCAAAATTTATTAGAGTATATCCAGTCGACGAAACTGCATGTTGCTCTGCAGCTGATGAAGAATACAACTCTAAAATTAAATGAAATCGCCATCCGGGTCGGTTTTGAATCACCATCCTACTTTACAACATTCTTCAAACGGAAGATGGGCTTATCTCCACAGGAATATCGAAATTCAAAATGAGTAAATAAAGTGAAAGTGATGTAAAAAAAATGAAATTGAAAGCGGTTCCCCGTGTGACTAAAATAATAACTAGGAACACTGATTAACTACATGAATTGCAGCAAACAAAGGGGGGAAGCGTTCAGATGAAAAAAATGAGACCATGGAAAATGATTTTGTCAGTAACGATGATTCTTTCATTATTGTCAGCATGTGGAAGTCAAGGAAATGGAAATGCGAATGCACCATCTACGCCTAAGGATAACACTACGAATAGTGCAACAGACAGCGCTACAGTACCTGATCCACTAGGGAAATACCCGGAAACGGTTACGGTTACAGAAATACTCGGATATAATCCACCAGAAGATCCAAGAACTCCAAGCGGAATTACACCGGAACAAAATGCCTATCTGAAAGATCTCAAAGAGATGATGAATATTGAAGTGAAATACAAATGGACCGTTCCCTCTGCTCAGTTTGAGCAAAAGTTCTCGCTGGCCATGGCATCGGGGGATCTACCCGATGTGATAGAAGTTGATCAGAAGAACTATGAGAAACTTAAAAAGCAAGAAATGCTTGCTGATCTGACAGATGCTTATGCACAATATGCGTCACCAGCGCTTAAGGCTTATATGGACTCAGATGGTGGGTTCGCGATGAAAACGTTCAGTGCAGATGGTAAGCAATTAGGCATTCCTGCATTTGAAGATCCCTTCTTATCCACGCAGCTGCTATGGATTCGTCAAGATTGGCTTAATAATCTAGGCTTACAGGCACCGAAGACGATCGATGAGCTTGAGAAAGTTGCACAAGCATTCACACATAGTGATCCAGATCAGAATGGTAAGAATGACACCTATGGCATCGCCATGCAAAAGAATCTCTTCTTTTGGGGATTTGATGTCAGAGGTTTCTTTAATGGATTCGGTGCTTATCCTTCCGTTGGTGATAAACAATCGGCTTGGATTAAAGGCGGCGATGACAAATTGTTACCGGGATTGATTCAGCCTGAAGTGAAGACTGCACTTGGTAAGCTACAAGCATGGTATAAAGATGGAATTATTGATAAAGAGTTTGCACTAAAGGATGAGAATAAGGCTGTAGAAGATCTGACTGCAGGTAAAGTGGGTATTTCCTACGGAGAGTGGTGGTATCCGAACTGGCCGCTTAACTCCAGCGTAGACAAAGATCCAAAGGCAGATTGGATTTCAATTCAACTTCCAGGGATTGATGGTCCAGCTAAATCACTCGTTCCAAAAATCCGCAGCAATAAAATTTTCGTTGTAAATAAAAAGATGAAGAACCCAGAAGCAGCGATTAAGATGCTCAATTTCTACATCGAAGTTGGTAATAAGAAATACAAGGATAAGAACAAAGCGGCAGATGGCTATGTATACAACTGGTTTAACCCACGGATTGCCAACCCTGTTGATATTGATACGATTTACAGCGAAGTGAACAAAGCGCTCGATGCTAATCAGACTGAAATTGCAATAGACGATGCAAATTATAAGACCGTTGCGGATACCTTCAAAGCGACTAAGGACTTCCTGGCAGGCGACACATCTAACGCTACCAAAGGTGTAAACTGGGGTCAATATTATAGCCGGGCTGCAAAAGACGGTGGCTGGGGCTTAACACGACAAATTAAAGAAAGTCAACAATTTGTATACAACGAGTTTTACGGTCTTCCTACACCAACAGTAGTGGAAAAGGGCGGTCAGCTGGATAAGTTGATGCAAGAGTCCTTTACCAAGATTATCATGGGCGGTTCTCTTGATGATTTCGATAAATTCGTGGATAGCTGGAAGGCACTTGGCGGTAATGAAATTATCGATGAGGTCAATGAATGGTATAGCACGGAAGCTACGAAATAACTCATAGGGACAAGAAAGCGGGTGAGGTAAGTCGGATGAGCCGGCTCACCTCCCGTTTTTAAAATGAGTAAGTTGGTGAGGAGGGCAACTATGAAATCACTGAAGAAAGAGTTTCCGCTTCATATCATGTTAATACCGGGTGTGATAGTTACACTGATTTATGCCTACGGACCGATGGCCGGCCTGGTTATGGCGTTTCAACAGTTTGAGCCGTTATCCGGTTTTTTTAAATCCGATTTTGTGGGATTAGATAACTTCCGTTATGTATTTAATTTACCGGATTTCAAGCAAGTACTTTGGAATACGCTAGTCATAGCCATCATCAAAATGGTATTGTCTCTGCTTGTCCCGCTCATTCTAGCTTTATTATTAAATGAGATTACTAAGAAATGGTTCGCAGGTTTTATTCAATCCGCCATTTTCCTCCCGTTCTTCCTTTCATGGACCGTCCTTGGGGGTGTCATTATTGAATTATTCTCTCTGAATGGACCTATTAATGGCTTAATTTCCTCTATGGGCTTAGAACCTATCATGTTCATGCTTGATAATGGTTGGTTCAGGGGGATTATCATTGGCTCGGATGTCTGGAAAGGCATGGGCTACAATATGATCATCATGCTTGCTGCCATCACAGGAATTAATTCGACGCTGTATGAAGCGGCAGAGGTAGATGGTGCAGGGAAATGGAAGCAAATGCTTAATATTACGCTTCCAGGTATAGCACCGATTATTATTTTACTTAGTGTATTAGGTCTCGGTGGTATTCTTAACGCAGGTTTTGAGCAGATATTGATTATGTATAACCCGACTGTATATGCAGGCGCAGATATAATAGATACATTTGTCTATCGATTGGGGATGTTCAGCCAACAATTTGGACCTGCGGCAGCAGTGGGACTCTTTAAATCGATAATATCTTTATTTATGGTATCAACAACTTACTATGCAGCTTACAAAGTTAACAATTACCGCATATTCTAGGAGGTGGAGATGGTGCTACATAAACAATCATCCAGCAGAAAGTTATTTATCGTGTTTAATACGCTGTTGTTAACTTTCATTACCATACTCGGCATTATCCCATTTGTACACTTACTCTCCATCTCACTTAGCTCGAATACAGCTGCGATGGCTGGAGAAGTAAAGCTTTGGCCCGTCGGCTTTTCCTGGGATGCTTATGTATATTTAGGAGAAAAGGTAGAGTTCTTTCGTTCCTTGGGAGTCTCCGTAAAACGAGTAGTGCTCGGTTCAGTAGTTAACTTGTTTCTAGTATTTATTACTGCTTTTCCGCTTTCCAAGTCGAATGATCAGTTTAAATTTAGAACCGTATATGTATGGATATTCGCGATTACGATGTTTTTTGGAGGCGGCTTAATTCCGACGTATATCGTAGTGAAGAATACAGGCTTAATCGATTCAATTTGGGCGCTTATCTTACCAGGTGCATTGAATGTATGGAATATGGTCTTGATGCTTAACTTCTTCAGATCTATTCCAAGAGAATTGGATGAAGCGGCTACGATTGATGGTGCCGGACATTGGAGAGTACTTTGGCAAATTTATTTACCGATATCCCTTCCATCCATCGCAACGATTGGGTTATTCACTATTGTTGGGCATTGGAACGCTTGGTTTGACGGTATCCTTTACCTGAATTCACCTGAGCATTATCCACTACAGACTTATCTTTCTACCTTGATTATGTCTATCAATGCCCAGATGTCATCGATGTCCATTGAGCAGCTCAAGGTGATGGAGAACCTGAGTGAGAAGACGATCCGAACGGCGCAAATATTCATGGGCGCATTGCCAATTATGGTAGTGTATCCATTCTTACAAAGGTATTTCGTAAAAGGAATGACGGTTGGTAGTGTTAAAGAATAAAGAAATAGAGTAAAGACATAGCATAAAGTCTCATATGAAGGAGCAGATTGCGATGAAGAAAGTTACTGTTGCTTTAATTGGAGCGGGCCTGCGAGGAATTAATTATTCAGAATATGCGATTCAGCACCCCGATGAGCTTCAAGTTGTAGCTGTTGCAGAGCCGAATGCGAAGCGGAGAAATAAATTTAAGGCAAGACATAAGCTGGCTGATGACATGTGCTTTACCCATTGGGATGATTTTTTTGCCTCCCCGAAAGTAGCAGATGCAGTATTTATCTGTACCCAAGACAATCAGCATTATGTGCCGACAATGAAAGCACTGGAGGCAGGGTATCATGTGCTACTAGAAAAGCCGATGTCCCCTGATGCCAAGGAATGTGTACTTATGGGGGAAATGGCCTCTAAAGTGAATCGTGTCTTCTCGATATGCCATGTATTGAGATATACCAATTTCTTCTCTACGATCAAGGAGCTGCTGGAAAGTGGTGCGATCGGACAATTGATGTCCATTCAACATAATGAGAACGTGGGTTACTGGCACCAAGCTCATAGCTTCGTAAGAGGGAATTGGCGCAAAAAGGATGAGTCCAGTCCGATGATTCTCGCTAAGTCCTGTCATGATCTGGACATTCTTTCCTGGTTGACAGATTCAGAATGTGTTCGAGTTTCTTCCTTTGGCTCACTGTCCCATTTCAAATCTAGTGAAGCACCGGAAGGAGCCCCGCTACGCTGCACAGATGGATGCCCAGCAGCAGATAACTGTCTCTATTATGCTCCTAATCAATATTTGACGGAGGATACGGATTGGCCTACATCGGCAATTAGCGATGATCTAAGCTATGAAGCCCGCCTGAATGCTCTTCAGGAAGGACCTTATGGACGATGTGTCTATCATTGTGATAATGATGTCGTCGACCATCAAGTGGTAAATCTAGAATTCGCTAATTCCGTAACTATAGCTTTTACAATGAGTGCGTTTACCAAAGATGTAAGTCGTACCCTCAAACTGATGGGTACCAAGGGAGAAATTCGCGGTGCGATGGAGAAGAATGAAATTGAAGTAATCCATTTTGGCAGCGGTAAGGTAGAGAGAATCTCGTTCGAGAATGCAGGTGGTCATGTTGGTCATGGCGGCGGCGATATGGGGTTAATCAAAGATTTTGTTAAGCTGGTTCGAGCGGAAGGGAAGATTCAAGGGCTTACATCAGCGAATCATTCCGTTCAAAGTCACCTTATGGCTTTTGCAGCGGAGCAATCTCGCATCGAGGGTAACAGTATTGTTCTGAAAGAATTTGCACAAAGTGTCTGTAATGATGAAGAGGTGAAGAAACGATGAATGCTCCGCAGCCATTTCAGACGATGTTATTAAGTTCGTTGGTTAAGGTATTTGCTGATGAAGTGCCGAATCATGAATCCTATCATAGTGCAACCGCACTTGTTGGAGAAATATTTTCGTTCCAAGTCGCTTATACCTCAGATACACTTCTAAAGAATATTGAAGTAGAGATAAAGTCATCTCATCCAGATCTAATATGTATAAGATCCGTTGGACTTGTTCCCTCAGAAATGCCTTGTTTCAAAAATCATGATGACGATGTGCTAAGAACTACGCCGGGATTATATCCAGATCCATTGTATACGCTGGATCAACAATCTATTTCATCGATCCCGGGACAATGGCGATCTTTATGGGTGACGATAACCTTGGATGAATCAATGAGTACGGGGCTTCGTTCTATTCAGGTCCTCTTCCAATCATCTGAAGGGCAGATATTAGGTGAATCGGATGTATTCGAGCTAACCGTCATCCCTGCAACACTACCGCCGCAACAGTTAATTCATACGGAATGGTTCTATGTGGATTGTCTTGCTACAAAGTATGGTGTCGAAGTATTTAGTGAAGCGCATTGGGCCCTTATAGAACGTTATGCAGATACGATGGTTAAGCATGGCATGAACATGATCTTAACTCCGTTGTTTACACCGCCATTGGATACAGCCATTGGTGGAGAACGTCCAACCGTTCAATTGATATCCGTGACTAAAGCGGGAGATCGTTATGAATTCGGATTTGATCTGCTTACTCGTTGGGTATCGATGTGCCGCCGACTTGGCTTCAAATACTTTGAGTTCTCTCATTTATTCACTCAATGGGGTGCAAAGTGTGCACCGAAAATAATGGTAACCATTCAAGGTGAGGATCAGCAACTATTCGGCTGGGATACGGACGCATCCTCGGCGGAATACCATAGTTTCTTGGATCAATTTTTACCTTGCTTAGATCAATATTTGAAAGAGCAGGGAATAGATCAGCAAAGCTGGTTCCATATTTCAGATGAACCAGGAGAGGAACATTTGGAATCGTACCAAGCTGCAAGTGAGATCATTCATAAACATTTATCAAGTTATCCGATCATGGACGCTTTGTCCGAATTGAAGTTGTATGAACAGGGCCTGGTGAAAAGACCGATTCCTGCGAATACGCATATTGAACCGTTCTTAGAACATCAGGTTCCAGACCTTTGGACGTACTATTGCTGTGCTCAAGGTGAACAAGTATCCAACCGGTTTTTTAACATGCCGTCTGCTAGAAATCGTATGATCGGATTTCAATTGTATAAATTCGGATTACAGGGCTTCCTGCATTGGGGCTATAACTTCTGGTACTCGCAATATTCATTGAATCAGCAACTGGACCCTTATCGTACGACTGACGCTGAGCATGCATTTCCCTCAGGAGATTCCTACTTGGTCTATCCTGGAGAAGAAGGCCCGATTGAATCCATTCGATTGGAAGTTCTATATGAAGGGTTGCAGGATTTACGCGCACTAGAATTACTTGAGCAGAAAATCGGCAAGAAAGCAACGATAGCCATTATGGAAGAGGGTCTGAGTACAGCGCTGACCTTCTCTGTATACCCGAGGGATCATGGAACATGGCTCTTAGAGGCAAGAGAGCGGATCAATCAAGCGATAGCAAGTTATTCTACTTAAGTGATCATACCATTACGAGGTGTTGAGAATATGGCAACTTTTCATTATTCAGGATCTTCCTTTTATTATAACGACCAGGCGATACGGCTTATCTCAGGAGCCATCCATTATTTTCGGACTCTACCGGAACATTGGGAAGACCGTCTTATCAAATTAAAAGCTTGCGGCTTCAATACGGTTGAAACCTATGTGGCATGGAATTTACACGAGCCGAAGAAAGGCCAACTTCATTTTGAAGGGTTGGCAGATGTAGTCCGGTTTATTGAATTGGCAGGAGATTTGGGTCTGCATGTCATCGTTCGTCCCGCACCTTATATTTGTGCAGAATGGGAATTTGGTGGACTGCCATCTTGGTTGCTAGCTGATTCGGATATGCGTCTTCGATGCTACCATAAGCCATTTCTAGATCATGTAGATGCGTATTATGATGTATTGCTTCCCAAATTACAACCACTATTATGTACAAATGGTGGCCCGATCATTGGTATGCAGATTGAGAATGAGTACGGAAGTTACGGCAATGACAAGCGCTACTTGACTCATTTAAAAGACAGCATGATTTCCCGTGGGATAGATGTACTACTATTCACTTCCGATGGACCTGAAGACGCGATGTTACAGGGAGGTATGGTCCCAGGTGTGCTGGAGACGGTGAACTTTGGATCACGTCCAGTAGAAGCATTCAACAAGCTCCGTGAATACCAACCAGAGGCTCCAATCATGTGTATGGAATACTGGAACGGTTGGTTTGATCATTGGCGTGAGGAGCATCATACGCGTCCGGCTGAGGATGTAGCGAAGGTATTGGATGAGATACTTAGTCTAGGTGCATCCGTTAATTTCTATATGTTCCATGGCGGAACTAACTTTGGGTTCTACAACGGAGCGAATGGACATACGTTTGACAGCTATGAACCAACAATTACTAGTTATGACTATGATTCCTTACTGAGTGAATCCGGTGAGCCGACAGCTAAATATTATGCAGTTCGTGAAGTGATCTCCAAATATGTAGATCTCGGACCCATTGAGTTGCCAGCTCCTGTTGCTAAGAGAGCATATGGGAGAGTAGAGATGAAGGAGCAAACTTCACTAACCGCAAACTTGAATCGCATTTCTGCACCCATTCACTCTGCATACCCTGAATCAATGGAGAAATTGGGTCAGGATTATGGCTTTATACATTATAGTACGTTCCTTACAGGACCTCGCCCCAAAGATGAGTTCTTCATTCAGGATTTACATGATCGTGCATTAGTCTTTCTGAATGGAGAGCTCACTGCAACCTTAGATCGTGTAGAGCCAGAGGTGAAATTAGAGTTCGAGGTTCCGGCCGAAGGGCTGCAGGTTAGTATACTTGTGGAGAATTTAGGACGCGTCAACTATGGCCCTTTTATGAGAGATTGTAAAGGGATTACCGAAGGGGTACGTTATGGACGGCAGTTTCTGTCGGAATGGACGACTTATATGTTGCCATTAACGGATTTATCTGGTCTGGAGTTTGAAGGTCTATTCAGGCAAGCGGAACCTTGCTTCTTCCGCAGCACCTTGGTTGTGGATGAACCTTGTGATACGTTCTTGAGCATGGAAGGATGGACTAAAGGCGTCGTGTTCATTAATGGGTTCAACCTTGGACGCTATTGGAATATCGGACCACAGAAAACAATGTATG
Source organism: Paenibacillus pseudetheri (assembly GCF_924513355.1). NCBI lineage: Bacteria > Bacillati > Bacillota > Bacilli > Caryophanales > Paenibacillaceae > Paenibacillus > Paenibacillus pseudetheri. The sequence goes on from NZ_CAKMAB010000017.1 coordinate 61,149, forward strand.
TGCCAGGTCCTCTATTGAAACAAGGCGACAATGAGATTGTAATCTTTGAATTGCACAGTACATCAGATACGGCTGTTACCTTCGTAGATATCCCGGAGTTAGGATAATAGGGTCAATCTTGTGTAATTCGCTAGCTTCGTTTAACTAGCTGTTTCAAACGCAGCAATTAATATATCGTAACAACAAGGGCACCCGAATAGATCCGGGTGTCTTTGATATATAGAAACTATTTCTTGCTACGTATTCTAAAGTTATGTAGTTCCCATTGTTCATACCAATCTTGAACAACGGCAGGAAGACCAATCCTAAGATCGCCTTTCAATAATTCCGTCAGATTCTTGTATTGTTCTTCCACAGCGGATCGTTCCCCAATACTGTCGTAGACCTTCATTAATCCTAAATGTCCTTGTTCAAAATAGGGTTGGAGCTGTACTACCTTTTGATACACGGTGACAGCTTCGGGAACTCTGTTGTTGTCGATATAGAACTGGGCCATCCCCATAGCATGGTGTAGCCAAATGGTGCGCAGACGTTGTCGCTCGCCCTCCGCCCACAAATAATCGTAATCTCCAAAATAATCCCCTGAATAAAGTTCAAATAAGCTTTGATGTTCTGCACAATTGTCCTCTCCGATGGATTCGAGTGCAAGAATGTTGTGCTCCCACTGGGCTGCATCGATTAGAAGCGGCCCGGTCTCAAGCGTATACCCTTCCCCTCCACTGACGTTGCTGATATGCAGATCTACCTCACTCTGCTTTAAACATTGCCGTACTTGATAAATGGTTGTGTAGAGATGGGTAGAAGCCTTTTTAAGGTTGAAGTCTGGCCATAGTAGGTCAATCAGGGTATCTTTACTGACGAATCGATTGCGATTATGAAGCAAGAAAGCAAACAATTCTTGTGCCTTAGAAGTTCTCCAACGGAGATTATTTAAAGGTTGCCCTCCTCGTTCAAAACGCAGCGATTGAAAACAACGAATCGTTAGTTCATGTGCTACCTCTGTGCTTTTTGGCGCAAACCTCAATCTGTCCTCCAAGCGTTGTATTGTTTTAAACAGCCGGTCATGTCGCACGGGCTTCAAAATATAATCAATCGCATTTAACTCAAAGGCTTCCACTGCATATTGGTTATACGCGGTCACGAAAACAATATTAGCGTTTGGACAGACCTCTTGCAGAATTGCGGCAGCCTGAAGACCGCTCACTTCAGGCATTTCAATATCAATAAAAATAACGTCAGGCTCCAAGGTTGGAGCTTCTTGTATAGCTTGAATAGGATCTGTATAGGACGCGATGATATGAACAGCTTTCATTTCTTTTAACATGAACTCTAATTTTACGAGAGCGAGTCGTTCATCGTCCACCAATACTGCTTGAATCATTGTTATTTCACCACTCAATATAGTATTTTTTAGCAAAAAACAATAAACTCTTCCTTATATTTCGGATCATTATATTCTTTCTGTGACTAGGAATTATTGCGTTTCATATTTCTTTTTTCAGAAGGGATTATGAAACTTACTGAAGTGCCTTGCCCTTCCTTGCTTATAATTTGCAGACCCTTAGCATAGACACGTAACAAGCGTTTATGTGTATTAAGAAATCCAATCCCTCGTGTTACATTAGACTGACTGCTTAGTAGTTGCTGAAGTTGTTCGGCAGTCATGCCTTTACCATTATCAGCGATTGTAATCTCGATGTCATCAACTAGTTCTTTGATGGATATTGAAAGCGTACCTCCCTTGGAGCGGCTTAATATACCGTGGCTAACGGCATTTTCAACGAGTGGCTGAATGGTCAAGGGAGGTAAGTGGAAATGTAGATTTTCTGCTAAATCCCAGTTGATGGTCATCCTGTCCTCAAAGCGCTCTTTCTCTATGTACAGATAGGCACGGACAAGCTCAAGCTCGTGTTCAATCGGTATCATCGGCTCAGCGTTCAAGAAGTTAAAGCTTAAGCGTAAATAAGAGCTAAAGGCATCAATGAGGTGACTCATACGCTGTGTATCAAAAGATGCCAGAGCAGATATAGAATTTAATGTGTTGAATAAGAAATGTGGTTGAATTTGCGCTTGAAGATAGGCTGCTTCCAGACGAAGCCGTTCATTTACGGAATGCTTTAAGTCTGTTAAGGAACGTACCCGCCCTCTTAGCTCCATAGCGTTCATGGGTTTCATTACATAGTCGTTCGCGCCTGAAACAAATCCGGTGTAGATATCTTCCGGCTGGCTGCGTGCGGTCAGAAGTAGAATAGGAAGCTCAGCTATGGTATAACGTTCACGAATTCTCTGTGTCAATTCATAGCCGGACATCTGGGGCATCATTACATCTGTAATGATTAAATCCCATTGATCAGTATCCAGTTTTATTAAGGCATCGATTCCACTGGTTACCGTAACCATTTCATAGTCTTTGATGGACAGTACGCTAGTAAGGATTTTCAGATTAATCGGATCATCGTCTACAGCCAAAATCTTAGGTCTTCTTCCATCCGTTGATGTAGTAGATGTAGTGGCAATTTCGGATAGCGTAATCTGAGATTGCTTGTCCGTGTATTCAGTCACTGTTGAGAATTCTAAATTGAATGCTTGGATGTTTGAATTGGATAGAGGCATAGTAAAAGTAAAAGTAGAGCCTTTGCCAAGTGAAGATTTTACGCTAATCTCTCCACCGTGAAGTTCAACCAGCTGTTTACAAATACTTAAGCCTAATCCAATTCCGCCACTTATTGCTGTCACGCTTGAGTCACCCTGTTCATAGGGTTGGAAGGCTCTAAGCTGTGTTTCCTCGTTCATCCCAATGCCGGTATCCGTAATATGGATGCGCGCCACACCTTTATGAATATCTGCATGGACCCTCACTGAGCCTACACTCGTATATTTCACTGCATTTTGAAGCAGATTGAACAAAATCTGAATGAGTCTTTTCTCATCTGCTACAACGGAAGGAAAGGAGTCGGGGATCTCCGAAATTAGTGCAATGTGCTTACTTTCCGTTAGGAATTTGAGCATATCGAGCACTCCAGCAGCTACGGATTGAATTGGAACATTTCTTAACTGCAATTGAATGTTGCTTTCACGAAGCTGTGATTGATCTAGTAGATCATTTATCAGTAACGACATACGTCTTCCTACGGTAATTAGCAGTTCTAGATTATTTGCGTTCTGATACATTAAAGAGTCTCTCTCACTGTCTAAGACGGTTTCAGCAATATTAATGATGCTATGCAGCGGATTTTTAAGCTCGTGAGAGGTATTCGCTAGGAAATTATCCTTTTGCGTAACGGTTCTTTGCAGGCTTTGTGCCAGATTTTCAGTCTGCTTAGTATTCCAGAAATAGCGCTTAAACCCAAAAGTCGCGAAACATAAAAAGGCAATAATCAGGTCAAAAGGATAATAGGTGACGTCAACCAGATCGAAATTTTTGAACAATCCCCAATGAGTGCTGTTAACAATGGCTAAGATAGACAGCAGTAGAAAAATAGAGCCATCGTGGTTTTTGAGCGTAGATTTCAGAAAGAGAACTACAACTTCTAATGATAGAACGATTATATTGATGATAAAAATAGGTGTAAATAATTCGTAATAGCGGACAACGGGACCGAGCAGTATAAAAAGGATATGTACCAAGGATAAGCTGGTCAGGATCCGAACACGTTTAATTTTAAAATTCTGGAACATTAGATGCTTGCTTGTCAGTAAGATGAATAAAAAAGCCATAATATTAGATATGATTAATAGCTTTAAGCTCCATTGGTAGTTTAAGGGAAACATATGCAGCAAAAGCTTGTCATCATCAATAAGTACAGTAGTTATAGCGGAAATTACCAACAGAAAAAAATAAATCATCATCTTTTGCCGCGGGCCAATGGTATATAATATTGCTGCATAGACTGCATGGAGTAGAAGTACTACACATAATAACAGTTGAAGGCCTATAGAAACGTTCCTCTGTTGTGTTAAAGTTTTATCGTTACCAAATAAAATGGGTTTAAAAATACCGCCTGTATGAGATAAAGAGTAGTTGGCTACATGAATCACAATTTCAATCTCAGTCTTATCCGTTGTAAAAGATACGGAGTAAGGTAATACACGAGCAACATAGTCTTTTTTATTGGCAGATGGAGAACCTGAATTTCCTAATAGTTCACCATTGATATAAATTTCCGAAGCAGTCCGAACCCCGGATATGAGTATGCCATAAGATTGCTTTTCGTTTTTATCTACAAGAATCCGTAACCGATAGGAGCCGTAGCCAAAAGCAGACTTTTCGCCATTATGAATGGCATCGTTCCACTGATCCGGGACTTGTATATATGTTTTAGGGGGAGCTTTGTTTAGAGATTCTTTATTGAAAGTGGGAAGTAGCGTATTAGGATAGAACTCCCATTGCCCTTTTAAGTTAAGGAGCTGGTCTGGATTCAATTCTTTATTCCGTAAATCGAGAACTCCTTTGACTAATTGTGGTTGTATAGCATGAGGCGAAGCCCAAACCCATAGGAAGCGAAATCCAGTAAGTATAGTAAGAAATAGCACGATAATTAGAAAGAGTTTACTTTTAGTCATAGTAATTAAACATTATTCGACATAAAACAATATATTCCTTTCTCAAAAATATTTCAAAAATTAAAAAAAGTTGTGGCTAAGTTGCAGGGATGTAGAATTGGCTGGCGTCTAACGTTATGTAGGTGAAGGAGGGGAGAAAGCTGGAAGAGAAGGAATGGATTTCTGCTGTACTGAACGGTGAGCATCAGGCCTTTGGGCATTTGGTGACACGTTATCAAGGCATGGTATACAGAGTGTGCGTCAAGATTACTGGTGAAGCCGAATCGGCCAAGGATATGGCCCAAGAGGTTTTTATAAAAGCATACAAAGCGCTCCCCTCCTTCAGAGGACAATCTACCTTCTCGACATGGCTTTATCGGATAGCCTATCGAACCTGTCTGGACTGGAAACGGGCCAATGATAGGGAGTGGAGGCATCGGAGTGCAGCTGATTACACTGAGAATGATTGGGTAACATCTCAAACACCAGAGCAAGAGGTGCTAGAGCAGGAACAATCAGCTGAGCTGGGTGAGAATGTGAACAGCCTTGCGGAACCGTACCGGTCGGTCGTACAGCTGTACTATTTTCAGCGAAATTCTTATCAAGAGATAGCGGAACAAAAGGGTGTTTCCGTTAAGACTATCGAATCGCAGCTTTATCGTGCCAGACAGATGATGCGTAGACAAAGGGAGGAATTGCGATGAATTGTGCAATAGTGAAGGAATGGATGCCACATTACATTAACGGCCTACTGTCTCCAGATATGGAGCTGCGTATCCGGTTGCACATACAATCCTGTCCTGATTGCGCGCAGTGGCTGGAGGAAGCTAAGGAAATGTCCGCTCTTTGGTCAGAAATGGAAACGGACAGTGAATATCAGCATGAACAGATGGACTTTCCAGATCTCGCAGCAGGCGTTATGGCCCATATCGAGCAGCTCGAAACAGGACGCAGAGAGCGAGCGGTTAAAGCGACAAGCGTAAGACGTCGTTATGCTCCTAGAACATCTTGGATGCATTATGCGGTGGCTGCCTGCTTGAGCTTCATATTATTACAGTTTGGCGTTTTTGAGAATTTGGCTTATGGAATTACTGAAATTAATGGTCATGTGTCGAATTCGGTGACCCAATGGTTTGGTGGTTTTAGAAAATAGTCATAAAGAGATTTATAAATAATAGATGGATTCAGGTAAACTGAAAAGTTTATGCTATCCAAAATTTAGGAGGATGTATTATGATTAAGAAGAGACGTTGGCTCACTTTTATGTTAGCTATGGTTCCTGGTGTAGGCCATTTGTACTTAGGCTTCAAAAAGCAGGGGCTGCAGTTTATGATCGGGGCTTCCTTATGTATTATGTTTATCCCGTCCGAGCCCATGATCTTCCCTTTTGCGCTAGCTGCACTATGGTTTTACCAATTGTTTGATGCCTTGCAGAAAGCGGCTTGGATGAAAATAACTGCAGCCGAACACGAGCGTATGATGTTCCATCCTGACAGCTTCGGAGAACCTTGGACGATGGGGATATCTTCTATGCCGGGTTACCCACATGAAGATGTGAATCCGGCTTGGGTTGGTGTTGGATGTGTTGTTGCTGGGTTCCTTATGCTTGTGATCTCAGCATTTCCGACGCTTTGGAGAATGTTAATTGACATTAACATTGGTACGATCTTGCTATCACTGGGTCTGATTGCGTACGGTCTGAAGATGCTAAGAAATAATACGAGAGCGTAAGAAACGGGGATTTGACTATGGGGAGATGGAAAATCGGGAGTTTTACTGCAGCTATAGGCTGCATTGCACTTGGTGTCATTATTGTGATGGCTCAGTATAATATGATCAGCTATGAAGTACTTGGTTATTTATGGCCAGCACTGTTGATCCTGTTCGGACTCGAGATGTTGCTAAGATTGTTTATTAAATCCGATGCCAAAAGTCGTGTGAGCGGTTGGGCAATCCTATTGATTATCCTGTTGGTTGGAGCAAGCAGTGCACAGAGCGTAATGGCCGGCGGCTCACTTAGCAGTTTAATCGGGAATACACATTTAACTCCACTAAGCGGCAATGTCGAAGTGAAAGACAATATTACAACGCTGAAAATCGTACTTCCAAGTGGAAAAGTAAAGGTCGAGGGAATAGATGGAAGCTCATTAGATTATGAGGGAAGCTTACTCCTACCTGGAAAATCGCAAAGTGAAGCCGAAAGCGCGCTAGAAAAGAAATGGAGAGTTAAAACTGAGGGAGATACACTGATTATGGAGCTCGATACAGATCATAATTGGTTCTCTAATATTCAGTTTGGATTTAACACTAAAAGTCCTTACTTAAACGTAAGTGTACCCAGCAGCCTTGCCGTTGAGGTAGATACTAGTGACGGGTCAATAGAAGCCTGGGATTTAAAGTCTGGCTTAGTGGCTGACACTAGTAACGGGATTTTAAATATTCATGATGTTGCTGGCGGAGTAGAGGCACATACCAGCAACGGGTCACTGACTGTTCAGAACATCCAAGGTGGAGCGCAGCTCAAAAGCTCTAATGGAGCTATTACATTGGATAATATAGATGGAGCGTTGACCGCAAAGAGTAGCAATGGCAAGATTACCATTAATTCAGCAGTGACCGGAAAATGGAAGTGTTCGTCAAGTAACGGAAAGATTACGGTGGGATTGCCAGCGGTGTCCGATGCGAAGATTACAGCGGATACCAGCAATGGTTCGCTGAAAGGGAATGTACCCTGGGATCGAGACGGGGACAGTTATGGCACTGCCACTCTCGGTAAAGGAACCTATAGTGTGGACCTAAGTACGAGTAATGGGAGCGTGACCGTGGACACGGCTGAATAAACACGAACAAAAAAAGGGAGCCGAGGCTTCAGCGAATGATTCTGCTGAAACCTCAGTTCCCTTTTTTCAAATTATAAGAGACCTACCAAGCGTAAGCTTTAGGCGCTTCTCCGCCCGGTCCTGGGAAGATCTCATCCAGTCGTTTAAGTACTGACTCATCTAGTACAATCTCAAGACTGCGTAATGCACTCTCGAATTGCTCCAGTGTACGTGGTCCAATAATTGGTGCGGTTACAGCAGGATTGGCTAATAACCATGCTAGCGCTACATTATCTTGTGGTTCCCCAAGCTCCATACACAAGCTGGCAAAAGCCTCAAGCTGATCTTTGTATTGCTCTACGCGCTCAGCATTCCCTCCACTGCGGCTGCCTTCAATTTTCTTAAGTGCATTGCGCCCAAGAAGACCTCCATCCAGTGTGCTCCAAGGAATAACGCCTAATCCATGATGGAGAGAGGAGGGTAATACTTCAAGTTCAGGAAGGCGACAGGTGAGGCTGTATTTATGCTGCTCAGAAATCAAACCTAAAAAGCCACGTGCCTTCGCTTCTTGTTGGGCTACAGCGATATCCCATCCCGCAAAGTTACTGGAGCCGACATAACCAATCTTTCCTTGGTTTACAGCAAGCTCGAAAGCCCCCCACAGCTCGTCCCAAGAGACACTACGGTCAACGTGATGCATCTGGTACAATTCAATATGATCGGTCTGGAGACGCTGCAAAGACCCCTCTAGATGGCGGCGTATAATATAAGATGATAGTCCACCACAACGTATTTACAATGGGGAAAATTTCTTAATGGAGGAAATACTATGAAAAAGAGCTTCAGAATTATTTTTACAGCAATTATCGGAATGCTTGTATTCACAAATCAGTCCTATGCTAATCCATCGAAGTCAACTCCAAGCTTGGACAGTACAGATGCGCTTTATGTTAGTACCGATCTCGTCGCAATCATTGATCATAGCACTAACAAAGCGGACGTAGTCAATGTAACAACAAATAAGGTAGTCAACCTTTCAAAAGATGCTCATACGATTCTCGACCTTAACGTGATGAAGAATCCGCAAAAAATAGTGCTACTTAAGAAATCAAATGGCAACGCAATTACGAAAACGGTCTTTACTTATGCTGGAGAGCAGATTAGTAAAACAGAAATACCGCTTAAAGGTGCGGCAGACAAAATCAAATGGGTTGCTCCTACGGGGAAAGTAAACGAACGAATCATGGTTCAATTTGGAGATTCCTTTAATCTTTATCAGTATCCTTGGAATATGCCAAGTGTAAGCTTTAATGCTAAGATTAACGATACCGGATATGAAAGTGTAAGCGTTAAGGGTTGGGATTTTGTTGGATATCCTTATTTAGCTATAAAATATCAAGCACAAGGTATAATGAGCGATGATTTCTTTGTGAGAACCATTAATTTATTTCACCATAATGAAAAAATGTTTAAAAGACTATAATGCTGATATTAAGCTTAAATTTAATGGTGCAAATTTGGCAGTATACACATCATACATTTACCAGCCAGCTCCAGCTAACGCGAAGCGTCCTGTTTCAGATGATTCTCAGAACGTGTTCCGTTTGATGAATGTTGCAACCGGAAGCACACCAACCTCTATTAAGCAAGCTTTTAAAGAAGAGGGTAATCTTTCGGGGTGGAAGACGGACTTTATTAACAATCAAGTGTTTGTTGGGGATGTATTAGAACAAACCTGGTCGTTATTTTCGCAAGAAGGAGCTCAGATCTTAAAAGATCAGAAATGGCCTGAAAATGGGAAAAGTAAATTTTTGAATTATAATCCAACTACAAAAACTGCTTATTTCCTGGATTATTCTGCTGGTGAAATTTCAATAATTGCAAATCCAATTCATTAATAGAACGTGAAAGCGCAGAGTCGCCAAAGGGATATACCTGACGGCTCTTTTCATTACTCAAGAAAATCTTCCTTCAAAATAAATATCCTATAGGCTATGCCTATCAACTCAATAGAATCTATATCTTTGTCCTTTACGACTGGGTATGATACAACAATATAAAGAAGAACTATGTCTGTTAGAGCAGACCACTTGAGGAGTGACTGAGATGAGTGAGGTTAAAAAAATCGCCGTAATCGCAGGGGACGGTATTGGACCTGAAGTAGTAGCTGAAGCAGAAAAAGTATTGAAAAGAACGGAAGAAGTATTTGGTTATGCTTTTGAAACGGAGCATGCTCTATTTGGAGGCATTGCAATAGACGAAAGAGGCACACCGCTGCCGGAAGATACACTAGAAATCTGTCGCAGTGCTGACGCCGTATTACTGGGTGCTGTAGGCGGACCGAAGTGGGATAACAATTCAAAGGAGCTTCGTCCTGAAACTGGATTGCTTGGCATTCGTAAAGCGCTTGGATTGTTCTCAAATTTACGTCCAGCAGTCGTATTCGATTGCCTTAAGGACGCTTCGACATTGAAGCCAGAAGTGCTCGAAGGTACCGATCTTATGGTCGTTCGTGAGCTGACTGGTGGGATTTACTTCGGAGATAAACTGCGTCGTCAAGGTGAACATGGTGAAGAAGCAGTGGATACCTGTGTATATAACGTAATGGAAGTGGAACGAATTGTGCGTCAGGCTTTTGAGATTGCTGGCAAGCGTCGCAATAAGCTGGCAAGTGTTGATAAAGCGAATGTACTTGAAACTTCACGTTTATGGCGTGAGGTCGTAAATAAGATTGCTCCAGAATATCCTGAGGTAGAGGTTGAGCATGTACTCGTTGATAACTGCGCAATGCAGCTGCTACGTCGTCCAGCTAGCTTTGATGTTATCGTTACCGAGAACATGTTTGGTGACATTCTGAGCGACGAGGCTGCGATGTTGACAGGCTCTATCGGTATGCTTGCTTCCGCTTCGATGGGCGATGGTAACTACGGTCTCTACGAGCCCGTTCACGGCTCCGCGCCTGATATTGCCGGACAAGGACTTGCGAATCCGATTGCAACAATCTTGTCCTTAGCACTGATGTACCGTTTAACCTTTGGTTATGAGGATGCGGCTGCTGCGATAGAGGCTGCAGTAGCTGAAGTATTGGATGCAGGACACCGTACAAGTGATATCGCCGTAGATAAGAGCAAAGCGATCAGTACATCTGAAATGGGCGACCTGATTGTTGCAGCTATCCGCAAAGCATAATAAAATCTAATTCCTAATTACGATTATAGGGGGATTTGTCTAAGATTGACTTTGATTTTGTACGATGATACCATTTGATATGTAGACAAGATGTAAATTATTCCAGCATATCACGACAAGAAATGGTTGGTTTCTTACATAATCAAAGGAGGATTTTGGTAATGGCTGGTATTCTTCTTTTATCCTCTGGACTTCACTTTTGTATGTCCTACTGAAATCACAGCTCTTAGTGAAGCAGCTGCGCAGTTCGAAGCGCTTGATACAGAAATTCTCGGCGCAAGTGTAGATTCGATCCACAGCCACAAAGCATGGATCAATACACTTAAGGATTCGAATGGTCTTGGCCGTTTGAGTTTCCCCGCTTGCTGCTGATATTACTAAACAAGTTGCTAAAGACTACGGCATTCTGATTGAAGAAGAAGGTATTGCATTGCGTGGATTGTTCATCATTGATCCTGAAGGTGAATTGAAATATCAAGTCGTTAATCACAATGATGTAGGTCGCAGCGTAGAAGAAACACTTCGTGTCCTTCAAGCCCTGCAATCTGGTGGCTTATGCCCAATGAACTGGAAACCAGGTGACAGAAACCTTTAAATGTTGTTCTGCTATTATCTGATCTTTGATATTCTGATTTCGACCTCCTTGCAGAAGTTTTTTCTGTAAGGAGGTTTTTTGCTCCAAAAGAGTCTTAAATAAAAAATGGATTTGAAAATAGGCGTGAAAAGTTATATTATGTCCTCGAGTGGAGGAATCTCCATTGGGGTAATGTAATACAATAATAAAAACTCAGATGGGTTAGTTATTTTAAGGAGGGTGAACAAATATGAGCTTTTGCTGTGGAGCGAGTATGGTAGGAACAAAGGGAACCCTTAAACATTATCGCACGCAAGTCCATAATGTTCCCCTGCTTTTTTGTCCGGTATGTCATCGTGTAGAGGTTCACTATAAGGTTGAGAATGAGTATGAGATCTTGGCGGAATACGCACATGGAGACGGTGTTACTGATGTGGATTTTCAGGACTATGTCATGGAAGACGAAACTGAAATATTCGAGAATGTCATTAACATCGAGAGTGAAGAGCCTCTAGCTATTGTGCGGAGTCAGATCGATATGGCGCTTGACCTGCTTGCTGTAGCCAAACAGATTGAGGATACGAAGTGGGAACGGGAATTGAAGAAAAGATTAGCTGTGATGAGTCAGAGACGCCTTCGTCTGCAACAGAAAGCATAAGATTATTTGCAATTTGGGTCAGACCCATTTCTTTTTCAAGCCTTCGCAACTGCGAGGGCTTTTTAGTGTTTCTATTTTTTTGAAAACGCTTTAATGTATTTGAACGAATTAATAGTAATAAATATAATTTGATGTGATTTTTTATATGTCTTTGGAATCATTTTATGAATTTTTTTATCATTCGACAGTTTCTCTGATTGCGTTGTCTACTTCACTTGGATATGATTGGAATATAATTGAACCGGTTGGAAAAAGTGCAACGATTACCGAATGTTCTGGCGGCTTCGTCATATACTCAAATACATAGTAATTTGATGTCGCTTTAGCGTCTTCGTCAAATGCAGTAAAAGGGGGAACTTCGTATCGTGATTAGCCAATATCAAGAAAGTCTTCTATTACCGGGAAGAACCTATCAATCAGGGCCTGTGGATACTACATACGAGGATGTACTAGAGAATATTGACAGCGGAATCATGCTTTTTGATGAAGAGGGAGTTATAAGTTTTGTAAATAAGCAAATGTACGGGATGCTTGAATTAACCCGTCACTCCCTTGTTGGCTGTACAATATCACATCTATTATTTAACGTTAGACTAAGCCGCTTTAAGAAAAAGCAAGTACTGCAAAGCTATAAAGAGATGGTATACAAAGGAAAATCAAATTATGAATTTTTAGACGAGTATGGCCGTTATTGGAAGGTTACATTATGCTGTGGAGAGCAAATGAAGGGTTGTTATTTGTTTACAGTTAAAGAAATCTCCGATTATAAGTTGATTGAGCAAACGGCTTACCAGAACGATAGTTTGGCTATGCTAGGTAAATTATCTGCATCTATTGCCCATGAAATCCGGAATCCATTAACTGCAATTCGTGGATTTATTCAATTGTTGCACCCGCATCTACAGCAGCTTGGGAAGCAGGAATATGGCAAGATAATCTTGGCGGAGATCGATCGTGCGAATGATATTATCCATGAATTTCTAACTTCTTCCAAGCCGTCAGTTCCTCAAGTGGGGATGATTCCTGTGTCAGCTTTACTCAAGGAAGTAGTGCTGCTTACAGAGAGCGAAGCCCTGATGAAAGGTTGTCAGATCAATCTACATCCTTTTCAGGAGGGAGATATGATGATTTCTGGAGATGTAAAACAAATGAAACAGGTAGTCCTCAACATGATTAGAAACGCTATGGAGGCCGTTGCGGATAGAGTAGATGGTCTAATGGGTAAAATAGAGGTTGGAGCCCACAAAGAGGGTTCTGAGGTCCGTATGTTCATTTCTGATAACGGTAAGGGGATGGATATCCGTACACTGGACAGGTTATTCAATCCATTTTTTACGACAAAAGAGAATGGGACTGGGCTTGGGCTATCCGTGAGTGACCGAATCATCAAAAATCATGGCGGATGTATCTCTGTCAGTAGTAGAGTTAACGAAGGAACTCATTTTGTAATCTCATTGCCATTAATCCATTAGTACATTCAAACAAAATTATAAGGTATTTAAGAGGCTGATCCCTGCGGATAATACAGATGCAGAGATCGGCCTTGCTTATGTTACAATGGGGGTTGGTTTTGGGAGACAAATGGAGGTAGACACAATGAATATAGAATTTAATAGTGGCAGTGCCATTAATGAAATACAGGGGGATGCCTTTATCCTTATCATCTCTGAGTCGGAAGCCCAACATGGCGGCCTCTCAGAGAGGTGGAATGACAGCATTCGATTATTAGGAAAGTCAGGTCTCTTTAGTGGGAAGCTGAATCAGACTTACGTAATGCCTTTAGATTATCCATCCGGTTGTCCTGTAGCTATTTTAGTTGGAAAAGGGGACCAATTTCTTAGGACTGAAGACCTGCGTCAAATGGCAGTTCAGATAGCACGTGCAGCACTTCGATTGAAGGCAGTACAGCTAGTGTTTCAGTTGCCTGAAGGTGTTCAGGAGCTAACAGTAGATAAGGATATCGTATCTATTGCCTATGCGTTGTCTGAGGGGTTGTCACTTGGTTCCTATCTTCGTCCCACATATAAGCAGGAGCAATCTCAATATACAGGTCCAAACTCGGTTATTTTCACTATCGAGAAGAAGCCAGCGGATACTTTCGAGCGTGACTGGAATCTGGGCATGCAGAGAGGGCTGGCTTTTGGTGAGGCTACGAATCTGGCGCGGAACTTGACGAATATGCCCGGCAATCTGCTGACTCCATCTGACCTTGCTATGGCCGCTATAGAAGTTGCTGAACGTTATGGATTCCCTTCCGAGGTACTGGATGAACGGGAAATTGAGCAAAAAGGAATGGGCGGATTGCTCGCAGTCGGAAAAGGAAGTGTAAACCCTCCGCGAATGATCGTCATCCGTTACCAGGGATCGGGGCACTGGGATAATGTAGTGGGGCTGGTCGGTAAAGGGATTACTTTTGATACGGGGGGAATTTCCTTAAAAAGAGCCCCAGGCATGGAAGAGTTAATCAGTGATATGGGAGGCGCAGCGGCTGTGCTTGGAGTAATGGAGGCATTAGGCCGATTGCGTCCACGAATTAATGTAGTAATGGTCATTCCATCTGCTGAGAATATGCCTTCTGCTAATGCCTTTAAACCCGGGGATATCATTACATCAATGAGCGGAAGAACCATAGAAGTATTGAATACCGATGCAGAAGGCAGACTTGTACTTGGGGATGCGCTGACCTATGCTCGGGAATGGGGGGCGAAACGTGTTATTGATGTCGCAACGCTGACAGGTGCAGTGCTGTCGACATTGGGAGATATAGCTACAGGTGCTGTTACTAACAACGAGGCATTTATGGAGCAGTTTCTGACAGCAGCTAATGTTTCGGGTGAAAAAATATGGCAGCTTCCGGCTTACCCGGAATTCCACGAAATGCTAAAGAGTGAAGTGGCCGATATCCGTAACACCGCAGGAAGATTCGGGGGAGCCACTACCGCTGGGTTATTTGTAGGTGAGTTTGCGGAAGGTCTGCCGTGGATACATCTAGATATTGCAGGAACCGCATTTCTCTCTAAAGAACGTGGAGTTAATCCTAGAGGCGGTACAGGAGTCATGGTTCGCACATTGGTTCAGTGGTTGCTCAGCGAAAGCGAATGATTAGCTCTTCATAATCAACAAAAAGAAAACCTCGCCCTAGGACAATGGATGGAAGACCGACCATTCCCTAAGGCGAGGTTTCTTTGCTTTTGTAAGAATCAATACTGAAGATTAAATATTGCCACTGGATTTTTTAGCCTTCGATTAAGAAGTAAAGGATTGAATACTGTTCAAAATTTTATCGCGAGTTCCCTTATTCTTCAGTAAATAGGCTACGCCCAATGCGGCTGTTGTCAAAAATGTATCTTACATATAATAGTTGTCAGGCAGCCTACTTCTTCTTATTAACAGGTGTTGAGCAGCAGGAGAGGGGAGAATCTAAAGACGCTGCAGAACAGGTCTTGCCCTTATCACAGCCAGCGCAAGCGCCTTGCTTGCCCTTTTGCACATGTCGATAGATGATCCAGCCTGAATAACCGAAGATCAGAGTGACGATTAGAACATTTATCATTACGGTGCCCCACTTTCATTAAGAGAATCAACAAATTACAAGTTCTACGACCAGCCTAATAATCGCCCACCTTGGAAAATAACAAAAGATACGATATACGCCAGTGCAAGAGAATATCCGATGGAGAAGAAAGTCCATTTCCAAGATGCTGTTTCCTTTTTGATAACCCCTACAGTGGCCAGACAAGGAATATATAACAGGATAAAGGCCATAAAGCTGATTGCACTCAGCGGTGTAAAGACTTGTGAAATTTGATTCTCTAATCCGGCGGTATCCGGTGCGTGATAGATGATATTCATCGTAGACACAATAACCTCTTTTGCTAAAAATCCTGGAACCAAGGTAGAGCCAGCCTGCCACGTTCCGAAACCAAGCGGTTCCAGTAGTGGTGCAATCATGCCCCCGAATTTCGCTAGGTAGCTATGATCCATTTCTACATCAAATCCGCCAGGACCAGCATAAGACATAAACCAAATAATCGCTGATCCAGCTAGAATAATCGTTCCCGCTTTACGAAGGAACCCTTTGCCCTTCTCCCAAGTGCTGCGCGATAAGGTTTTGATCTGCGGCATACGGTAAGGAGGGAGTTCGATGATGAAGACGGAGGATTCATTTTTGAATAAGTATTTAGAGAATACTTTACAAAGAATTAGGGCAAAAACAATACCCATAACATACATAGAGAGAACGGCAAACGCTTGTTGCTCAGGGAAGAATACAACTGCGAATAATGCATAAACAGGTAATCTTGCAGAACAAGACATCAGCGGCATTAACAGTGTTGTCAGCATGCGGTCTTTGGGCTGTTCGATGCTTCGCGCCGCCATAATGGCCGGTACATTGCAACCAAAACCAATGATAAATGGAATGAATGCTTTTCCGTTCAGTCCCATTCGTTCCATGGTGCTGTCCATCAGCAAGCAGACCCTTGCCATGTATCCGGAATCCTCTAGGAAGGAAATGATCAGAAAGAGAATGAAGATTTGTGGAACAAAGACCAGTACGCCTCCTACACCGCCGATGATGCCATCCACAATCAATGCATGCGTGAAGCCTGAAGCTCCAATGGTCTGAAGCAGTGAGTTCGTTCCATCACTAATAGGGCCGGATATCAGGCCATCTACGATATCCGATAGGGGGCCGCCAACCCAGTCAAATGTAGTCTTAAAGAGAGCATACATAAAGAAAATGAATAAGGGCAGTCCCAAAAAGCGATGAGTCAATACCGAATCTAATCTTTCAGTTAAGTTATGGGGCTTCTGAGCTGTCGTATCAAGGACTTCGACACAAATATTGCGAATATACTCCATACGGTTCGAGCGAATCCATTGCGGGAGTGTCAGGGCGAGTTTTTTGATTTGTAGCTCACTCTGACAAGACTCACAGATATTTAGCAGTCCAGTAACATCTATACGCGACTTCAGAAACTGAAGTATAACCGGATTCTGCTCCATTAGCTGTAGAGCGACCCAACGATGATTGGGCAGATCTTTTATAGAACGTAATTCCTTTTCTATAGAAGATATCGCTCGCTCGACTACCTCACCATAATTCAGCTTGAACTTTACAGCAGGAATAGCTGACGACTCCTCGAGGATGCTGAGCATCTGTACGCTGCCTTTACCGGTTCTTGCTATAAGTGGGAGGACGGTGACACCCAATCTTGATTGTAAAATGGTTTGATTAATACGAATACCACGCGCATTAGCGACATCAATCATATTAAGACCGAGTACAGTAGGCTTGCCATACTCAAGTAGTTGAAGCGTGAGCAGCAGATTACGTTCCAGCTGGGATGCATCCACGATATTGATTAATGCTTCTGGGGATTCTTCTATCAGATATTGGGCCGCGACCCCTTCATCGCGGGAGAGTGGGTGAAGTGAATAGATGCCGGGCAAATCAATGAGCTTGCCTGCCCCGTTCTTCAGATTTCCGATCTTTTTCTCAACCGTAACGCCTGACCAGTTACCTACATATTCGTATGAAGTCGTTAATGTATTAAAGAGAGAGGTTTTACCTGTGTTGGGATTGCCCACAAGAGCTATAGAACTCAAGATACGTTCACCTCAATCAGAGAAGCTTCTTTGCGGCGTATGGCGAACAGCTGGCCGTTACATTCTAGCGTAATCGGTCCCCCAAAAGGTCCCTTTCCTTTAAGACGGATGTTCACACCCTCTGACACTCCGAGATCAGCAAGACGACGGCGTAGAACGGGGTTCATTCCTTCTATTTTATGAATACAGCCGGCAGAACCAGGTTGTAGTTGTAGCAAGGTACAGCAGGTAGAAGTAGCTATTGTAATCCCTCCAAAAGAGACTGATAATCAATCTCAACTGTTTAGTTGTAATGTAGCATTTTTAAGTGTTTTTATACTGTGATATTTGTCTCAGACATAATGTGATAATAACATCTATGAGTTAAAGGTGAAATAACCTTTACAATTTATTCTTCATTAAAGTATGATTGAACGATATAAATTGCATAGTAAAGCTATGCTAGCGGTTATAATGATTGCAATAGCGGCTACGATGATTGCAGGAATTGAAGGGAGATAATTATGAAGACTAATCATTGTAAGATTGTTGACTGCACCATTCGCGATGGGGGACTAGTTAACAACTGGGATTTCAGCGTGGAATTTGTGCAAAATTTGTATGCCGGCTTGAATGAGGCTGGTGTTGACTATATGGAAATCGGTTATAAAAACTCTCCTAAACTGCTCAAAGGAGCAGAAGGTGCCGGACCATGGCGTTTTCTGAACGATGACTTCTTACGTAAAGTTATCCCGCAAAAGGGACATACGAAGCTTTCCGCTTTGGTTGATATCGGTCGTGTGGATGAGAATGATATTTTACCTCGCAGCGAAAGTATGCTGGATCTGATTCGGGTAGCTTGCTATAGCAAAGATGTGGAGAAAGCCTTACAGCTGGTACAAACCTTCCATGATCTAGGCTATGAGACAACGATCAATATTATGGCTTTGTCGAATGTAATGGAGAATGAATTATTAGAAGCTTTCGAAATGATTCGTGAGAGTGTAGTTGATGTGGTATACATTGTGGATTCATACGGTAGTCTAGATCACAACGACATCAATTACTTAGTGGAGAAGTTCAAAACTCATTTGCCTAACAAACGCCTGGGCGTACATGCCCATAATAATCTTCAACTGGCGTTCTCCAATACGTTGATTGCTGCTGAGAAAGGTGTAGAGCTGCTGGACGCTTCCTGTTATGGAATGGGACGTGCTGCGGGGAACTGTCCTACAGAGCTGCTAGTGACTCATTTGAAGAATACACGCTACACATTGCGCCCTGTAATTGATATCATTGAACGCCTGATGATTCCTTTACGTGAAAAAGAAGAGTGGGGCTATATCATTCCTTACATGATCACTGGAACGCTTGATGAGCATCCACGTTCAGCAATGGCGCTTCGCGCATCGGCGGATAAGGATAAAGCGGTTGATTTCTATGATAAGCTTACAACACCAGAGGTTAACTTCAGAGATAAATAAACCTGTTGTTCAGAAGCACTGAACCCGTTCGTAGGGGGAAGTGCTTTTTTTTGAATAAAAATAAAATTTCTATAAGTTTCTCTGATAAATGATTCGATTATTTTTCGCTAAAACGCTTACTATTCTTATATGGAGCCTGAAGGTATTTTTGCTTGCCTGCTAGAAGAAAATGGTTTATATTTATGCAAGATTTATGAATAATCGTTATGAAAATACTACCTCACAAAAGAAATGTAACTTTAAAGACCGATCTAGCCGATATTTATACATAGGACAAGACTATACATAGTTGCTTAACAATCGACATCATTTTCAGACGCGAGGGACCTATGAGACAAGAAGAGAAAAAGACAATTCAAGCGGCTATTATAGGAGCTTTACTGTTCCTATTCATTCAAATTTTCCATACATCGCTAAACCGATTGGACAATTGGGATATTATTTCTGCACTCTATCTCATTGTCGGCTGTTGTACTGTTGCTTTTGGGTTTGCGATATTTGCACAGGGCTGGTTGTTCTTCTCTAGCAGATTATCTAAAGGAAGATTATATGTCGCAGCTCTTTTTGGTGGAATATGTATTATTGATTTCTTGCATACACTCGGCCTTGTAGCATTTCCATTGATTTCATCGTTTATAACCCCTGAGGAATCAAGGTGGCTGCTTACCTTTTCACGACTATCCAGCGGACTGGGCATATTGTTCATTTTTAGTAGAGAAGACAAACCTGTGACCGTTACCGACAAAAGAAATGTATTCAGAATCGCCTTCATGTTGATCGTGCTCTTCATCGCATTATTTGTATTTATCCACTCGGCAGTGCCTGAGTTATTTACTAAGCCTTGGATGAGTACACTTAAACAATTCGTTGATCTGGCAGTACTTTTTGTTTATTTAGCAGGTGTTGCTGTCATCGTTTTTCCTGGGGATAATGAAAAGTCAGCCTCGCTGCTTGTTATTATTCGGGCACTTATCTTTTTCTCGCTAGGACAGGCTTTTTTTATGACTCCCATAAGTGGGGGGAATATTGATGATCTCTTTGGGATGTTATGTAGCGGAATTGCTTATTACCAGTTGCTTACCGGCGTGTATCGCCTGACGATTGAAGAGCCATTTTACGAGAAACAGTTGGCCGAAGAACGGATTAATTATTTGGCGTATCATGATGATTTAACAGGACTTCCTAATAGACGCCGGCTGACACAGCGTGTAGAAGAAATGATTGATGCTGGAGAGACGGACACAAAAGATCAATTCTCAGCCTTGACCATTATGAATATTAATCATTTTAAGAATATAAATGACTCTCTGGGTCATTATGCCGGAGACCTTTTACTAAAATTGGTGTCTGAGC
This sequence comes from Paenibacillus pseudetheri, assembly GCF_924513355.1. Lineage (NCBI taxonomy): Bacteria > Bacillati > Bacillota > Bacilli > Caryophanales > Paenibacillaceae > Paenibacillus > Paenibacillus pseudetheri. Next base: position 81,357 of record NZ_CAKMAB010000017.1, read on the forward strand.
GTCTCAGTAATGAGGCTAGACCCAGTGAAGAACTGTATAGTATGGGGGCTGATGAGTTTGCTTTTCTAATGACAGAAAGAGCAAATCTTGGAGAATGCTTAGCCCGGGCTACAGAGTTGCTCAGATTATTTGAAGCACCCGTTAATATAGAATCTGGCGAGTACCATATCTCTCTCAGCTTGGGGATGAGTATTTATCCTGGTGACGGGGAAACTGCTGAACATCTCATTCAAAATGCAGATACTGCGGTTCATAATGCGAAGGAACAGGGCGTGGAGATTCGCCGTTATATTCCAGCCATGCAGATGAAGGCAAAGGAACGCCTGAAGCTTGAAAATGACCTTCGAAGAGCGCTTGAGCGTGATGAGTTCTATCTCTTATATCAGCCAAAGGTGCAGCTGGAGACAGAAGAGATTGTAGGTATGGAAGCTTTATTGCGCTGGAATCATCCTAAACGTGGTATTGTCTCACCTAATGAGTTTATTCCATTAGCTGAGGATAGTGGGCTAATTGTTCCAATTGGGGAATGGGTGCTGAAGACGGCGTGCCTGCAAAATAAACAGTGGCAGCTAGCAGGCTATCAGCCGATATGCGTCTCTATCAACTTATCTATGCGTCAATTCCTTCAGCCGAACCTGGCTGGTAAAATTCATTCCATTCTGACCGATATTGGTTTGGATCCATGTTATGTTGATCTTGAAATTACAGAGAGTATGACCTTGGATAAAGAAACGGCTTTTGATCAGCTGAAGCGCTTGAAAGAGCTAGGTGTGTTCATTAGTATCGATGATTTTGGTACAGGTTATAGCTCATTGCACTATTTGAAGAATATGCCGATCGACAGGCTAAAGATTGACAGATCGTTTGTCTCCGAGGTTATGGAGGATAGTAATAATGCGGCTATAGTCTCCACGATTACTTCTATGGCGCATCATTTGAAGCTTAAGGTTACAGCAGAAGGGGTGGAGAACAAGGAGCAGCTGCAGTTTTTGCGCGAGCAGCATTGCCATGAAGCTCAAGGCTTTTTGTTCAGTAAACCTATTCAAGCAGCTGAATTTGAGACATCGTTTTTGAAAAAGGCTCCCCTCGGTGCTTCCTTGTAAAATATAAGAAAGTATAAGTTTCACACCATACTCTATGTCTTATATTTCTCGCTTAAACGCTTACCATCCTTATAAGGACGCCGAAGGCGTTTATCTTGAACAAAAAAATGTTGATTTTTATTTATGGGGGTGATACAATATCTCTTGTACTCAATTTCCAATGCGGGTGTAGTTCAATGGTAGAACTTCAGCCTTCCAAGCTGATAGCGTGGGTTCGATTCCCATCACCCGCTCCATAATTTAAACTTCCAAATCCTTGCGATGCAAGGATTTTTTTATGTTTTGGTTGATGGTTTTGTTATGAACTATTCTTAGATATTAAAAAGCCAGGCTCTTCAATGAAGAGGAGCCTGGCTTTGTTATACTACCTGATTCTCTTAAACAGTCTTCAAGAACTCAACAATGGTGAGCAGTCCCTTATCAAAGTTCTCCAGGTTGAAATGCTCATCCGGTGCATGCAGGTTCTCATCATCAAGGCCAAATCCCATCAGGACCACTGGTGCTTCAAGTACGCGGGAGAAGCTTTCCATGATCGGAATGGAGCCACCATCTTTGGTGAAGAGGGCGCGGGTTCCGTATACTTTGCCGTAAGCGTCTGCTGCAGTTTGCAGAATAGGGTTCGATGGATCGATGTTAAAGGCACGCGCCTTCTCCATTTGTTTCACATGTACTTTAGCTCCGGTTTGAATATTAGCCTTCAGATGCGCTTCAACGGCATCAAGAACATGCTGTGGATCCTGATCGCCAACGAGACGGCAAGTAATCTTAGCGTGTGCTTCTTTCGGAATAACGGTCTTGCTTCCTTCCCCTTGGAAGCCGCCATACACACCGTTGAGCTCAAGTGTAGGGCGAGCACCAATACGTTCTACAAAGGAATAACCTTCCTCGCCATATAACGCATCGAGTCCAAGTCCTTCGCGAATCTTATCTTCATTCACGCCTTGCTTCACGAATTCCTCGCGTAGCATTGGAGAAAGTTCAGGTACACCATCATAGAACCCTTCTACAGAAACACGACCTTTGTCGTCATGAAGGGAGCTGAGCAGGGACACGAGAGCGTGCAGTGCATTCGGAACGCCACCACCGTAAGAACCGGAGTGCAGGTCTGTAAGAGCTGTAGTTACGCTCACTTCAAGTGATCCTAGGCCACGTAGCCCTGTGCAAATTGCAGGGCGACCACGTTCCAGCAAGGAAGTATCGGAGACTAGCACCGCATCCGCAGCCAGCTTCTCTTTGTTAGCTTCCAGGAATGGAGGGAGATTTGCGCTGCCGATTTCTTCTTCACCTTCGATGCAGAGCTTGATGTTAACAGGAAGAGTACCTTCTTGTTTCAGGATTGCTTCAATCGCTTTGAGATGAATGAATACTTGTCCTTTGTCATCCGTTGCTCCACGTGCATACAGCTTGCCGTCACGGATTTCTGGTTCAAACGGAGGTGTAGTCCACAGGTTTAGCGGATCTACTGGCTGCACATCGTAGTGCCCATATACAAGAATGGTTGGCTTACCCGGAGCATGAAGATAGTCAGCATATATGACGGGATGTCCCGCTGTCGGATGAAGTTCAATGTTCTCGAGTCCGGCTTTCTTTAGTGTGTCTGTCAGCCAATGGGCTGCAGCTAGTACATCGTCCTTATGCTCAGACAAGGCAGAAATACTTGGAATCTTGAGCCATTGTTTTAGTTCTTCGAGATGTTCATCCCGGTGTGTTGAAAAATACGTTTCGTATGACATAGTGAGTATGTACCTCCTTAAGTTTTGCTGCGCAAAACCGGCTTCGTAAGCGCCTGGGTATGAGCTTAATCGCCATGCGTGACCGTCTTGTTTAGCATTCTATAGGAATCATTATACTGGAGAACTCACTATGGATCAAAAGCGATTAGAAAGACCTCTTATCTGATGATCGTAACCGGAGTTTTTTTTCATAATTAATAGTTCCTTTCCGGTTGTTGATTACTAACAGTAACCATGATAAGCTGATTAAGCTTAAGGGACAAGAAGGCACTATTACATGCTTAAGTTACATGGAGGTAACCACTTTGGAATATTCAATGGACGAACCCATTCGGCTAATGCCGACGTTAGAGGATTGCTCCATCACCCGCCAAATTCTCGACAGGGTTGGGGACAAATGGAGTGTGCTCATCATTGTTAATTTGGGTGCAGAAGCATTGCGGTTTAAAGAACTGCAGCGGCGTTCTGGTGGTATATCACAACGGATGCTGACCCAAACCCTGCGTCATTTAGAACGGGATGGTATAGTTTGGCGTAAAGTTACACCGACGGTACCTTTGACTGTTGAATATGGTCTGACGAGTTTAGGAGAATCCTTGCTGGATCCTTTAACTTCCCTAGTGGAATGGGTCAATAGAAACAACACTGAAATTGCCAAAGCGCGTATAGGGTATGATCGTCAGCACGAAACGCAAGAGTAGCAAGCTAGGAGTACAATTTACTGGGATAGAGGATGAATTATTGTGCAAAAGAAAAGTGAAAAGAACACATTTATATATACTTACACCTGTTCAGACGACGAGTTATCGCTATGTCAGATGGAGCTTCGTTGTCTCTTTGGAGAGGAAGTACCTTCTTCAATCTTTAAGAGTGAGGTAGAGGTGGATGTCAGCCGCAGTCCCTTCATTAAAGAACGAATTGATGTTATGTACGAGGGAGACAGCTTGCCTGAGATTTATGATCAGACGGAGCAGGTGGAGCTTGGCGGCAAGACGTTTAAGGTTATTTTTGTGAAGACCAATGATCTGTCCCCTGCGGATAAAATAGAATATGATGAGCGTAGAGTGATCGAACGAGAAATTGGGCTGCGTATTGAAGGGGAAGCGGATGTAAACCACCCTCAGTTGGTATACGGTATTGTTACGCTGGGCGGTCGCTGGTACTTTGGAGCTTATCATAAGAACAAGGCCACCTGGTTCCGTCAAATGAAAAAGCCACGTAGCTACTCTATCGCGCTTAGCACACGTGTAGCCCGAGCTGCGGTCAATATAGCCGTTCCGAATCCAGAAGGTGTACGAGCCATCGATCCTTGCTGCGGCATCGGAACAGTAATGGTAGAAGCTCTGTCAATGGGAATCAATATGGTTGGACGTGACATTAACCCTCAGATCGCGATCGGTGCCCGAACGAATATTGCCCATTTTGGATTCACAAGTGAGGTCACGCTTGGAGATATTGCTGACATCACAGAACATTACGACGTAGCTATTGTAGATATGCCTTATAATCTATATTCTAGTATTACACCTGAGGAACAGTTTGCGATTCTAGTGAATGCACGCCGGATTGCAGATCGGGTAGTTATCGTTGCGATTGAACCGATGGATGAGATGATCACAGAAGCTGGATTTACGATTATAGACCGCTGTGAAGCTAAAAAAGGTTTGTTCTCCCGTCATTTAATGCTTTGCCAGTAATCCTAATGAAGTTATTTAAAGGGGTGCAGCAATGGAGCAGAAATGGTTAACCTGGGCTAAAGAAATACAGGCCATCGCACAGACTGGACTAACTTACGCTAAAGATGTCTATGATATAGAACGGTATCAAGCTTTGCGGGAGCTAAGTGTGGATATCCTCGCTAATTATACTTTCGAAAGTAAGGAGAGAATAAGACTCTCCTTTGCTAGTGAGGGTGGCTATTCTACGCCGAAAGTGGATATCCGTGGTGTTGTTTTTCAGGAAGAGAGAATCCTGCTTGTCCGCGAGAAATTGGATGGAAAGTGGGCGCTTCCCGGGGGCTGGGGAGACATCGGTCTGTCACCGAGTGAAGTCGTGGTTAAGGAAATTGGGGAAGAATCAGGATTTGAGACAGAAGCAATTCGCTTGCTGGCTGTTTTAGATAAGAAATTTCATAACCATCCTCCGGAGCCGTATCACGTATATAAGTTTTTTATTTTGTGCAGAATTATAGGCGGCGAGGCGATGCAAGGGGTGGAGACGAGTGAAGTATCCTTTTTTGCAGAAGATGAACTGCCTGAGCTCTCAGTAGAGAGGAATACAAGTGAGCAGATTGGAACGATGTTTGAATATTTACGAAATCCAGAAAAAGTAGTAATATTGGACTAAGAATTTGCATATCATATATAACTTCAGTAAAGTGATGTTTTTAATGATTTGAATTATGGGTAATATATATTTGTAAGCACTTACAATGTTAGTGTTCTAAGTTTTTGGGTTTAGCGGTCTACATTTTTTCCTCTACTGTGACGATAAGAATTTTAGGAGGGGATCGCATGGAACAAGAAGAGTTGAGCATTCCATTGAAACAGGAAAATGTAGTGCGTCCTGCAGAGGGCAATATTGCCACTGGGCTGGTTTGGGGTATCTTAATCAGCATTCCGTTATGGATCTCTGTCATTGGCTGGATTCTGGGGTTTTGGCGCTGAGCCGTATTTTATGAATATCTAATCCTAATGGTTGTATAGTATACATTAAAGGCGGTCTCTTCGTTGCTGAAGAGACCGCCTTTTTAGAATCTGAAGTTCTCAGAATTTTGTATATACCAGTCTAAAGTTCTCACAAACCACCTTCATCTTTGGATCAAAAGGTTTCTTCAAGAATGTTAAGGATTCTCTGGTGAAGAAATTCTCATGCTCATGGCGCCAAGACTCTAGTGTTCTGTCATCCTCGCCTTCGCTATAGGCAAAGTCAGCACCAACCTCATCAAAGGGTGTAATTTGCACATCTGTCGTAACGATTACTGCTTGCGGATTACCGCGGCCATCCAGCAAAATACTGTGTCGACCAATTTCCGGTAAAGTCTCGTCACTGACTGCATAAATTTCATAGTTCGATGCAGTCCCTGTCTTAATTCCGCGGATCACCAGATCCAGCAGTTCATCGGCCATTTGAGGACTGTCGCCAAAGGCCCAAGCCTCGTAGTTATCCGCTGCTTGTGGATGAAGCTGGGTGTATTCTTCCCAAAAAAGCTTAATCTTCGTTTCGTTGCTCATATTCGTATCTCCTCGTTTAATAAACGTTAGTGTCCAGCAGTTTCCATCCAGCCCGCATAAAGCTCATCTAGTCGCTCTTGCACTGCATCTCGTTCTTTCTGTAGCTCGGCGAGCTCTGCTGCATGGCTACTGATCTGTGGATCTAGCATTCTGGCATCGATTTCCCCAAGCTGGTCCTCAACTTCGGCAATAGCCTTTTCCCAATCGAAGTGGTTGCTCTTCTTGCGGGAACTTGATGAGTTGGCCGTGGAACCATTCACGGAACCGTTAGATTGAGGCTTGTTGGAGCGTGAAGCGGTTCCTTCTGTAGAGGAAGCTTTAGGATGATCAGGAATAGTGGCAGGTGCTGCTAATGCCTTCTCAGCTTGCTTCTCCTTGTAATACTCATAATTGCCGTTGAAGACTCCAAATCGTCCACTTTCAATGGACCAGAGCTTATGGAACAGACGATTAATGAAATAGCGGTCATGAGATACGGCCAGTACTGTACCTGGGAATTCCTCTAACGCTTCCTCTAGCGCCTCACGGGAGTCAATATCTAGATGGTTCGTTGGTTCATCCAGAATTAGCAGGTTTGGTTTACGATGCATCAACACAGCGAAACGCAGGCGGGTCCATTCCCCTCCGGATAGATTCGTGATGTCTTTGAACACATCGGCACCATAGAACAGGAAACGTGCAAGCTGCCCGCGCGCTTCACCTTCCTCTAGTCCAGCTTCTTCACGGAAGTAGCGGAGTACAGAGTGTTTGTTATTGTCAGGGACAGCCTCTTGTGCGAGATAGCCGACTACGGTTCTTGAACCAAGCGTACAGCTTCCGGTGTCTGGCGTTTCCTGACCTAATATGATTCTTAGAAGTGTACTTTTACCTGCCCCGTTACCTCCCATGAGAGCCGTAGTCTCTCCGTAGCGAAGCACTTCGTTTGCGTTGGTGAAAAGGGTTCGCTCACCATAGGTCTTACCGATATCCTCCAGAATGACGACCTGATTCCCGGAACGATCATTTTGCTGCAGTTGTAAATCCATCGATTTGCGCTCCAGAATCGGACGTTTAACCTTCACCATGCGATCCAGTGCTTTTTGCATGGAGGCTGCTCTCCGGTAAAAGGCAGGGTTAGGTGGAGTTCCGCGATTGCCGAATTCGATGAGGCGTTTGATGCTTTCCTGCATTTGTTTTATTTTTTTCTGTTGCTCTTGATAATCAGCAAATTGTTGAAGCAGACGTGTTTCCTTCTCTACTTGATAACCGCTGTAGTTGGTATGAAAGGTAAAAGCCTCACCGTCTTCAATCTCGATCACCTTCTTGACTACAGCGTCCAGAAAGTAGCGATCATGGGAAATGGCTAGCACTGTACCGTCATAGCTCTGTAAATACTGCTCTAACCACTCAATGGCGTTCATGTCTAGATGATTGGTTGGTTCATCGAGTAGAAGTACATCTGGCCTACGCAGCAGCAGTTCTGCGAGACCGACTTTAGTTTTCTCGCCGCCAGAAAGAGAGGCGAAGAGGCGATTGTATTGCCCGGTTCCGATTCCTAGACCAGAGGCAACTCGCTGAATGGTGGATTCGATTTCATAGCCTCCTGCAGTCTCGAATTTTTCCTGAAGGCTACCGTATTCTTTTAGCAGCCGATTCCAAAGTGTTTCATCCGTCCCGGTATTGAAGGTAGACATTTCAAGCTCCAGCTCACGCAGGCGTTGTTGCCACTGCAGAGGCTCAGCCAAACTACGTTGTAGGACCTCATATACGGTTTCTTTTTCGTTAATCTCTTGAATTTGAGCCAGCATACCTATTACGCTACCTTTGCGAATTGAGATTTGCCCTAGATCGGGACGCTCCTCGCCATTCAGTAGGTGGAAAAGCGTAGTTTTACCGCAACCGTTGCGGCCGATTAGACCGATTTTTTCTCCTTGGCGGATATCGAAGGTGATGCTATTTAGCACGAGCTGTGCACCATGGTATTTTTGAACATTTTGGCATTGAATAATCATATATATTCTCCTTTAAGAATGCCCTTTGCACCGCCAGAACCCTAAATCGAAACTGGAATTCTGTAAAAAACCATAAAAAAAGACCGTAGGGAAATTTCCCTACGGCCTTATCATTCTCCGGTTAACTGATCCGTCCGGGTGATGGCAGGAAAGGCATTTCACAATTGTGTAGTGTTATTAAATTCATATAAATGGACAGACTTCTCCCGTTATCGCCATTTACATGAGCAATGCCAGCTATCGCTTTAGGTAGCCGACTCATAACACTGTTGGTCCAATTGTGATCCATTCCTTCCACACCCCTTTCTTAATAAATTTAATGACAGTGTAAACAATATTCGAGAATTTAGCAAGTAAAAAGATGGCAGAGCGAAGTTTTACACTGCATAGAATATGTATTGTGGAATAATATGGTTCCATGGTGCGAAGGACAAAACACTAATATTTCCAGCAGCACTGTGCCACTCAAGAAGACCTTTAATAAATCCGTGAATATTTATGAGGTACAGGCGGTATTGTCACAATATATTTTAAAATAGTTTAGTTAGACCGTGTAGCGGAGTACCAGACCACCATAGGCAAAAGCGGCTAAGATGACAAAGGCAGGATGCAGCTTAAGCCGCTTGATGGCCCAGAATGCAATTGCAGCAATGAACAGTGTTTGCCAGATTCCGATAGAGTTCGTAGGCCATTTGACCATTGTCCAAGTGAGCCCAGCCATCATAACTGCAATAACCGGTTGAACAAGCAATGCCATCCCTTTCACTACGGGGGATTGCTTGTATTTTTGCATGACCTCTAACAGGATGATAAGTGCTGCTGCGAAGGGCAAGACGGTTGCTAACAAAGCTACGATGAGTCCTAAACAACCGTAGACATCCTAGCTGACGTAAGCTGCGTTTTTGGTAGCAATAGGTCCCGGTAGCGCGTTGCCAATCGCCAATGTCTCCCCGAATTCATCATCGCTCAGCCAAGTGTAGCGAGTTACCGCATCATGATGGATTAAGCTTGCACAATAAGTTTCCTCGAGCTGAACAAATAATTTGTTCCCCTATGGAGGTTGTTCAGCGATTGGGCGTAGCTCGGGAGGATTATGTATTGATTTGCAGTCATCAAATTGTGGCTAGTGTCAGCAACGGATCGGCTATGCCTCCGGCTTTGTTTTCGAAAACATTGTTTCCAGCACTACAGGGATTGGATGGGGATCGCGGAGCGGCGGCGATTTTGCGTTCACCTGATTATACGCTGCTGCTGGAGCGGTTCAGCATTGAAATTGCCATCTCCTTTGGACCTTTGAAAGGAAAGATCTGGCGCATCGGCACGATGGGCTATAGCTGTCGTACGAATAATGTGCTGCGTTTGCTTGGAGCTTTGGAAGCAGCGTTACTTCGACACGGACTTGGTGTTCAAGCGGCACTTGACGTATATGAGGAAAAAGTAAGATAATCGTTGGAATAGATTCTGGCGGGTGAGTTCATACCAGGGGCATGTCCGGAGTGTTGGACAATCTTTGGAATAAGAAAACGGCTATCATCTACAGGGATGACGGAGCCGTTTTTTCGTACAATATCAGATTTGCCAACTATGATATCAACACAGCCGATGGTTAAGCAATCCTCTATTATTATGAGTCTATTCACTACATCAAGAACGCACTTGGATACTAACGGGGGAGAGATGAAAATGACAAATTTTACAAGAAAGCCTTTAGCAGATTGCGTACCTGAGCTTGTGGCTACGGCAAGAGGAGATAAACCGGCAACACTAGTAATTACAGGTGGAAAGCTGGTTAATGTATGCTCTGGTGAAATTTTAGAAGGAATGTCTGTTGGTATACAAGGTGGACGTATCGCTTATGTTGGTAAAGATGTGGCACATATGATTGGTGAAGGAACGCAGGTTATTGAGGCGAACGGAAAGTATATCGCTCCGGGACTACTCGATGGCCATTGTCATATTGAGAGCACACAGCTGACCGTTACTGAATTCTCCCGTGCTGTTCTGCCGCTGGGTACAACAGGCGGTTTCTTTGATGCTCATGAGATTGCTAATGTATTCGGGCTGAAGGGGATTCAATTGATGCTCGATGAGATGCGGGGAACACCGTTAGCGGCTTACATGCAGGTGGCTTCTTGTGTGCCTGCGGCAGGTGCGGAATTCGAGACAACGGGAGCTTCTATTGGACCTGAAGAAGTGGCAGAAGCCTTTACTTGGGGACCCGATGTGATTGCGCTGGGTGAAGTGATGAACTTTCCTGGCGTTGTTTATGGCGATGAGAAAATGCTAGGGGAAATTCAAGCTACGCTGCGAGCAGGCAGATTTGTAGATGGTCATTTCACATGGCCTTCCAGCGACTGGAGACTGCCTGTGTATGCAGCGGCAGGTGTGACTGGGGATCATGAGTGTGTGACAGCAGACGATGTGATTGAGCGCGTTCGACTGGGGATGTATGCCAAAATGCGCCGTGGTTCCGCTTGGCATGATGTGGCTAAAACAATTACGGCCCATACAGAACACGGCATTGATACACGCCGAATGATGCTGGTAACGGATGATCGTAGTTCAGAATCCTTGCGAGATGAAGGGCATATGAATTTCGTTCTGCGTGATGCTATTGCTCAAGGTGTTAAGCCTATAACGGCCATCCAAATGGCTACTATTAATACTGCTGAACGCTTTGGTTTAGCGCGGGATATCGGATCTATTACTCCGGGTTCTTTTGCAGATATCATCCTTCTAGATGGGAATTTGGCGGATATTAATGTAGTGCTGACGATTGCCGCAGGTGTAGTAGTTGCTGAGAACGGAGTAATGACGGCAGAGCTTGCTAAATTCACCTATCCGGAGGAAGTGTTGGCTTCGGTTCATTTGCCACAGCGTCCTACTTCAGAAGATTTCATCATTACTGCTCCAATTCAAACAGGTGAACTTACAACAAGAGTTATTAAAGTAAGAGAAAATCATGTGGAGACTATTGAGCGTATGGTTTCGATACCTGTAGTGGAGGGGCAACTGGATGTAAATGCTATAGAAGGTTTGTGCAAAATCGCAGTGCTCGAACGTCATAAAGGTACAGGCAATAAATCAGTGGCCGTTGTCGAAGGCATTGGATTTAAAGAGCCGGCTGCCATTGCAATGACGGTTGCTCACGATAGTCATAATGTACTCGTCATCGGTAATGATGATGATTTAATGGCTAAAGCTGCAAATGCGGTGGCGGATGCTCAGGGTGGTGTTTGTATGATCACATCTGGCGGAGAAACGTTATTCCCGCTGGCTATCGCAGGTCTAATGTCCACGGAACCCTTCGAAATTGCTGCAGCAAAATCAGCTGCGATCAGCAAAGCGCTATATGATGCTGGCTGTACTTTGAACTACGCATTTATGACTTTATCGCTGCTTGCATTGGCGGTTATCCCGACGCTACGCATCACAGATAAAGGACTTGTTCGGATCTCGCCTGAAGGAATACAGTTAGTGCCACTGTTTGTTTAAGTAAAGCTAACTGAATAATAATTAGGCAAAAGACTGTTTTGAGGTCGCTTATGACAATTCAGAACAGTTTTTTTGTTTTGAAAATAAGAAAGACTAAGTTTTTTAAACATACATATTAAACAGATGGACAAAGATTGAAACATTTTTTCTGTGGAATTAATGAAAAAATATTAACAAAGCGTAGTCAGTTGACGATAATAATGTTAAATTAGATAAAAATTAAAGTGAATGGATAGAGCTAATTTTACATTATTGGCGTTTAACGAAATCATAGATATCATCAGGTTTCAGGTAACCCAACTAAGAGGGACGAGGTGCATGAGAGATGATCAGACTAGAAACGCAAGATATTCTGAATATTAGCATGAAGCAAATTGCTACTATTTTTAAAATGAAGCCGCTTGAGCTGAGATTTGTCACTGATTTTCAGGGTGAGAAATATCTCTTAACCAATGATAAGTTACACCTCAGCAACCAGCAGTACTGGGCGAAGGTTATGGAATGTGTCTTTGATGATCATGTTAGACCTGTGCTAATGTGTGAGGTGTTATATTTCCTGCGTAACGAATTTCTGGAGAGTGATATCAAGATATGCTTCTCTTATGATTATGCAGAGGATGGGAATGGAGAAGCCACTGCAACCGCTGAAGTATCTTTTAATGATTCAGCTGATTTGCAGCCGAGTGAGATTGCCGAGCTGATCGACTTTGCATTGACCTTACAGGACAAGCAATGGTTCCATGAACTGACTACTAAATATAAGCAGCTTACAGCATAAGAATCTTTTTAATCCTTAGATCTTATGAACTGACATAGCAAACCGTCTTTTCTGCAGCAAAGAATATTTGCGGACAAGACGGTTTTTTTATGTTACCAGCCCATGGCGTTTCGTTCAACATGCTGAGCCAGAAATTGAAGCCAGTCCTCATGATTGTTCAAGCAGGGGATCGCAGTGAAGTCTTCAGCATGTCCTCCTCCAGCCTCAAATTGTTCGCGCCCTTCTATTGCTAGCTCGTGCAGCGTTTCCAGACAATCCGTTACAAGTCCCGGTGAGAAAATCAAAGGTTTATGAATTCCGCGTTCCGCCAGCTTTCCCAAAACATCTGCTGTAGAGGGACCTACCCATTCTTCGCGTCCGAAGCGTGATTGAAAAGTAAGCTGCCAGCGTTCGGGCTCCCAATTCATAGCTGAAGCGAGAAGACGCGCAGTTTCCATACATTGCTCTGGATAGGGATCGCCTGTATCTGCATATCGTTTGGGGATCCCGTGAAAGGTCAGTACGAAAAAATCAGGATTAGAGTTCAGAAGTTCCATTTGCTGCAGTAAATGCGACTTCATGGCTGAAATATAACCGGGTTCATTATAATAAGCATCCATAAATCTAAGAGCAGGAATAAGGCGCTTTGTTACCGGTCCAGTGGAGCTTTGGCGTCCTAGTGCAGCAAAACTCGCTTGATCGAATACAGATGCCGTCGTAGTGGACGAATATTGCGGGAATAGCGGTACAATGATGATGCGTGTGACTCCGTTAGCTTCCAATGTGTTGATCGCTTGTACCATACTTGGTTCGCTATACGCTAAGCCAAGCTCTACTTGATACCGTGAGCCTAGAAGCGCTTGCAAACCAGATCGCTGAGCTAATGAGTGGAAGAGTAAAGGTGATCCTTCTGTAGTCCAGATTTGTCTGTACAGCTCAGCCGACCGGCGTGGACGTAAACGCAGAATAACGCCTCGCAGCAAAGGCTGCCAGAGCAGAGGTGAATAATCTATGATTCGGCGGTCGGATAAAAAACGTTTCAGATAAGGACGTACCGCCTGTGCAGTAGGTGCAGCAGGTGTGCCAATTTGGGCGAGAATAACTCCAATAGGTGGCTGTTTGTTCAAAGCTTTGAACTCCTTTCCCATGTTAGAGATCGTTCTAAAATAACATATCTATTCTTGGATACACAATAATCGAGATCACGTTTTCTACTTTGGGAATAGGAAGTGGGTGTATTGGGTTAGAAAAAATAATGAAAAATCACATTTATGAGCAAATAGTGATGTTTCTTATAGGGTATGTGATTTTAGATACAGAGGAATTGCGGAAAAGTTTGGTAGTATCAAACCAGAAATTGATTGAGAAAGCGCCTTCATTTTTTTCTAATATTATATGTGAATTATTTCACCTTTTATGCGGTTTATTGTAAAAAGGAATGAATAGATTTAAGACGTTATTTTTTTTGGAAAGTGATGGGTCGCGCATAGACATGAGAGGGGGGATGGGTTCTTATGAAGAGAGATGTAATGCTTCATAAGAAGAGAAGGGGCGCCGTGAAAGGTAAGTTTGGTTAAGAAAAGCTATATATCACTGGGGACTTGGTAAAGGAGAATTTTATTGAAAAAACTAATTTCTTTAACGGTTAGCGCGGCAATATTGTTAGCGCCATTTGCTTACACACTTAATGTGCCTGCTTTGAACTTGAAGGTGGATGCAGTATCCGCAGCTTCTGAAGAAGCGGATGCACCAGCAGCCAAACCAACAGCAAAACCAGCAGCAACAGCAAAACCAGTCGCAACACCAAAAGCAACAGCAAAACCAGTAGCAACACCGAAAGCAACGGTAAAACCAGTAGCAACACCAAAGGCAACCGCGGCACCAGCAGCAACGACAAAACCAGCTACTACGCCAAAAGCAACCGCTGCTCCAGCGGCTACTGTAGTTCCAGCAGCGACTGTTAAGCCTGTGCCTACAACATTGCCGGTTACAGTTAAGGAAAATGTATATCAAGATGGGGTTTACGTAGCTTATGGCGATGCTTACTCCAAAGGTACCGAAGGTGCTAAGATCGAAATTAAAGATGGAAAAATTACTAGCATCGATCTCTTGAGAACCAGCCCTAAGCTGATCGATAGAGATGCTCGTAACAATTATAGCGCTTTATGGCAAGCTTATGGATTGATGAAGAATAAATTGATTGGCAAGACAAGAGATGGAGCAGCTGTAGTAGATGCTGTTTCGGGAGCAACACGCTCTAGTAATGGATGGAAATTGTCTGTAGACAGAGCGTTTGAAAGAGCTCTAACAGTGAAAGATACAGATGCAGTTTACTTTGATGGTGTTCATATGGGCATAGATCCTACAGGGAAATATGCAGTATTTGCAACCTACGAATCCAATAAGCTCACAGATGTTAAGGTGTATCCGCTGAACAATGCTGGTGATTTCGTGGATGAGAAGGCCTACACAGCTGAGCAATCCGCAGCAGTTGCAGCTATAACGCCAGCATTGCTGGCTAAAGGAACAGCTGCACAGCCAGTTGCAGGACTAGAAGCAGACTTTAAGGCTGCGACTAATGCTTTCTGGGATGCTGAGCAGAATGCAAAGATTAACAATACTTCTGCTTATGTAGACGGATTCTATTCCTCTTATGGGACTGCAAGAAGTGTTGGTGTTGAAAGAGCTGACATCGTGATCCGCAACGGCAAGCTAGTGGATGTGAAGCTGTTCAGACTTGGGAACAACCTAATTGACAGAGGTGCAACGGCTTATGCAGAAGTTGTAAAAGCTAATGCTCCGATGACAGCTAAGTTGCTTGCTAATGGATCTTACTTCGCTAACTATGATGAGAAAGTAGATGGAATTTCTGGCGCTACAGAAAGCAGTCACGGTTGGAACCAAGCTGTAGAAAGAGCTTTCGAAAAAGCACTGAAAGTTCCTGGTGAAGTTAAATATTTTGACGGAAAATTCGCAGGTGTAGATAACCAATCTAAAGTATTACTGCTTGTTGATGTTGCTTCTGATGCAGTTACAAACATCAAATTAAGCTTGTTCGGTGCTGACGGCAAGCTGATCGCTGATGACAAACTAAGTGCAGAACAAAAATCGCTGGTGGGTACACTTACTTCAGGATTACTTGAAAAAGGTGTGCAAATGTCCGATATCACAGGTCAAGAAGAACTATCTGCAGCTGCCAAAGCTGCACTGACTGATGCTTTGACTAACGCATCCAAAGTTCAAGGAACCTATAAAGACGGAACCTTCATTGCATTTGGTGATGCCTATGATAAAGGAACAAACAGAGCAGACGTTACACTACGTAACGGTAAGATCGTAAATGTTGCTTTGTATCGTGTAGGAATGAATCTTGTTGATAGAGGCAAAGCTGCTTACCCAGAGGTGGTAAAAGCAATTCCGCAATTGACTTCTAGCTTCCTTGCAGCAGGTACTCGAGAAGCTGTGCAAGATGTAGACGCTGTTTCAGGTGCAACTAGTAGTAGTGTAGCTCTCAAAACTGCGGTGGATAGAGCTTACGGGAAAGCTGAAATTGTTGAAGCTAACAAAGCGGCTTACTTCGATGGAATCTTCATTGGTGTAAGTGCGGATAAGCTTGTAAATGTTATGACGTATGTAGAACATGGAGTTCCTGTTAAAATGCTCGTGTACTATTTGGATAAAAACGGAAGTACAAGAACGCTCAACCAGTTGACTGACGCTGAGCTGGCTGTGAAGAGCGAGATTGAGTCGACTTCAACGGGCTATAGCTTACACAAGTATGGATATCGCGCAGCAGCCTTCGGAAATAATGATGCTGAGAAAGAAGTATCTGCTAAAGTGGTAGAAGCTATTAAATCAGCGCTTGAATCCGCTGGTAAATAAGCAATTTTTAATCAATAGTTAATCTATAAAGGGGGTTATTCTAGAGCCATATTATGGCTGTGGAGTAACCTCCTTTATCTACCTGTACATAAAAATGAAAATAGATCGTATAGTGATTTAAAGGGATTTTGGACGTGAGTGTCTAAAGTTTAATATAGAGAGCAGGTACAAAGCCTGTTATTAATAGGAGGCTTCAACATGACACAAATTAAACAGCTCGCTCCACAGGATGAATTTGTTGGCTTTTATCTCTTAAGAGAGCTAGCGATCAAACAAACGAACGGTACTCCTCCAAAGGATTATTTCGACCTAGTCTTGGGGGATTCCAGTGGACAATTGTCCGCGAAATATTGGGATGTCAGCACAACCGATAAAGAAACTTTTTTTCCTATGGCACTGGTGAAGGTTCGCGGGATTGCGCACACTTATCGTGAGAAATTGCAAATCAAAGTTACCAAAATCAGATTGGTGAACGATGAGGATGGCGTTGCGCTAACGGATTTCATTCGCTCCGCTCCTATTCGTCCAGTAGACCTTATTCATACGATTAAAGGGGTTATGGCAAGCATCACAGATCCGGAGATTGCTTCGATTGTCTCCTTTTGTGTAAGCAAAGTGGAAGAGAAATTGATGCATTATCCGGCTGCCAAAACGCATCACCATGCTTATTTTGCCGGACTTGCTTATCATATGGTTCGCATGCTGGAGATCGGGGATTTTCTGTGCAAGCAGCGTCCGTTCCTGAATCCAGATTTAATGAAGGCTGGAATTATTCTGCATGATATCGCGAAGCCGGAAGAGATGGTCTCTCAGCTCGGAATTGTCTCAGAATATAGCGTTCAGGGTAAGTTGATTGGTCATATCTCGATGGCATCTAACTGGATTACGGAAGCTGCCATCCGCTTAGACATTGATTTGAATTCGGAGAAGGTTCTGGCATTACAGCATCTCGTATTATCACACCATAACCTGGGCGAATGGGGCAGTCCTGTTCAGCCGCAAACAGCTGAGGCCGTAGCGCTGCATCATATTGACGCGATGGATGCGAAGCTGCAAATGGTGGAGGATGCTCTGGACACCACACCAGAAACGGAAGAATGGACGCCATTCATTAGAGGACTGGAGAATAAAGCAGTTTATCGGTTGAAGATCTAGCGTGTTGTTTAGATCTTGGTTTGTGATCTAGATGAACCGATTGGACAATCGCTGATCGCTGATAGAATAAACGGAATTCCTCCCTGTAATTAGCTCGTAAAGGATCTATTTGAAGACATTATACGGAATTCCTCCCTGTAATTCATATGGAATGCATCAATTACACCTAAACCATAAGAAATATAGGGGTAAATTCCCTATAACTCTGTCGTATAGAGCTTAAATGAAGAATTACAGGGGGAATTTCCCTATAGTGCAACACTCGAGGCTAGATTTCTTCGCAGTGAATGAATATCCTGGTAAGCTACTGTATTCCTGTATTCATTACAGAGATGTCTTGCTCCAATTGACCTTTGCAGAAGAGAAAATAACTCCTCCCTGTAAAACCAAACACCCAACCAGCTGTAATGAGCCGGTTGGGTGTTTTTGCTGAATAATGATCTAGTTATTATATATAGAGGTTGTTCGTTCTTTGATTGTTCACAGGTTTCTTAGCAGGTTTACTCTTACGAGCAGAAAAAGGAGTGTATCCACCAGCAAATATAGTTCCGCTAGTATATCCTTGGCTGCTAGAGAGCAAAAGCGGATCACGGTGTGATTCTTGCTCCATAAGCCTTAATAGTACCGAGGCTGCTGCGCGCGCGTCATCGAGAGCGTCATGGTGCTTCAGCTCAATACCGAAATGCTCTGAGACTACGTTAAGCTTATGAGAAGGAAGATGGGGCAGCATTTTTTTGCCTAATAAATATGTACATAAGTATTGAAAGCTAGGATAGTTTAAAGACATTCCATCGAGGCAATACCGCAGTACACTCATATCAAAAGCGGCATTATGCGCTACAATGATTCGTCCGTGCAGTAAAGGTTCAACGGTGGGCCATAATTCGTGGAAAGTAGGCTGTCCGATTACCATGGAGGGGGTGATGCCATGTATCGAAATGTTCATGCCGTCAAACCGCTGCTTGGGATCGATCAGCCAAGAATGTTCTGCAGTGATTACGCCATCTTTAACTTCCACAAGTCCCAAAGCACAGGCGCTGGATCGACTGGAATTCGCCGTTTCAAAGTCAATTGCTATAAAGTCCATTCGTAAAGCTCCTCATCTATCATATATACATTTATATTAAAGTAGTAAAATGATAAATACAATCTAGTACCAGTTTCAAATAGTAGTTGAGTAAAAATATGAATTCCCGCCATAACCATCTACCCGAGTAGAAATGTTGTGGCTTTTTCAAGTTTTGTTATCTTGCTATCCTATTCAAGAATCCGTACACTGCAAAATAGATGTTGTATATTATTGTTAAGCTCAGATACGGGAGGAAATACTTTGGGAGCTGTAATCACTAAATTTTTTGAATATGGGCAAGCAGAAATCGATTACCTCGGAAGTATGGACCCAGTGCTAGGTGCGGCGATGGCGCGAATGGGGAAGGTGGAACGTATAATTATTCCGGATCTTTTCACTGCGCTTATCTATGCTATAGTGGGTCAGCTAATATCAGTCAAAGCAGTTCGAACCATCTGGACAAGAATGCAGGCTAGATTCGGAGAAATAACTCCACAGCAGCTGGCTATACACACAGCGGATGAGATTCAGGGTTGCGGTATGACGATGAAAAAAGCGGTTTGCATTCATGACATTTCCAATCTGGTCGCGCAGGATGATTTTAAGCTGGAGGAATTATATGGATTGTCCGATCAAGAGGTTATTCAAAGACTCATGAAGTTAAAAGGCATCGGTAAGTGGACAGCAGAGATGATGCTAATCAATTGTATGGAGCGCCCAGATGTAGTTAGTTGGGGAGATATCGCCATTCGTCGCGGCATGATGAAGCTGTATGGGCTTGATACGCTTAACAAAGAGCAATTCGAACAATACCGTCTCAGGTACTCACCACTCGGTTCGGTAGCTTCCATATATTTATGGGAGATTTCATTTCAATAATTAATACGTAGGGAGCACTATAGTGGACAAAACAATAAAGGAACAGCTAGTGGAGTTGGCAGATGCGGACTACCAGAAGTTTTCTGCGGCTTTACTTCCGACGATCGATAATGTGATAGGAGTCAGACTACCGGAGCTGCGTAAACTCGCCAAAACCATTGCAAAGGGTGACTGGAGAGCCTATTTGGAACACGCCGACTCTGATTATTTTGAAGAAGTAATGCTGCAAGGTATGGTACTTGGTTATGTGAAGACAGATCCTGAAGAAATTCTGCATTATATTGCGGACTTTATTCCTAAAATCGATAACTGGTCGGTATGTGATAGCTTTTGCACAGGGTTGAAGTTTACCTTGAAGAATAAAAAGCAGATGTGGGAATTTATAGTGCCATATCTGTTATCTGACAAAGAATATGAGATTCGATTTGCGGTAGTAATGATGCTTAATTTCTTTATTGAAGAAGCGTACATCAACCGAATTCTACAACTACTCGATAAGGTCAGACATGAGGGGTATTATGTGAAAATGGCGGTTTCTTGGGCTCTATCGATGTGTTATGTGAAGCTGCCTGCGGTTACGATAGATTATTTGAGAACTAACACTTTAGATGATTTCACCTATAACAAGGCTTTGCAGAAAATCACAGAATCTTACCGTGTAGATCCGGAATCGAAAAAAATGATTCGCGGGATGAAGAGGAATAGAAAAAACATGTCCCTTATATAGCTCAGTAGCTGAGATATAAGGGACCTGTTATTATATTTATTTTTTGTCGGTATTGATTTTCCGATTGCGGATACGTTCAATTTCATCATCAACAGCACTACGAAGGTTGGGATCAATGGAAGAGCCTGCGCTTGAGTTGGATTTATACTTGGAGTTTTCGGCCAAAGCTTCCCACTCGAAAATCTTCTCTTCCATTCGTTCGAAGCCACGTGAAGCGGTACCCACATTCGGTCCTTTTACACTGTTGCTATGAGGAGCCGAGCTTAGTGTTTCTGTAGCTTGCTGAGCACGAGCGATAAGTTCAGTTCTTTTCGCTTTAAGATGCTCGCGCTCTTCTTTAGCTCTAGCGATATTGATCTCCAGTTCTGCGAGGGATTGCTGAGTTTGTGCCTGACTATTGATACTCTCATTCAGCTGTTCTGTATACCGCAGCTTGGCCATGAGTGCAAGGCGTGCTCTTTCTTCATTTCCTTGCTCAACTGCCTGAACGGCTTCAGCTTCGCTTTGCTCTATCAGCTGAGTATATTCTTGCTTGCGGCGTTCCAATACACTCGCTGTAACTTTTAAATCACGCTCATTGCGTTCTGCCGTAGCTATTTCGTTCTCAAGATCGCGTAGATACTGACCCGTCAGTAGCACTGGGTTTTCTAATTTGTTCAGACCTTCGTGTAGTGCAGCTTTAGTAAGGGTGGAAATTCTTTTGAATAAACTCATGTTATATCTCTCCTTAGTATGTTTGATTGGTATGAAAGGACGATCTGTTAATAGAAATCATGTCCATCCGAAAAGCTGCCAAAAGGTTCTTTAGGGACGATGATGCTGGCGATAAAGTAAAAGATAAGTACGGTACCGAAGCTGAAAAGTGCTGCAGCAACCGTTACGAGACGGAGAATTGTGGCATCGATGCCTGACCAACTGGCAAGACCTCCGCATACACCACTAATCTTTTGGTCACTTCTGGAACGATATAATTTTTTCATTTATTATTGTCATCCTCTCTTATGGGGGTGATTGTGTTTAAATCTTGCAACCCGCTTGCTTATGTACTCATTGTATAACCTTTCTGAATGCGGCAAAACGGCCTGAAGGCGGTTTTATATACCAGACCTGAGTCGAGGTTCGTTCCCGCAGGAAGGCGGGGGAAATAAGTTCATGATTGTGGATGAACTATAAATCGCGGTTGAAGTTAGGTACAATAAAGAGAGGAATACTTGTGGTGGTGTCGAAATATGCTTATATATGACTACTACGGAATAGGGGGCTGAATATGAGCTTTTTTAACAAGGTAAAGGCAGGCGTGAGTGAGGCTGGGAATAAAGCAAAGACAGTGGTGGAGATCAATCGTTTGAAATTACAGAACAACAGCAAGCAGAATGACATTGACCAGCAGTATCAGGTAATGGGTAAACTGTTGTTTGAAGCTGTAACACAAGGAGCAGGACCACTGCCGAGTGAGCAGATCGAGAAGAATATTTCCCGTATTCTTGAACTGAAATCGGAGATCGAGGTCAATCTGCAGCAAATTGCGGGGTTGTCCGATGTGAAGCAGTGTAAAGCATGCGGTGGCAATGTGGCAATCGAGGCTCGCTTTTGTCCGAGTTGCGGATCAACTTTTGAAGTGGCTCAAGAGCCAATTCGTGATGTAACACCATCGTCGATTACATTGGATAAGAAGGAATAAATCTGCAAGCATACAAGAGATTGTTGAACAAAAGGACAGCTTAGTTGGATGCGAATGAAAAACGTGTACTTCACAAGTTTCTAAATTTCAGCTAAATAGATAAGGCGAATTCTCATTCTATTCCGAGTGAGAGTTCGCCTTTTTTTTTGTATTTCCTCTTGCTCTGGGTATTCACAAAGGGGCATTACAAATAGGAAATGAAGTGATCATTGACCGCCAAAAACGCTTGGTATTTCTTATATAGCTTGATCTTAAAAATAACATTAGAGGAGAGTAGCGAAGGGGGAATTTGAAACTGTAGGAGCGATAGCGATCGCCTTTGTCTCCGGATTTCATCCGCTCACAGCGGCCGGAATCCAAATATTCTCCGTAGTTACAACTGGCTCCTTAGATGTATAGTTTTCGGAGGGAGGTCGTTTAAACTTTGGCAGCATGACGTTTCTTTAAATAATACACAATTAGCAACATAAGCGGCAGAACAAATGCACAGGTGAAATCCCAATCTACCCAGTAGGTGGGGATTTCCTTTACATAAAAAATAATGTCTTTGGCAATCAGTTGTGACATACCAAATAACAAAAATCCAGCGGGTAGGATCAGAGGACGGTGGCTTTTGAGTTTAAATAATTGGGCTGTACCTAATGTTAAGGCAAAGTAATAAATGGCTGTTTTGAAGTACGTGCTGATAATCCATGTTGTAGCCATAAGCGCTTCAATACGTTGTAGAGAATTAGCGATATTAATTTTTTGAGCAAGAATATATGCCGCATAAAATTGATGTTCAGAAGCGTAAACACCAAGAACGGTAAGGGAGAAAAATAAGATGAGGTTAAGTCCCAGAGCCCCGATGATCAAGGCTATGAAAATATCCCGGCTTGTTTTGCTATTCTTCTGAGCATAAGGATATACCATAAGAAACACGCACAATTCACCAAAAGGATAAAAAACGCCATACATCAAAGTATGGAGCATGTCCGGTACGGGTGTGTTCATGATGGGGTATAAACGTTCCATTCTGACATCGGGTGTTAGCAGAAGCAGCAGACCGATCAAAAAAACTGCAAATAAAGGGAAAAAAAGCTGAGCTGCCCGTCCCAATGTTTCCAGACCCAGTCGTACGCCATATACCACTAGGAAAATGGCCATGAAACGGATAACTCCACCGGGTGTTTTCTCGTAAATCTGTGTACACATGAAATCTTCAATTTCTCTTATGTAAGTGGCGGCGGCAATCAGGAAGAACACTAGATAGAACAAGGCTACAGCAGTTCCGGCCCATTTTCCTAAAATCTGTAGGCTAAGCTCGATAATATTCTTGTTTGGTTCAATGTCTGCTAAGCAGAGCAACAGTTTTATCGTCGCTAGGCCTAAGGGAATACTAATCAAAGCAGCAATCCATGCATCTTGTTTCGCTCCTGCTACCATTAACGCTGGATATACAAGTGCCATATCCCCAATAAATGTGAATAGCCCAAGTATAATCATTTGATTGGTACTAATTTGATTTTTCTCCAAACTCATATACCCCCTCAAATTTATTGGACTAGTTCTAGTATGGTTGTAGTTACCAGAATTATGCCATTCTGAATTTTAATCAGAAAGGAATAATTATCAAAATTAACATCAAACTATACTTATGAATCTAGGTGAAGTGGAGGCTACATCATGAAGAGTTCAGAGACGGGTGCACTATCAAACCGATTGAAAACCAATATTGATCAGTTGAACGGATTGCTGGGCGGAAGTTCTGATGTAGTGATAAAAGAGTTGCAGATAGAAGAAAATACTCATATTTCTTTGATTTACATAGATGGTCTTGTAGATACTCAGGTGCTGCATAATTCAATTTTGTATTCTTTGCAGGAACATATTCCTTATGATCAGCTGGGAAAGCTTGAGCCCGAGCAGAAGATTGAGATCATTAAGAAACAGATATTAATAGCCGGTGATCTAACCGTCATCGTTGATTACAGCCAATTTGTACACGAATTGTTGTCCGGTAGTGTAATGCTGCTGCTCGATGGGACATCCACCACTCTCCGGATCGGTTTACCTGGCTGGGAAGATCGCAATGTAGGGGAGCCCAGTTCCCAATCGGTTGTACGTGGTCCGATGGAAGGATTCACTGAGAATTTGCGGACGAATACGGCACTGGTTCGACGGAAAATCAAAGATAGCCATTTATGGCTGGAAACCGTTCAGATCGGAAGGGTGACTCAAACTAGCGTATCCATTATGTATCTAAACAACATCGCGAATAAGGATTTGGTGGAAGAAGTTAAACGCCGTCTGAATAAAATTGATACGGACAGTATTCTCGAAAGTGGGTATATTGAAGAATTTATTCAAGAGACAGTATTTACACCTTTTCCTACCGTTTACAACAGTGACCGTCCGGATACGATTGCAGCCGGTATTTTGGAGGGGAAAGTGGCCATTCTTGTTGATGGAACACCTTTTGTACTGTTGGTACCCACATTTTTTGTGGCATTTTTTCAGTCTGCTGAGGATTATTACCAAAGGGCCGATATTGGAACATTGCTGAGATTAGTTCGTTTTATTTCGTTTTTTATTACTTTGCTTGCACCTTCATTGTATGTTGCGATTACTACTTATCATCAGGAGATGATACCGACCAATCTTGTAATCAGTTTAGCTGCCCAGCGGGAGAGTGTTCCTTTTCCTGCTTTTGTCGAGGCGCTGATCATGGAAATGACGTATGAGATTTTGCGGGAGGCCGGGGTACGGATACCTAAAAATATTGGACAGGCGATTTCCATTGTCGGAACGTTGGTGATTGGGCAAGCAGCGGTTGCAGCGGGTTTTATTTCATCTGCAATGGTCATTATTGTATCGCTTACAGCCATTTCTAGTTTTGTTATTCCCGAGACAGGAATGTCTATAGCTGCGCGGATGATCCGGTTTGTACTTATAGCTTTGGCTGGATTTATCGGATTATATGGAATTCTATTCGGTATTTTTATCGTCGTACTGCATTTGTCGAGTTTGCATTCTTTCGGAATGCCTTACATGAGTCCGCTCGGACCTTATAATTCAAAAGACTTAAAAGACTCTATTTTTCGCTTTCCGTGGCCTTTTTTAAAGACAAGACCTGCTGAGAACAAGACACAGAACCTGTTTCGTCAAAGCACATCCAGTGATGAGGAATCAACAAAATGAATAAAAAAATAATTAGAGGCGTTCTCCGATTGATGATAGCTCTCCAATTTACGTTAGTGCTAAGTGGCTGTTGGGAAAGAAAGGAGCTGAATGAGGTAGCCTTTGTCCTGGGGATAGGGATCGACAAGGCGGAGACTGGTTATACAGTTTCGATGCAGGTCGTTATTCCATCTGCGATCTCCTCACAATCGACTGGAGGAGGGGGAGGCACTGGAGTTCCAGTGGTTGTTTATAAATTTACGGTACCTACGTTTTATGATGCACAACGTAAGTTGAATCTGGATAGTTCCAGGACGAGTTATCTTGGTCATATCCGGGTGTTGGTTATTGGGGAGGAACTTGCCCGCTCCGGAGTGGGCGAGATACTGGACGTATTTAAAAGAAGTCGGGAACCGCGTATGGATTTCTACGTTATGGTTGCCAGAGATGCAACCGCCAGCGATGTCTTGAATGTCCTTACACCTATGGATAAATTACCAGCGAACAAATTATTTAGTTCCCTAGATAATTCTTATAAAGATTCAGCAAAAACAGTCGCTGTCACGCTGGATGATTTTATTGAAAATTTATTGTCTGAAGGTGAACATCCTGTACTAACCGGAGTGAAAATTATGGGAGATCCCAAAGAGGGAGAGGATAAAAGCAATGTAGAGCGAACAATGCCTAAGGCAAGATTGGAATACCATACTGTCGCTGTGTTCAGAAAAGACAAACTGATCGGTTGGCTAAACGAGGGTGAAACGATTGGTTACAATTATATCAACGATAAGGTAACCTCACATTCTGGCCCGATAGCAGGGAAAGACGGAAAGCCCATTGTTATTGAATCGATTAAATCTTCAACCAAACGCAAAGTGAAAATTATTGATGGGGAGCCTCATATTTACCTTAATGTTAAGGCGCTTTGCAATATTGAAGAAGTGCAAAGTACTGAGAATTTGGAATCGGAAAGCACCATAAAACGTTTGGAAAAGGAGACAGAGAAACGGATTATAGAGCGGATGCAAAACACTGTGGAGCAAGTAACTAATCGCTTCAATATTGATATTATGGGATTTGGACAATCGATCTACCATGCCAGTCCTAAAGCTTGGGCAAAGCTACAGCAAAAAAAAGGCGACGATTACCTTAAATCATTGCCCATCCATTATAGTGCCTCAGTAGTTATTAACCGCGTAGGTCTAACAGATAATTCTTTTCTTGAAAAAATCAAGGAGTGAGTCAAATGGTGTTATTGTTTTTTTTGGTGCTTGCTGTAGGTTGTATGGCACTTGATTTGCCTAAATTAATGCGAAAGCGCCGAGTACGTGATCTTAGCGTATATTTTATATTTTGGATTTTGGGACTTGGCGCGACCGTATGCGCGTTGTTAAAATTGAACATCCCCAGTCCGCTGTTTCTGATTATTCTTATCTATAAGCCAATAAATAATTTATTTGGAGTATGGTTTCATTAACAATGACGGATTTACAAATTATCAAACCCCTTAGAATAAGCATTGGATCAAACTTCTGGTTTATCTGATGAAATTCTAAGGGGTGTTTTTTTTATGACGATCAAAACCAAATTCTCAATTGTTGTAAAAGTAGATTAAAATATTCATTGCTATATACAATTAAATACAATAAAGTTGTCATATAGAGGATAATTTTGTCGATTTTTCTGCAAAAATGTTCCAATCGACATTGTATCAGGTGACATTAGGGTCTATGAGGTTCAAATCCTCTTCCTGAAAAAGACATATGAAAGTGGTGCGCATAATGAGTAGCAACAGATTTGAAAACAAAGTAGTTATTATTACGGGTGCTGGTACCGGAATCGGAAAAGCTACAGCATTGAGAGTAGCAAGAGAGGGTGGTACTGTAGTAGTTGCCAATCGATCAAATGCTGGCGCTAACACAGTCGAAGAAATCAAAGCTTTAGGTGGAGAAGCTATGTTTGTGCGGTCAGATGTTTCAGTTGAAGCAGACTGCAAAAATATCGTAGATCAAACATTAGCCGCCTATGGAAAAATTGATTGCCTTTATAATAACTCAGCAATTACAGGAGATAATGCGGATGTTACAGAATATGATCCGATATTGTTTCAAAAGGTGATTCAGACAAATCTTAATGGCCAATTCTACATGTTGCATTATGCATTACCTCATATGAAATCTGGATCGTCCGTACTAAACTGTTCTTCATTGCATGGTATTTTTATTGGGATGGCAAATGATGCAGCCTATTCAGCAAGTAAACATGCTATTGTGGGGATGACTAAATCGGTTGCCAAAGAAGTGGGTCACCGTAATATTAGAGTAAATGCCCTTTGCCCAGGACCTATCCCTACACCAACTATGAACAGATATGAAAAGCTGTTGTCTGATGATGTAGAGATGCTTCAATCTCTTATCGCTTCTGGAACGGCTCTGGGTAGATATGGTACGCCTGAGGAAGTAGCTGCGTTTGCATGCTTCCTACTAAGTGATGAGGCTTCGTTTATTACAGGTACAGCACATGTGATTGACGGGGGCTATTCCGCAACAAAGTAATTTTGGATGAATTAAATATAATTTACTCATATTATTAAATATATATATATTTAGTGCGAAAGTCTTTGGTGCATTTTTCGATTTGAGAATCCTTTATGGATGAATGGACATGAATCGGAAGGCGCACACAGGGGTTTTTTGTGTCTAAAGATCGATTAATATGTTGGAATATGTAGAAATTTGTATTTTAATATAAACAAAAAAAGAAATTTGTCGATAATAATATAGGTAATATGTATTAGGTTAGATATATTAGAAAGGGTGTTGTAATTAAGCGAAGCATGAAGTTGTGTTAAAAATATTTATTAAAATTTCTTTTAAAACTTGGAGGAAAAATAATTATGTCATACACTATTAAGTACAACCAAAATGAGAACCATATCGATGTAGTATCTATTGATTTTTCAGCTGAAGATGTTCCAGGATACCTGAAAGATTTCGAAAATATCATGAAGCTTGTTAAACCTAAATTTACAGGAACAACTGATGTAACTGAATCTAAAAGTGTACTTTCTCCTGAGGTTGCAGCTATGCTAGCCCCTACAGGTGCGATGGCGAGTGAAGCTGGTCAAGCAGGATGGGCTTATGTAACTAAAAATCCAATTTGGAAGATGCAATTGAAACGTATTTTTGGCAGAGATTTTGCAGATGCTTACGATACCTATGAAGAAGCTAGAACAGTACTGAAAAAATTGCAATAATCTAATAAATAGAGTTAGCAAAAAGTGCGGAGAATTTTCTCCGCACTTTTTTGCTTTATCTATATTTAAAATTGAAAGTCTTCATCCTTCAGCGGCTCCACGTTAAGCGCCCGGACGTATCCGTTACCTTTTTTCGAGAAGAAATCATGCTGCTTGGTGTGGGTACTGATGCCATTCTGAACAATCGGGTTGATCTCTTCCTCGCCGAATAGCGGATCGTGGCCCAGATTCATCATGGCTTTGTTAGCATTGTATCTAAGGAATGTCTTGACCTCGTCCACCAGTCCGATGGGAGCGTAGATCTGCTCGGTATAACGTTCTTCATTCTCATGGAGCAGTCTAAGGAGGTCTATCAGCTTCTGGTGCAGCTCACGCTGCTCGTCATCTGGTAGCCCGTCAAAGATCTCCTGCGCCAGTACACCGACATATACGCCATGGATGCTCTCATCCCGTAGAATAAGGTCGATGATCTCACCGCTACAGGTCATTTTGCCTTGGCCAGCTAGATAAAGCGGGTAGAAGAAGCCACTGTAGAACAAGTAGCTCTCGAGCAGCACTGAGGCTGCCATGGCGAGGTACAGGTCTTTGGGTGAGTCTATTTTTTTGTAATATTGCGATATGGTCTCTGCCTTGAACTGCAGGTATGGATTCTCTTCTACCCAGCGGAATACACTGTCAATTTCCTCCGTGGAGGACAAAGTGGTGAAAATGCTGCTGTACGATTTGGCGTGAATCTGTTCCATCATACCCATAAAGCCAAGCACAGCCTTGCGCTGAAGGCCTTCGACATGCTCCATAATCTGCGGCATACCTACTCCGCCTTGAATCGTATCCAGCAGCGTGAGTCCGCCGAGCACCTTCATATAGGAGTCCTTTTCTTGCTCACTAAGTGTGAGCCAGGACATTTTATCATCGGATAATGGAATTTCATCGTCCGTCCAGAATTGCATAATGTTCTGATTCCAGAACATCAATGAGAAATCGTCGTCGGGACGGTTCCAGTTAACGGCTTGGATAGCGGTCATAATATGGCAATCTCCTTTTCTGCGGCTATAGCCTTCCAGTTAGATCGAGCAGGTGAGGCATTCCTCAACGGACAGCTTTTTGGTCCGGGTGTAATACAGCGACTTCAGACCTTTATGCGCCGCGTACAGATAGGAGCGGGCCAGTTCTCTGGTTGAGACATCACTGTTCACATGCAGAACGGTCGAGATGCCCTGGTCGATATGGGGCTGAATTTCCGCGATCAAATCGATCACCTTGAACTGATCCATTTGGTAAGCCGATTTATAGAAAAATACATTGTCTGGACGCAGGTACGGCATCGGATAGTAAGTCGTCGAATTAGCATAAGTCCGTGTCTCAATCTGCTCTACAATAGGCATAACGCTTGAAGTAGCATTTTGAATATAGGAAATGCTGGCTGTTGGCGCAATTGCCAAACGGTAAGCATGGTACAGGCCATTTGCTTTTACTGCATCCCGAAGTTGTCCCCAGTCCGTAGGGGAAGGGATGAAAATATCTCCAAACAGCTCTTGTACCCTTGGCGTTACAGGGCGGAAATTCGTAGTCAGGTAACGCTCGAAATAAGCTCCTGTAGCATAATCAGAAGCCTCAAATCCATGGAAAGACCGGCCGGTTGCAGCAGCGATCTCCATGCTTTTTTCCAGTGAATGGTAGTTCATGGTCATAAAGAAGGTCCGGGCAAAATCGCGAGCCTGTTCGCTCTCATAAGCGATCTTGTTCTTGGCTAGATAGCCATGCAGATTCATGACGCCGAGACCGACGGAGTGCATCTCTTTGTTAGCTTTGGCTACGCCTGGGGCATTGGAGATGCTGGTCATATCGCTGACTGCAGTCAGGGCAATCATGCCTTCATGTACTGATTCACGGATTTTGCCATGCTCCATCACGTTGACAATGTTCAAGGAAGCCAGATTGCAGCTTACATCACGGCGGATGGTATCTTCCTGTCCGTAGTCAGCAATTTCTGAGGTCTCCTGTAGCTGGAAGATTTCCGTGCAGAGGTTGGACATTTTGATCTGTCCGACATTTTTCAGGGCATGGGCCGCGTTGGCATTGCTCTTGTTCATAATATATGGATAGCCAGATTCCAGCTGGATCATGGCGATTTTGGTCAGCATATCCCGTGCGCTCATGGCCTTTCTCTTTTTGACACGTGGATCGGCTAGCAGCTTATCGTACATTTCATCCAAATCCATGTCATCAAGATGCGTGCCGTAAGCCTTGTACACACTGTAAGGGGCAAATACATGAAGCGGTTCATTGTCCTTCGCCAGCTTATAGAAGCGATTCGGAATGATCAGGCCGATGGACAGGGTTTTGAGTCTCGTTTTTTCGTCGGCGTTGATCTTCTTACTGTCGAGAAATTCAAGAACATCCCATCCAAAAATGTTGTAGTAGGCGGCCCCAGAGCCTTTACGTTGACCCATCTGGTCAGCATAGGAGAAGCCGTCTTCCATCAGCTTGAGCACAGGTATAATGCCCTTAGCCGCATCCTCGACACCTTTGATTGTCTCTCCGCGGGAACGGAGCTTGGACAGGTTGACAGCCACGCCACCGCCGATCTTCGATAGCTGCATGCAGGTATTGAGCACATAGTTGATCGAATTAAGCGAGTCGTCCATTTCGATAAGGAAGCAGGAGACAAGCTCCCCGCGACGGCTCTTGCCGGCATTCAAGAAGGTAGGAGTCGCTGGCTGCAGGCGCTGCTCCATCATCGAACGAGCAAGCATGCCGGCAGTAGCGGCGTTGCTGCGTCCTAGGTGAAGGGCAACTGCCGCCACACGGTCCGGATAATGCTCCAGATATTGCTTGCGGTCATTGCTTTTTACAGCGTAATCCGTATAGAACTTCGAAGCTGCCATATAGGATGGAAAGCTGAAGTTGTAAGAATGGGTAATTTGGTAAACTTCTTCAATTTCAGCCAAGCTGTACTGTTCGTAAAAATTTTCGTAGAAATCCTGTTCAATCATATAATCAACCTTGGCTTTTGTATTCTCAAAAACCAAGCTCCGCCGTTCTACATCCCGCATAAATTCGGCTACTGCCTCAAGGTCTTTATCCAATTGAAAGAAACCACTTTCGTCTCTTTTCATCAACATGTTGTTTAGTTCAATATGCCGCAACTCGGCTCACCTCCTGTTTAATTCGTTCCACATCACCAAATGTGCCCGATAGCTCAAATTTACCGATAACGGGTACATTGTACCGATCTGCTATCAAGTCTGCACTATGCGCGAACAGCTCGCCCCAGTTCTTGTTGCCGCTGGCGGCGATGCCTTTCAAATTGGAATAATTGTTCTTCAAGAAAGTAGACACCTTCTCTGGAATCTGTCCAAAGCCGGTGGTATATGTAATAAGCACATAGGGCTCGTCAATGGTCATATGCTCTTCAATCTGCACAGCTGGCAGCTTAAGCTTACCAATGAAGCGTTTGACGTTTCCGGTTTTTGAATCGTATGCGACTAGCATGGAGTCTCTCCCCCTGTATATATTACTGTCAAGATTGAATAGATAAGCTATAAATACTGGAAAACCATATGCATACTATATTTAGTGTGCGTTGTTTATTTTAATCACTATATGTTGAAAAGTCAACATGAAAAGTGCTTCTTAACTAGTTGAAAACTGGTCTAGTAAACGCTCTATTAAAGTGTTGATATCCCGGAAATACGTAGGCTGGAGCGGTTTGCTAAGGCAACTGTACTGTTTTTCATGCTGGATCTTGCTGCATCTTTTTTATCACGACAAACTAGGGTCGCTCCGTTGAGCAGAACTGGGAGCAGATGGATGAGATCATTAATGAAGCTAAAGCGGTGAGACTAATAATGGGGTTGTACAATTTCCCCCGTACATGCACTTCTAGGCATCTACCCACATACAATAAGATGACCATGAACCCGTAAGGCTAACAGATCGGTTTCATTGTACAAGTGCGGGAGGTGTCGCCAAGTTGCCTGGATTCTTAAGTACGATCGCGTTGCTAATCAAAGAACTGACGTTGCTGGTATCCTACGTAAGGAACAACGCATTTCCACAGCCGCTCTCGGAGCAGGAGGAAAGCAAATACTTAGGCATGATGGCTGAAGGGGATGCTAAAGCCCGGAATTTGCTTATCGAGCACAATTTGAGACTTGTCGCCCATATAGTAAAAAAATTCGATAACACCGGAGAAGACATGGAGGATTTAATCTCCATCGGAACGATCGGCCTGATCAAAGCCATTGAGAGCTATCGCCCGAACAAAGGGACAAAGCTGGCCACATTTGCTGCCCGTTGTATTGAAAACGAAATCCTGATGCACCTAAGATCCTTGAAGAAGACTCGTAAAGATGTATCTCTGCACGATCCGATTGGGACAGACAAGGAAGGTAATGAGATTACACTCATCGATATCCTTGGCTCCGAGGCAGATGATGTCATTAAAGAAGTCGATCTTAAGATCGAGAAGAGTAAGATATATCGCAACCTTGATATTCTGGATGACCGGGAAAAGGAAGTTGTCGTTGGTCGGTTTGGATTAGACACGGGTGGTGAGGAACGAACGCAGCGGGAGATTGCCAAGGAGCTTGGTATCAGTCGCAGCTATGTGTCACGGATTGAGAAGCGAGCACTCATGAAGCTGTATCATGAGTTTTATAAGGCGAAGCGGTAGGATCTTAGATAATAACTAAAGATTTACTATAGAGTGTTTTAAAAGCGACTTACCAACAGGGAAGTTGCTTTTTTGTTAAGGCAAGTTGTTGGGCTAAATGAACATAAAAAAAGCACATTTAGAAAATTAACTTTTTAACTGCTGAGGGGTGTTATTATGACATACAAAGAAATTTATGATCTCCATATTCAATTGTTACATGTATATGAGAACAATGAAAAGCACCAAGGTCCATATCAGAAGCAAATAATTTACTTTAAGAGACAGTTTTTTATAGCTGAAGATATAGTTCAACGAATTTTTTTTAAATCAGTTAATAAAAATTCATGAAAAAAGTAGAGAAATAAAGATAAAGTGGTGTTCAGAAGAATACTTTAAATGAAGTTTTTAAAATTCTACTAATTGAATTATTATGGAAATGAACTTCAAGGAGATTTTTATGACGATAAAAAATCAGATTATAGACTTATTGAAAAATCTGGTGGAGAATTTTATCCATCTCTGATGGTGTAATGTTAAGCTAAGGCGAACGGTAGCATAGTTGACTACATCCTAGGAGTGATACCACTAGACCAATGAGAAAAGGAGCGGAGTGTTAATTACATGATCAATCTGAAAAGCAGACATGTGATGGATAGTACATCCAATGGAGGCGTTGGAAACGTCTATGAGGACTCTTTTAGAATGATTTATTGGGGATGAGTTCGGTTATGTACTGAACTCATCCCCTTTGCTTATGTCTTAAATTAATTAATAACCACAGTATTTACACCAATCCCAGTACTATTTCCGAATAAATCTGTTGAAAATCTACTATGTCCACATCGGGGAAGAAATCATCGAGGTTACGGGTGAGCATCCGTTTTGGTTGGATGGTAAGGGATGGACGTTCGTTAAAGACCTGAAAGTTGGCGACTTGCTTGTTTCGAGTGATGGTTCTAAACTGGCAATAGATAAGATTGAAAAAGAGCCATGCGAAGCAACGGTTTACAACTTTGAGGTTGAAGACTTTAATTCATACTTTGTATCCAACCTCGGTATCTGGGTGCATAACTGTGAAATTCTTAAAGCTAACAACATGTCAGAGTTTTTCAAACTTAATTTTGGTTCTTCATTAAAAAATTCCTCACAAAAAACAAGTAGTATTGTTAAAGGTGCTACGGTTTATACGGTTACTGGAAAAACAGGTAATGGTTATTTGAAGAAAGGTGACCAATATTATTTAGATACCTTACACTATGACCACATTGAGGTATTTGATAGTCGTAACAAGGTAAAAGCAGTATTAAATTTGGATGGTTCATTTAATGCCAAAAAGACGGAAGCGGCATTAAAAGAAGGTCGAAAAATTCCTTAAAGTGGAGGGAATATATGCAAGAAGAATTATTGAGGACATTTAACATTCTTTCTCGTTTGAACGATTCTTGCAGAGAAAAAGTTATCTCTCAGGAAGAACTAGATGAACAAGATTCAAATCTTGATGATTTTCGAAAAATGGTAATAGAACTTAGGGATATCTTATCCAAACTTGAGAACAGTAACACGCAGTCAGTAGATGAAACTGTCGAAATACTGCTACAACTGCACTTGAAATTCTCAGACTATATTTGGCATACTGACCAAATCCATGAGTTATTAAAAAAAATGGCAGGTAACTATCGAGATTCATATTAGTCTTTATCTGAGATCTTGGGGGAGTATCCTTAAGGTCTTTCTTTTTACCCCACCCAGTGCCGAATTAACCCATCATTCAACCAATAACATACTTAACCCTTGTGCGGCTAGCAAAAGACAAACCTCTTTCATCCCAACCGCCGAAGACTTTAAACAACTTGAGCATGTGAATGAAAAATTGAAGAAGCTATTAGCGGAACAAGCCCTGGAAAGAGAAATTCTCAAAGGCCTTCAAAAAAACTAAACCTACGGATAAAATAGTGATTGCTCATAAATATATTGATGGGGGGCATTGCATTACCTTCTTGCTTCGTTTGATGGAAGTCGAACGATCAACTTACATGTCCATGCGAATAAGGCTGAAGGGAACCCAGTAAAGCGAGTAGATCGTCCAGCATCAAGTTATTCTTATACCACCACTGGAAACCCCGTGAGTGACGAAGAAATCCGTAAATAATTAATGGGGATTTTGGCGGGTGAAGGGGCTTCTTATGGCTACCGCAAACTGACTGTACTCTTGAAAAACGCCACCAGCTTGTGATTAACAAGAAGAAAGTATTTCGACTGTGTAAGCGCATGAATGTCTTGCATCCGCGCGGTGAACTAAAACTTTAGCATCCCCGAAGACTTGCGAATAACCACGTCCTTAACGCCTCCTATCAGTTGTGGGAAATAGCTGGTGAAAGGCGATGCTTTTTCATAATGTGCATCTTAGATGTATTTGATCGAGCCATTATTTCGTATCATCTAGGGTTAAGCTGCGAAGCTAAACATCTCGTTCAGATCACTTAAGAAGCCCTAATGAAACGTCAGATATTTAACGAATTTACGGAAAAGAAGCCTTTCATACGCTCAGAATTGACCCACAATTCATCAATCACCAATTATAATCAGCAACGCATTCATGGAGTATCTATGACCTGTCGCCCTTTGAATATATCAATGAGTTGAAGAAAAATCTGGTGATACCGAAAGAAATCAAGGTTTGAATACAGAATTCAAGGAAACTAGAGTGATTTTGAGCAATTAAAAGTACTCTTCTGATTAAGAGGTGTTGTCTAATATAAGGGTACCGGATTGAAATGACTTATTATTTGAAAGTTCATTTATAAATGTGAAAATCTTAATTTAAGTACTAATGAGGAGCGAAGAAACATGTTCATTAATGATAGAAAGAAATTATGTTTTATGTATTCATGCATTTTTATTTTATTATTTTCGAATATTTCATTTGTTAATGGGGAGTCTGAAAAAAATGATTATTCTTATGATATTTCAGGTAGACTTCACCAAATATCTATAGATGATGAGAAGAATATATTTTTTTCATATGATGAAAATGGAAATACACTCTTTAGTGAGAATTTAAAATCTCTAAACTTTACTTATGGATATACCCTTAAAGATACTAAGCCTACAGAGACTGGACTAACTCACCTAGGATATCAAGGGACTGCGTGGGTGGATGATGAGAATCGAGGTACAGGATTTGATATGGGGAGAACAGCTGCCGTGAATCGAATTGAGTTACGGGATACGGACGCCTCTACGCACATCCCAAAAGAACTATTCGATTTATGTGAGTTCCGATAATAAAAGTTATTCAAAAGTGAGCCATTGGGAGTTAGAGAGTAACAATGTGGGTAATCGCATAAT